>CAJFNK010000001.1 GCA_904394685.1 Candidatus Heritagella gallinarum
CATTGTTGCCGCCCTCACGCAGAGCAGCCACAACATCCAGGAACAGGGGCTCGCCCAGAGCGCCGGGCTCCTTGGTGCGGTCGAGAACTGCGATCTTCTTGGCGGTTGCGGGGATAGCCTCCAGCAGCTTGGAAGCAACGAAGGGACGATACAGGCGAACCTTAACCAGGCCGACCTTCTCACCCTTAGCGGTCAGGTAATCGATAACTTCCTCGGCCACGTCGCAGATGGAGCCCATGGCTACGATCACACGCTCGGCGTCGGGAGCACCGTAGTAGTTGAACAGCTGATAGTTGGTGCCCAGCTTCTCGTTGACCTTGCCCATGTACTCCTCTACCACTGCGGGCAGGGCGTCGTAGTACTTGTTGCAGGACTCACGATGCTGGAAGAAGATATCGCCGTTTTCGTGGGAACCACGCATTGCGGGATGCTCGGGGTTCAGAGCGTGGTCACGGAATGCCTGGATAGCATCCCAGTCGGTCATTTCGGCCAGATCTTTATAATCCCAAACCTCGATCTTCTGGATCTCGTGGGAGGTACGGAAGCCGTCGAAGAAGTTGATGAAGGGAACCTTGCCCTTGATAGCGGACAGGTGAGCCACAGCAGCCAGGTCCATAACTTCCTGCGGGTTGGTCTCTGCCAGCATGGCAAAGCCGGTCTGACGGCAGGCATATACGTCGGAGTGGTCGCCAAAGATGTTCAGCGCATGGCTGGCAACGCAGCGAGCGGAAACATGGAACACGCTGGGCAGCAGTTCGCCGGCGATCTTATACATGTTGGGGATCATCAGCAAAAGGCCCTGAGAAGCGGTAAAGGTGGTGGTGAGAGCGCCGGCGGCCAGAGAGCCGTGAACAGCGCCGGCAGCACCGGCCTCAGACTGCATCTCCATCACGTTGACCTGGGTACCGAAAATGTTCTTCTGTCCGGCAGCAGACCACACGTCCACGTTATCTGCCATGGGGCTGGACGGGGTAATGGGGTAGATGGCGGCAACTTCTGTAAACGCATAGGCTACGTGTGCAGCAGCAGTATTGCCGTCCATGCTTTTCTTGGTTCTTACCATGGGAATATTTCCTCCTTTTTAGGAATAAATTAGTGCACCGATCCAAAAAAAGACTGGCAGGTCCGCCCCGTCGAAAAGGCGTGGCAAACCACTACAACCGGTTTTGATTCACAAAACAGGTTGCGTCATCTAAATTCTATCATTTTTTGCTCTTTCTGTAAAGCAAAATCCGGATTTTCTCGAATTTTCTCCTCTGGTTTCCTTTTGATGATGAAAAGCGCAGGCAAAATCGGGGGGCAGAAGAAAAAACAGCGGTATTCCGGCAAAAACCGTGAATATAGGGCAGAAAGGGCGCTGCATATTTTACCATCGCTCTCCAGCGCCGCCGCACGCCGCCGCAGCCGTTCCCAGCGGGTTTTCCTGTGCGTTGACAGATGGGCGCCGGGTAGGGTACAATAAAAACAAACTGATTTGTAAACGAAAGGGGAAAAAGAATTTATGCCTCCCGAACCTGAAGGCAACTGTATGCTGTGGCTTTTAAGCCCGGCCACCCAACCGGCGGTTTCTGCCGACCTGCAAAGCGCATTGACGTCCATTTTCCTGCTGCTGGTGCTGATTTTGGTAAACGGCTTTTTCGCCGCTTCCGAAATCGCTGTCATTACATTAAATGACAGTAAAATCAAAAAGCTGGCCGACGAGGGGAACAAAAAAGCCAAAAAGCTGGTAAAACTCACCGAGAATTCCAGCCGCTTCCTGTCGACCATCCAGATCGGCGTCACGCTGTCCGGATTTTTGACTTCGGCATCTGCTTCCCAGAGCTTTGCCGGGATGCTGGCAGATCAGCTCACGTTCCTGCCGTTTTCTCATTCGGCTATCGTCGGGGTTTCCACCGTCCTGATCACCATTGTGCTTTCTTATTTTTCACTGGTGCTGGGCGAGCTGGTTCCCAAAAAGATCGCCATGCAGAAGGCAGAGCAGCTCTCGTTCCGTTTTGTGGGAATCCTTTCGGCTACGGCCAAGATTTTCAGCCCGTTCATCAGCTTCCTGAGCGTGTCCACCAATTTGGTGCTGCGTCTGCTGGGGATTGACCCCAACCATTCGGAAGAAACCGTTACAGAGGAAGAAATCCTGATGATGGTGGATGTGGGCGAAGAAAAAGGCGTGATCGATGAAGGCGCACGGGAGATGATCTCCAATATCTTTGAGTTTGACGACCGTGCAGTGAGTGAGATCATGACGCATCGTACCGAAGTGGTGGCGGTAGAGGATACCATGACGATCGAGGAAGCAGTCCACTTGGCGGTAGAGGAAGGGTATTCCCGTATGCCGGTCTATCATGAACAGCTGGACACGATTCTTGGAATTTTCTATGTAAAAGATGTGCTCAAATATGTCACAGGTACAGTTCCGCCCGACGCCAAAATGACGGATTATATGCGTCCGGCCTATTTTGTGCCCGAAAGCAAGAACTGTAGTGAGCTGTTGGAGGAGATGACCGCCCGGCATATCCAGATCGCTATCGTGGTGGATGAATATGGTGGGACCGAGGGCATCGTCACCATGGAGGATCTGCTGGAATCCATCGTGGGCAATATTCAGGATGAATACGATGACGAGGAAGAAGAAATCCACCGGGTGAGCGATAACGCTTTCACAGTAGACGGTGCAACCTCAATCGATGAAATCTCCGACCTTTTGCAGGTGCATCTGCCAGAGGGGGACTATGATACAATTGCCGGCTTGGTGGTAGAACTGCTGGGCAGGATTCCCAAAGAGGGAGAGCGTCCTTCTGTTACGCTGAAAAGCCTCACCTTTACCGTAGAAAAGGTAGAAGAGCGTAGGGTCAGCAAAATCCTGATTGTAAAAGATGTTTCCTACCAGGAGGACAAAGAGAAGGAGGAAGACGAGGAAGAATAACCCTTTTTATAAAGAAAATCCGCACTGCCATCTGTTTGGCGGTGCGGATTTTCTTTGTTATCACGCTTCTTGCTTCTTTATTTTGATTCTATATAGCGCAGGTTGATACTTTCATCTTCAACACCGCTGCCAATCTGGACGTTGATCTTCTGGTCTTCGATTGGAGAGAAGTCTATGAGTTCCATATCATAGAGGACTTCAAACGAGGTATCGGAGATGGGTTTGACACGCTCAATTTCAGGGGGATCGTGGATCTCCTCTTTTTGCAAAACTCCTTCCGTTTTGCTGTAAGTATAAATCTCGGTACCCTCACCAGTGCCCAATGCAAAAGAAACCGTTCCGCTTTTGTCGTAGACATTTTCGGGGGTATCACAGGTGAATGTAACTTTCCAGTATTTTTCGGTGTTTTCTTTGGAATAGAGGAAGTCTGTTTCGGCTTCCCAGTGGGTTCCTTTTGCCTCCCAGTGGGTAACGTCGTTGGGAATATCCGGAGTTTGCTGGCATCCAACGAGGAACAGGCAGACGGCTGATGCAAGCAGGCAGGTAAGCTTTTTCATAACAAAGTATGCCTCCTTCTCAGGATAATAGTTGTTTTTAGAATAGATGTAAAGGAAAAGTAGAAAGTCCAAAGTTATTTTCTTAAAACAAAATTACATTTTCATTATAACATAATACCCACTATTTATCAATAAGTGATCCTATTACAAAAATGATAATATTGTTGGTGTGAGTCTTTAAAGGGATAAACAAGTAAAAGAAGTATATGGCTTTTATTTGCGATGATAAGAGATTTAGTTAATAATACAAGTTAAATAAATTGCAGCCTTTAAAATTAATAGTGCAAAAAATAAAAAATCAAAACAAAAATAGAGAATATAGAATGATAGTAAACAAAAAATAAAAAACATTCAAAACTTATTTAAAAGGTATTGACATACTCGAAGAAATAAATTAATATATTTAATAAAGATAGTAAATAAATGAAAAGGAGGGTACATGAGTGGACAAAAACAGGCTGCAAAAGCTGATGCACTCCTCTGTTGATACCATCGTGACCGCCGGGTTTGATGGATATGTAGACAGTATCCTTCGGGTGCGATGCCCCGGCGATGGTTTTTTTTCCACCCTCAGGGAGTTCGGCGAATATATCGCCGGAAAATCTCAGAAAAGCTGTTCTCTGGAACTGCACAGGGAAGCCCAAAAAATCGGAGGCAATATGCCGATTTTTTCACATGCACTTTCCCGGTTGGGCGTAACTGTCAATTGCGTGGGAGCAATGGGGTATCCCGAAGTGGTTCCCCTGTTCAAAGGGTTAGGAGAAAGCTGTCGGCTGTTTTCAGTTTCCAATCCCGGACACTGTCAGGCGCTGGAGTTTGATGATGGCAAATTGATGCTGGCAGATAACGAGGATATTGAGCAGCTGGATTATGGCACCATGATTCACCGATGCGACAGGGAGCAGCTGGTTTCTCTGTTTGAAAAAAGCCAGATGATCGTTTTGCTCAATTGGAGCGAGATGAAGGGCAGCCTTTCCCTTTGGAGAGGATTGCAAAAGGAAATTTTCCCCCAGCTTACACCGCAAAAACGCAGCGCTTTTATCGACCTTTCCGATTGTTCCACCCGTTCCTCTCAGGAAATCCTCGAAGCGGTGGAACTGATCCGTTCTTTTGGCAGCTGCTTTGATCTTTCGGTGAGCTTTAACCGCAACGAAGCGGAGCGGGTGGCCGAAGTAGGTGAGCTGGTATATGATACGGTTGATGATCTGGCCATGCAGCTATATGAGCTGCTGGGATGTAACCGGCTAATCATCCATCTGGTAGACGGCAGCTATTGCGTACATCAGGGTCATGTCCATGTACAGAGTAACCGCCACATCGAGCATCCCGTGCTTTCAACCGGTGGAGGAGATAATTTTAACGCCGGTTTCGTATATGGGCTGCTGAGAGGTCTGGATTGTGATGAATGTATTGCTTTTGCACATGGGGTTTCCGGATATTATGTTTCCCATGGGCATAGCCCCTATCCCGAAGAACTGCTGTCATGGATGACAGACGGCTAATAAAACAGGTACTGATCGACAAGGATTTATAGATGAACTTTAGAAAGGAAGGACATACGATGAAGTATTCCAAACTCAAAATTGCCATTATCGGCGCCGGCAGCGTAAACTTCTGCCCGCCCACTCTCTCCGATATCCTGCTGAGCGATATGCTCAATTCCCTTCCGCTGGAAGTTTGCCTGATGGATATCGATGAAAAGGCGCTGCGTGTCAGCTCCAAATACGCTGGGGAAGCCCTCAAGGTTTCCGGCCGTGACGTGAAGATCTGGTCTACTCTGGAGCTGGACGATGCGGTTCGTGATGCAGATTTTGTCATCACCGCCATCGAGGTGGAGCGTGAGAACTACTGGTCGATGGACTTCCATATTCCGAGAAGATACGGCTTCCGTCAGGTATATGGCGAAAACGGCGGCCCTGGCGGTATGTTCCACACCCTGCGCAATCTGCCTCCCATGCTGCACATCGCTCATCGGATGGAAGAACTTTGCCCCAATGCCTGGCTGATTAACTACACCAACCCCGAAGCCAAGCTGGTGGAGGCTATCAATCGCCTGACCAAGATCCATGCAGTTGGCGTTTGCCATGGCTATGAGATGGGCATGTACCAGATGGCGCATATCCTGGGCATGAAGCGGGAAGAGATCGATGCAGTTGGTTATGGTCTGAACCATTTTGGCTGGTTCACTTCTGTTACCGAAAAGGCCACCGGAAAAGACCTGTATCCGCTGCTTCGTGAAAAAGAAGCCGAATGTCACTGGCTGGCAGACTGGGACGGAATCGGCCTTTCCCGTATGATGTTCCGCACCTATGGCCTGTATCCGTACCCGGGAACCAACCACATCGGCGAATATATCGCATGGAGCGACGAGTTCCTGGCCAGCACCAAGATCCAGTATTTCTTCGATCCGGTTCGGGAGCATCCGTGGGAGACCAAAAAGACGCCCCGCTTTGTCTATGATTTCAGCTCCAACCCCACCGGTATCGATATCCACGATAAAAACCTTTCTAAGGACGATGAATACGAGAAAATCTTCTCGCTCAAGGAGCCCAAGCTCACCCGTTCGGCTGAATATGGTATCCCGATCATCGAGGCAATCGTGTTCGACCTCAAGCGCTATATCCCCTCTTTGAATATGCCCAATAAGGGAACCATGCCGGGAATCATGGAGGACATGTGCGTAGAAGGTCCCTGTGTGATCGACGCCGAGGGCGTACATCCCCAGCCGGTAGAGGCACTGCCCACAGCAATTTCGGCCATGATCAATACCCAGGGAGCTATCCACCGCCTGGTGATTGAGGCTTATGCCGAGAAATCTAAGAACAAGCTGCTGCAGGCAATGCTGCTGGATCCCACCATTTCCAACTATAACAATGCAGTTGCCCTGATTGATGAAATGTGCGAAAGACAGAAGGAGATCCTTCCTCCGATGGAGTGGTAAATAAATTAATTAATTTTTGAAAGGATGAAACCGCTATGAAAAAGTTTTTAGCACTTCTTTTGGCATGCGGCATGATTCTCTCTTTCGCTGCGTGCGGACAATCCGGCGAGACCAGCTCTGACGACACCGATACTTCCAGTAAAAGCGATTACAATGGCCCTATGTCGCTGGAAGAAGTCAAATCCCCCACCAAAGATCCCTATGAAAAATATGACCCTGCTATCACGGTAAGCGTGGTACATACTGCAAACGACGGTGCTTTCTGGTTCCCAGAGGGCGACTCGATTGAGCAGAACGTTTATACCCGCAGATATGAGGAAGAACTGGGCATCAAGTATGAGTTCAAATGGACCTGCCCCGGCTCTCAGAGCCCAGAAAAGGTCAACACGATGCTGACTAGCGGCGATCTGCCTGACTTTATGTCGGTTGACCGCACCACCTTTGAAAAAATGT
Organism: Candidatus Heritagella gallinarum; assembly: GCA_904394685.1. Taxonomy (GTDB): domain Bacteria; phylum Bacillota; class Clostridia; order Oscillospirales; family Acutalibacteraceae; genus Heritagella_A; species Heritagella_A gallinarum. The sequence continues at coordinate 6,872 of CAJFNK010000001.1, forward strand.
ATAAGGCCGGTATGCTGCAGGACATCACAGTTCCGCTGATCGAATATGCCAGTGAATATACCCGCCAGTATCTGACCGGCGACTATAAATACCTGCTGGATGCCGCTACCAAAGACGGCAAATATTATGGCATCACCAACGGTTTTGGCTATCAGGACGGCGGCGATATGATCTGGATTCGCAAGGACTGGATGGATAAGCTGAATCTGGAGAAGCCGGAAACAATGGAAGATCTAGAGGCTATCATGGAAGCCTTTAAGACTCAGGACCCCGATGGCAACGGTGCAGACGACACCTATGCTGTGGCGCTGAACGCTGCTACCCAGGCTGCTCATGAGTGGACTTTGAACAACTCGTTCTTTAATATGTTTAACTCCTATCCGAATACCTGGTATCAGAACAGCAAGGGTGAGATCGAAGATGGTATGTTTGGCGAGGAAAGCCGTGAACGCACCCGTGCCGCTCTGGAAAAGGCCGCTGAATACTATCAGAAGGGCTATTTCAACCAGGACTTTGCCACCATGGACTTTGATATGCGTAACCAGGACATCTATAACGGCAAATGCGGCATTGTGTTTGCGGATGTTTGGGGTGCATACTGGCCTTTGATCCTCCATCTGGACATTGACCCCAATGCAGACTGGATTCCCGTACCGGTTGTTAGCGGTGAATATGGTGAAGCCAAGATTGCCCGTGATGCTGCACAGGTACAGAATATTCTGGTTGCCACCAAGGATTGCAAGCATCCCGAAGCATTGGTCAAGATGACCAACCTCTATCACGACCTGAACAACAACCCCGAAACCATGGAATTTGAGGAGTACAATACCAATTCCGCCGACAGTAACCAGATTTTCCTGGCTTACCCGCTGCCTATCTATAACCCCACCTTTAACTACGAGGGCTATCTCGCAATCAGCGCTGCACAGGAAGACGGCAAGACCGATGGCCTGTGCGAAGCCTACAAGCAGTTCTACGATCAGGCAATGGACTATGAGAAGAACGGAAACAGCAGCGGATGGTGTGCCTATCGTTCCTATCTGGCGGGCGACACCTCTCTGGCAGTCGTTGACAATTATGTGCAGAACAAGCGGATTGTATTCAATGAGTATACCGCTGAAGACACTGATTTCATGATTGAAAATGAGCCGACTGTGAAAAAGATGTATGACGAGATGGCAATCAATGTGATTACCGGCAAGGCAGATATTTCTGCATATGACGATTTCCTGAAGTCTTGGGATGAAATTTATGGCAACACCGCTACCGAAGAAGTGAACAAGTGGTTCCAGGATAACGGCGGTGTCAGCATCCAGAGCTCGCTGGGATAATTGATTTAGTCAGGTAACAGCTGGTGCGGAGTTGGGAGGAAGCATTTCATTTCAGCTCCGCACCTGAATCTTAAAGGCGGTGAATGTAATGAAAAAGGGATTATCTGCTTCATTTAAAAGGCAGATACCACTTTATCTGATGATGCTTCCTCCCTTTCTCCTCGTTCTGATATATTCCTATGGCCCAATGTTCGGTCTGGTCATGGCGTTTCAGGATTTTGAGCCCACGCTGGGTTTCTTTGGATCAGAATGGGTAGGGCTGGATAATTTTGAAAGATTAATGCAAATCCCCGATATCTGGGGCGTGGTACGCAACACCTTCTTTATTGCGACCATGAAAATCCTGATGGGGATGATTTGCGCTATTATCGTGGCGATCCTGCTCAATGAACTGGGCAATAAGGTCTATAAACGCACAGTACAGACCATCATTTATGCCCCGTATTTCCTTTCCTGGGTAATTTTGGGCGGAATTTTCCGTGAATTTTTGGCTCGTGACGGCCTGTTCAACCTGATTCTTTCTCAAGTAGGGATTCCTTCGGTCAACTATCTGGGAGAAGCTGCTGCATTCCCCTGGGTGATTATTATCACAGACCTCTGGCAGAACACTGGATTTAACGCCATTGTCTATCTGGCAGCGATTACCAATATCAATCCCACCCTCTATGAAGCGGCGGCGATTGACGGTGCCGGCCGGTTCAATCAGGTGATGAAGATCACCATCCCCGGCATCATGCCCTATATCATCCTGATGCTCATCCTCAACATGGGCTATGTCCTCAACGCTGGACTCGACCAGATCCTGATGCTGTATTCTCCAAGTGTATACAGTACCGGCGACGTAATCGATACCTGGGTGTATCGTGCAGGTCTAAAAGATAACCAGTATTCATTGGCGGCGGCGGTTGGCCTGCTGCGTTCGCTGGTGAGCTTCGTACTGGTATCCGCATCGTATCTGATTGCCAAAAAGAAGTTTGGCTATAACGTATTTTAAGGGAGGGAGAAAAAGAATGGTAACAAAAACACCAGCCCGCAGGGCCTTTAATGTGGTGAACATCCTGTTCTTTGTTCTCTGCTCCGCCGTCTGTCTGGTTCCGATTATCTATATCCTGTCCATGTCGCTCAGCTCCAGTACAGCTGTGAGCGCAGGCAAGGTAACACTGTTTCCGGTGGAGTTCACACTGAAATCATATGAATATGTTTTGCAGAAAAAAGAATTCTGGAGCGCTTTTATAATTTCTATTGAGCGTGTGCTGCTCGGCGTAGGAATCAATATGCTAATGGTAATTTTGGCAGCGTTTCCTCTTTCCAAGCAGAAAAAGGATTTTTCCAGCCGCACCTTTTTTGTCTGGTTCTTTATGATAACCATGTTGTTTAGCGGCGGCATGATCCCCACTTTTATGATCGTCAAATATACATGGCTGCTCAATTCGATCTGGTCCCTAATTCTTCCCGGAGCAGTTCCTGTGTTCAATATGGTGCTGTTGATGAACTTTTTCAAGGCAGTGCCCAGAGAGCTGGAAGAAAGCGCCTTTATTGATGGTGCCGGATATTTCCGCATCCTGTTTAAGATCTACATTCCGATTTCGCTTCCTGCCATCGCCACTTTGGTGGTGTTTACCATGGTGTCCCATTGGAACTCCTGGTTTGATGGCATGATCTATATGAGCGACGCCAGAAACTATCCTCTGCAAACCTATTTGCAGTCAATCCTGGTATCGACTAATACCAAGCTTATGACGAAGGCGCAGGCCGAGCTGCTGCGGTTGATCTCAGACCGCACCCTGAAAGCAGCACAGGTGTTTATCGCCATGATCCCGATTCTGCTGGTATATCCGTTCCTGCAAAAATATTTTGTGGCAGGCATGACATTGGGGAGTGTCAAAGAATAAGGGAGTGTCAAAGAAAAAATAGTCCGCTGTGTTTGGCGGCCGGAAGAACTGTATGAAACCGGAGGAGCTGTATTAAGAAAGAGAGGGATTGTGTGAAAAATCAGATGGATTTCCGAGAGCACAATCGGGAGGTCAGAAAGCTCTGGGAGGATTTTTCCAAGGGAGTCCACCAGCGTGTCCCCATGATTACCGGTATTTCCGACCGATTTTATGTGCTGAACCCCATAACCAACCCCAAAGACGTTTCCTTTTATGAATATTCCAACGACCCGGAGCTGATGTTTGAGATGCAGTGCCGGTTCAGTGAATACGCAAAGTTCAATATCGTGGGCGACCATGAAATGGGTATCCCGGAAAACGGCTGGACCGTAAATGTGGATTTTCAGAATTATTATGAAGCCGCATGGCTGGGCGCCGAGGTCTGCTACCCCGACCACGACGTCCCCTATGCAGTCCCCCTGTTGAACGACGACAACAAGGAAATATTGTTCCATAAGGGAATTCCCGATCCCTTTGGCGGGTTTATGGCCAGAGCGAAGGAATATTACGATTATTTTGTGGAACGCAGTAAAACCACGCAGATACTGGGACAAAAAATCAGCGACATCGGGGCGTGGTTTACCACTACCGACGGCATGTTTACCGTTGCCTGCGAGCTGAGAGGTCCCGACAATCTGTGTATCGACATGTATGAAGACCCGGACTATTACCACCAGCTGATGGAGTACCTGACAGAATGTACCATCACCCGCATGAAGGCATGGCGGAAATATATGGGCAAGCCGGAGATCGAAAAGTCGTTTGGATTTGCCGATGACAGCATCCTCTTGATCTCTAACGATATGTATAAGGAGTTTGTGCTGCCTTATCACAAAAAACTGGCTTCTGCTTTGTCTACCATGGAGGAGCGTGGCGGCGTCCACCTTTGTGGGGATGCCACCCGGCACTTTAAGACCATCCGGGATGAACTGAACATCTATTCTTTTGACACCGGCTTCCCGGTCAATCATCGGGAGCTGTGTCTGGAACTGGGGGATGAGGTCACCATTCAGGGCGGCCCCTGCGCCCAGCTGATCCACAGCGGCACCCCGGAACAGATCGAGGCAGAATCCAAGCGGATTCTGGAAGAAGTTAAGCCGGTTTCCCGAAAGTTTATTTTCCGGGACGGCAACGATATCCCGCCCTATACCCCCATGGAAAACATCAAGGCTCTGCGGGACGCTTGCCTGAAATATGGTTGGTATGAATAAGTATTTAATTGGAGGATTTATATGAGAAAGATTCAAACATCCCTCAAAGTTCTGTCTGACGACGAAATCTTGATGATCCACAACGCCTCGCTGAAGGTGTTGGCGAATATCGGCATGAAGGTTCCCAACGACGAAGTGCTGGGAATGTGCGCCGACGTGGGCTGCCAGGTAGATATGAATACCAAGGTGGTAAAGTTCCCGGTCAAAGTGATGGAACAGTTCCTGGACAAAATGAAGCGGGAAAGCAAATATAAGATTGCCGACGAAGCCCAGCAGCTCAGCGGCTGGATTTCCACACAGGTAACACTGGCGGATTATGGAACCAAGCAGCGCCGTTATGGCCTGCGAGACGACAACCTCAAGATCATCAAGTTGGTGGAGCATCTAAAGAACATCCCGGTGTGTAATGCAGCGGTGGTTCCTTCCGACGTTCCCTATGACATTGCCGATGTGGTGAGTATTGTCGACATCCAGAAATATTCCACCAAGCCGGGCGGCACCTATATCCTGACCCCCACCGGCGCCAGGTATGTGGCACAGATCAACAAGGTGCTGGGTCTGCGTGACGGCTATCTGTTTGAAACGATCAGCCCCCTGACCTTTAAGCCTGACACGGTGGAAATGGCACTGGAATTTGCCAAAAACGGCGGCGGGCTGGGTATTGCGCCTATGGCTATGAGCTCTGCCACCGCTCCGGTCACCATCAGCGGTACGCTTACCGTTGAAACAGCCGAGGTGCTGGGAAGCAGCTTCCTCGTTCACATGATGACCGGCGAGTATCCCGGATTCTCTGCGTCCTGCCACTCCATCGACCCCAAAACCATGCTTTGCTCTTTTGGCTCTCCCAACCAGGCGCTGTTTGGCGTGGCAGCGGCACAGATGGCACGCTTCTATGGCATCAGCGGCGGCACCAACACCGGCCTGACAGACGCACTGGTACCAGACTTCCAGGGCGGCTTGGAAAAGGGCATCACCGCGGCGTTTAACAGCCTGAGTGGTTCTTGCAGCATTGGCTGCCAGGGCATTGTGGGCGCTGACCAGGGCTTTAGCTATGAGCAGCTGGTTATCGACAACGAATGGCTGGATTATTATAACTACATCACCCGTGGCTTTGAAGTCAGCGAGGAAACCATTGGATACGACGTTATCGAAGAAGTCGGAATTGCCGGCAACTTCTTGGGCGAAGAACACACCGTGGAACACCTGCGTGACAGCTATTGGGTATCCGATATCTTTAACCGTGACGACTGGAGCAACTGGGTCGCCAAGGGACAAAAGGATATTTATGACCGTGCTCATGAGTTTGTGGAGCGTGTCACCGCCGGATATCGTGAGATGACGCCGGTGCTGGATGCTTCTCTGTGCGCTCAGCTGGACGACATCGTAAAAGAGGCTTATGCCGAAATGGAGAGCCGGAAGTCCTGACAGCAAAACCTGAAACAATCAAAAATCCGTTCCGATGCAGCAGACACTGCGCCGGGACGGATTTTTTATGGTGTAATCTTAACGGGAAGCGTGGTCGTCCAGCCGGCGGAAAAGGTCGCCGAAAATCCGGTCACGGTTCACCTGATTGGCAACCCGGATCAGGTGGCGGGAATCGTCCCGGCTCCAGGTGGCCTGGTCGGTGAGAATGGGGCTGTGTACCAACTGGGTGCTTACCCCGCCGGGGCAGCAGAGCCATGCAATCACCGAGATATCCCAGATGACACGGGAATAGGCAAAATGGTCGTTGGAGCAGCCACGGTAGCGCATGGCGAGGAAATCCCCGATATCGCCACGCCCTTTTACAAAGGTGTCGATTTCGGGCAGGGTGGTGATGAGATGGTCTACCACGCCGCCACAGGGCAGCAACACCATCGGTACGCCGCAGTCCAGCAGCACCCGTGCAGCGGGGATGTCTTGAATCAGGTTGAATTCCCGTACATTTGGCCAGTAGAGGGCATGGCCGCCCAGCCATACGATCACAATTTTATCAATGATATCCGGCGCCAGCAGGACAGCTGAAGCCACGTTGGTGATGGCGCCGATGGCGGCCACATATAGCGGTTCCTCCGGGGTGGCCTTGCGGGCTTTTTCGATCAGGTCACGGGCGGCCGGGCTGTCCACTGGCGTTTCAGCGCCGGGAAGATACCGGTCGGAGCCTTTGAATACCCGCCCCTCTGGGGAAACGCCCATGCGGCTGAGGATGCGCAGCAGCTCCTCATAGCTTTTTTCCATGCCGTCGGCCGGACCGGAAGACATCTCGTTAAAGAAGGGGGCGGCATAAAACGCCTGTACCTCCAGTTTTTCGCTGGCCATCAGGGCATAGACCACGGCAAACTGGTCGTCGATCTCGTTAAAGGTGTCGGTGTCCAGCACCATTTTGATTTTTCCGGTGGGGGGCGTCAGCATCCGGATGCGCTGTTCTTCTGAAAGAACGGGGAATTTTGTGTTCATTTCCATACAACTCCTTTCCAGGATAAAAAAGGTTGTTTGCTAATAAAGTTATATAAATAATTATAACGGATAGTAGCCCAAAAGAAAAGAGGGAATTTCTCATTCCAAACAAAATCCCCGCCATGCAGCCTGCACAGCGGGGAGGGAAATTACAGCTTGCCGGCCTGCACCAGCGCAGCGGTTTTTAAAATGCCGATTTGGGTTTTTGCGTCGGGAATCTGGTTTTCCATCACCATCTCCACCGCCTTTTGAAGCGGGATGCGCTCTACTTCGATAAACTCGTCCTCATCCGGGGACTGTTCGCCCCAGCTTGCCACCCGGCAGGCCCAAAGGCGGATGATCTCGTTGGTGTAGCCGGGCGTGGGATAGAGGTTTCCAAGCGAAACATATTCGGTTCCGGTGGTACCGGTTTCTTCTTTCTGCTCCCGCTTCATGGCCTCAAAGGGATCTTCCCCTTTTTCCAGCTTTCCGGCGGGCAGCTCCAACACCACTTCGCCATAGGGATAGCGGAACTGGCGCACCAGCAAAAGCTCGTTTTCGGGGGTCAGGGCGGCGATACACACTCCGCCGGGATGCTCCACCACCTCACGGTTTACCACAGCGCCGTTTTCCAGCTCAGCTTTATCCAGCCGCACCTGGATGATACGTCCATGAAAAAGATATTGTTGTTCCAGGGTCTTTTCTGTCAGCTTCATAGAAGCCCCTCCCTTATGATTGGTTACCGTTATTATAGCACGCCGCCGCCGGGGAAAAAAGCCCTATCAGGCGATAATAAAGAACCGCCGTTTCTGAAAACAGAAAACGGCGGTTGAAAATCAGATAATAGGATTGTAAAATGGAAAAAGAAGAATTAGTAAATAGCTTCTTCTTTCCAGATTTTTTCCATCATCTCATAACGCTCCAGCGGCATGCCGGTATAGGCACAGTTGGAAGTGGAGAAGATGAAGCCATAGTTTCCGTCCATGCCTTCCTTCAGGCAGCGGCGAACATCGTCGATTGCTTCCTGTTCGGTGCCGGTTTGCAGCAGGCCACAGTTGACGTTGCCGATGGTGCAGATGCGGTCGCCATATTTTTTCCGAACTTCGGTCAGGCTCATGTGACCCTGCGGGTCAATGGAGTGCAGGGCATCGGGACCGCAGGCCACGATCTGGTCGAGGATGGGGTTGATGTTGCCGTCGGTGTGCTTGATGGTGTAGTAACCCAGACGACGGTAGGTGTCGATGCACTCCTTGAGGTGGGGCGCTACCAGCTCCTCAAACAGTTCGGGGGCAAAGAAGGGATTCACGTTAAAGGCATAGTCAGAACACAGTGCAAAGCCGTCGAGCAGGCCGGTGCCAGCGAGGGCAGATGCCTTTTTCTCCATGTTTTCCATCCAGCGGTTCTGCTGATCGTGCAGGCTGTCGGGGTCTTCATACATCTTGATGGACATTTCCATCATTTCATCGCCCGTGGGGATGCTCAGGGTGGTATCGCCGTGCATCATGATAAAATATTCGTCACCGGTTTTTTCCCGGATGATTTCCAACAGGCGGCGGGTGTCGTCCAGTTCGCCGGGATTGGGATGCACAAAGATGGCATCGTGCTCATAGCGCTGGGCAGTTTTGATGTAGATGTCTGCCATATCCTGCAGGTGCAGTTCCCGCTCTTTGGCGCTCATCTGGTTCCACTGGGAATACTGGCGGTGGGAGGGGTGGACCCGTCCAAATGCTTCCATGGTGAGGAAGAACACCAGTTCAAACTGGGGGACATGGCCGGTGATCTTTTCCCGGCGAAGGGCCTTTTCAAATCTCTGCTTGTGTGTGTCTGCCATAGCTAACAGTCCTTTCCATTCATTCAGTGCCAAAGCACATTTGTTCAATGTATTGTTCCATAAATACGGGACTGGTGGAAAGTTCAATGAGCGTTGCACGATCCCGTAAATTTGTGGTCATCTCACGGTGCTGGGCGTCCAGCATCATCACAGCGCCGGAACCGGCAGCGTTGCCCAATACCTGTACTTTGTTTTCCAGTTCGGGGGGGAACATCCCAATCACAGCGGCTGCGTGGGGGTCGATATAGCTGCCAAATCCACCGCAGATATAAAACACATCCACTTTGGAGGCTTCCTGCTCACACTCCTCCAGCATGGTGAGGATTCCGGCACAGATGGCGGCTTTTGCCAGCTGTACCTGACGGATATCCTGCTGGGTGAGGAACACTCCGCTGTCGCCGATCAGCACGCAGTCCTCGCCGGAGCCGTCCGGTGCATCCACCGGGTCGGTCAGGGCGCCGGTTTCGTCGATGCCGCCGGTTTCCACCAGCCGTGCTATCAGCGAGATCAGGCCGCTGCCGCAAAGCCCTTTTGCGGGGACGTCGCCGATGGTGTGCCAAACAAGGTTGCCGTTTTCATCCAGCGAAACCCGGTCGATTGCGCCGGGGGCGGCGGCCATGCCGTTGTGGATACAGGCGCCTTCCAAAGCCGGGCCGGCAGCGGTGGAGCAGGTGACAAGCTTGCCCTCGTGATAAAGCGCCATTTCCCCGTTGGTGCCAATATCCGCCAGCAGGGCAGTTTCTTCTTTTTCACACATCTGAGAAGCGGTAATAGCGCACACCATATCTGCTCCCACATAGGCGGAAACGCAGGGGGGCAGATAGAGCTGGGCGTTTTGGAATGCCGGGAACAGCTGAGCAGCCGGGGTGAATTCTCCAAACAGCGACTGCGGTGTAAAGGGGGAAACCGCAATCGAGGAGGGGTCAAGCCCCATGAGGAAGTGCAGCATGGTGGTGTTGCCGGTAATGGTGATCTGTTCCACCTGCTCCGGAGCTACCTCATCGCCCAAAACCTGCATGAACATCTGCGAGAGCTGCTCTACCACAATTTTTTGCAGCTCCAAGTGGCGTTTTGCCCCAATGCGGGTGATCACATCCGCCCCATGAACAGACTGGCCGTTCATCTGTCCGGCGCTCCTTACGATCTGTCCGTTGTGGCAGGCATAAACCGCAATGGTGGTGGTGCCGATATCCACGGCGATCCCCCAGCCGTTGGCGTTGGCTTGCCGCTGGGTGCCGGTGAGAAGGACTTCGTTATTCTTGCGGCTGGTTTCGGGTAAGTACACGGTACAGTCCCCTACCGCCGCCGCCGAGCAGGCCATGCGGATTCCCTCAGAAAGCTCCTGCTGGGTGAGCAGGCGGGTTTCTTCCGGCGTAATGGGAGAAAGCGCACCAACCGCTTTGATCTTGCATTTTCCGCAGGTGTGGTGGCCGCCGCAGGGCATGGGCAGGCCATAGGGGGCGGTTACAGACGAAAGGGGAATTTCCCCGGAAAAGGGGATGCGCTCACAGCGTTCCCCGATATGAAGTTCAATAAATGGCATAACAGACTCCTCCTGTTCGCAGCGCCTGATTTTGGGATGCTGCTGAAAATTCAAATTCCATCCAAAGTATAACAAACAGAAAGGAGCGAATACAATGGAATTTTATGAGGATTTTTGTAATTTGATGAGGGAAATCGGTTTTGACGAGGTTGGCATCATGGATGCTGCCAAAATCAAACTGCTGCCGGAAGTTCGAGCCATGTGTGCCGCCAACCGGTGCGGCGCTTATGGAAAGAAATGGTGTTGCCCGCCCGGATGCGGCACGCTGGAGGAATGTGAGGAACGAGTGAGGCGATTTGAAAAAGCCGTAGTGATGCTCACCGTCACCCATCTGGAGGATTCCTTTGATTTTGAGGGTATGCAAGAAGGAAGCCGCCATCATCGGGGGCTATTCCAAAAAGCGATGGAAACAGCCCGTGAGGGCGGCCAGGAAATCCTTCCACTGGGTTCCGGCGGATGCGGCGGGTGTGAAATCTGCACTTATCCCGACGCCCCCTGCCGTTTTCCCGAAAAGTTCACAGTTCCAATGGAAGCCTATGGCATTATGGTCAGTGATGTGTGCCGTGCCACCGGGCTGCACTATTGCGGCGGCAACAGCACCGTGACCTATGTTTCTGCGATCCTGTTCTGACTTAGCCGATCAGCTTGTCGCCACGCCACTGACGGACGGTGTTGACCATGGCCAGATAGCCCTCTACGGGTACATAGTCCGGGATGGAGTTGCCGGAAGCAAAGGCGATGCCGCCGTGTCCCTTGACTTTCTCCAGACAGTCCAGAATATAGTCCCGGATGCCTTCGGGGGTTTCCCGGCAGAGAACGTCGGTGTCGATGCCGCCAAAGTTGCCGATACGGTCGCCATATTTATCGACCCACACGCTGAAGTGGGCAATGCCGTCCTCGTTGGAGTGCTTGGCGTCGATGTTGGCCTTTTCGATAATGTCATCGAATACAGAGAACAGGTTGCCGCAGGAATGGAGCAGGAAGGGACGGCCGGTTTCGTGAACCAGGTCGGTGATGCGCCGGTATTGCGGCAGAATCAGATCGACGATATCCTCGGTGGGAAGCAGCGTCATGGTGTTAAAGCCCAGATCGTCGCCAAAGCGCAGCACACAATAGGCGTCGGAATATTCTTTCAGGAACCGCTGCCAGATTTTTGCGTGTACCTCGCCCATCTTGCGGAACAGGTCGGCATACAGTTCCTCGTCGTCGGAGCGCAGAAAGCACAGATCCATATACCCTACCAGATCCTGTACGCACTCAAACACGCCGTTGCCCACGCCGCCAATCGCCTTCATGCCTGCGGGGCAGGTTTCGGCCAGCATGCGGAATTTGGGGGCAAACCGCTGGAAATACAGCTCGGGCAGCTCATCCCAGGGATACTTTTCAAAGTCTTCCCGTGTTTTGATGCAGCCCTCTTTGTGAGCGCCCAGAGCGCCGCCGCCGATCAGGATATCGGTGATACAAAACTCCAGAGAGGCGGTATCATAGCCCATCTGTTTCCAGAAGTCCCAATACTGCTTCATGCCTTCCCGCTGGTCGTCCGGATTTTCAGAATCCATCAGGTCATAGGGGCGATTGCCCGTGATCTCATAGATGGCGTTGGCTCCGATAATGTGTTCATAGAGCGGGATGCGGGGAACCCACTGGTTCCGGGCGGCGTTTACAAGATTGCGGTAGTCAGGTTCAAACCCCTGATACTTGAGAATTTCCATATTCATCATACTCCTTACCCCGTGCATTCTCAAAAGCACTGTTTACTTTTATTATAAACCCCTGCGCCGGATTTTCTATGGAATTGCCTATTTGAAATCTGGACAAATCTATTTAGGAGGCTGCTCCATGAATCAAACGCCCATCATAATGGAAAGCGTGACCGATACCGATCAGCTGCCCAATTACCCCATCGAATTCTATCGTTCGCAAAACTATCGGTATCTGGATACCGCATTTTTGCACTGGCATTTTTGCTGCGAGATGATTTTTCTCCACACCGGGGAACAAAGGGTCAAGATTGGCGGGGATTCCCTTACGCTTTCGGCGGGAGAAGCCATCTATATCCATCCCCGACAGGTGCATGAATTTGTTAACACCAGCACCACTGGTACCGACCTCACCCTGTTAAAGTTTGATACCGCCCTTTTGCTCTCACAAAAATCCTTTGAGGCCGAGGAGCAATATCTGCGCCCGGTTTTGCCCGAAAGCGGCTATCGTTGCCTGATATTCTCCGACGGCACCCAAAAGGCGCAACCCTGGCTTGAGCTGCTGGCCAAAGAGGAGCGGGAGCGCAGCTTTGGGTTTGAAACCCGGATGCGGAATGTAATCTGTATGATGATTTCGGAGATGGTGCAGCAGGTGCCGGATTCCCCGGTGAACAGCCTGCGGCTTTCTACCCGGGAGCAGGAAACCTTCAATCAGGTGATGCAGTATCTCTGGGAGCATTTTGAGGAGGATGGGCTGATGGAGCGGGCGCTGGAAATGTGCAACCTGAGTTACAGCAATTTTGCCGCCAAGTTCAAGGGGATGTTTGGCAAAACCTTTACCGAGTGCCTCAACCAGGTTCGGATCTCTCATGCACGGCAAATGCTGATCAATTCCAGCGACCCGGTTTCGGTAGTGGCCGAAGCCTGCGGGTATCATGACCCCGGATATTTCAGCCGGATTTTCCGGAAAATCACCGGGCTGCCCCCACAGGAATACCGGGCGGAGGAGCAGAAGAGGCGGGACTTCATGGAACCATGAAGGGCCTGCCGCCTTCTTTTTTTGGGAACCAAATTGCCTGTGTTCCAATACTATGGGTACAGGAGGGCCGCATGACCGGCTTTCTCCAAAGATTTGAAATCAGAGAGGAAGCGGTTGCCAATGAAGAAAACCTGTTTGCTCAGCGGGCTGAGAGAAGGTGAAAGCGGCTGGGTATCCGGGCTGGAGCTGGCGGGGCCGATGCGGCGCCGGCTGCTGGATATCGGGCTGACGCAGGGGACACGGGTGGAATGTTTGCTTCGCAGCCCGTTTGGAGACCCCGCCGCCTATGAGATTCGGGGGGCGGTGTTTGCCCTGCGGAAAGAGGACGCCTGCCGGGTTCGGCTGGAACGGAATACAGGAGGGGTGCTATGGGGATGACAGGCAGAGTGATCGCCCTGGCCGGGAATCCCAATGTGGGGAAAAGCACGGTGTTTAACCGGCTCACCGGCATGCGCCAGCACACCGGCAACTGGCCGGGCAAGACCGTGGCAACGGCGTGGGGAAGGTTTGTTTGGAGAGAGCAGCCGTATCTGCTGGTAGACCTTCCCGGTACCTATTCCCTGTTGGCACATTCCGCCGAGGAAGAAGCGGCCAGGGACTTTTTGTGTTTTGGTCAGGCAGATGCCTGCGTGGTGGTGTGCGATGCCACCTGTCTGGAGAGAAGCCTGAATCTGGTGCTGCAAATCCGGGAGCTGATCCCAAAAGTGGTGGTGTGCCTGAACCTGATGGACGAAGCCCGGCGAAAGGGGATTCTCATCCACCGGGAAAAGCTGGAGCAGGAGCTGGGCGTTCCGGTGGTGCCGGTTACCGCCCGGAGCGGGCAGGGGATTGAGGAGCTGCTGGACACGGTTGACGCTGTGTGCAAAACTGAGCAGGAGGATTTGCGTCCGGTGGAGTATCCCCAAGCAGTGGAGCGGGCGGCCGCTGTGGTGGAGCCGGTGTTGCAGGAAAAGGGCATCCGGGCGTCCAGGTGGGCGGCGCTGCGGATTTTAGAGGGGGATGAATCCCTGTGCCGGAGCATCCGGGAACAGTGGGGCGTTGGGGGAATCCCGCTGGAACGCTCTTTGGTGCTGGCCAGAAGGGAGCTGGAAAAAGGCGGCATCAGGATGGAGGAGCTGCCCGACCGGATGGTGTCGGCCATTGCCGAATCGTCCCGGCATATCTGGGAAAAATCGGTAGAGGGAAAGGGACTCTCCCAGCGTGACCTGAAGCTGGATAAGATTCTCACCGGCAAATGGACGGGAATCCCCATCATGCTCCTGCTGCTGGCAGTAGTATTCTGGATTACCATCGAGGGGGCGAACATCCCCTCCCAGTGGCTTTCACAGGGGCTGTTCTGGCTGGGCGACCAGATGGATGCCGGGCTGCTGGGACTGGGCGCCCCGATATGGCTGCGGGAAGTGCTTGTCATGGGTATATGGCGGGTGCTGGCGTGGGTGGTATCGGTGATGCTGCCGCCCATGGCGATCTTTTTCCCGCTGTTCACGCTGCTGGAAGATTTGGGATACCTGCCCCGTATTGCTTTTACGCTGGATCACTGCTTTCAAAAGGCCAAGGCATGCGGCAAGCAGGCGCTCACCATGTGTATGGGGTTTGGCTGCAACGCCGCCGGCGTAACGGGCTGCCGCATCATCGATTCCCCACGGGAGCGGCTTATCGCCATGCTCACCAATAACTTTGTCCCCTGCAACGGGCGGTTCCCCACGCTGATTGCCCTGATCACCCTGTTTTTTGTGGGAACCTCTGGCGGGCTGGGGGAATCGGTACTCTCGGCACTGTTTTTAACCGGGGTGATTTTGCTGGGAATCCTGATGACGTTCTGGGTCTCCCGACTGCTCTCGGCAACGGTTCTAAAAGGGCAGCCCTCCTCGTTTACATTGGAGCTTCCGCCCTATCGCAGGCCGCAAATCGGGCAGGTGCTGGTGCGCTCGGTGCTGGACCGCACCCTGTTTGTACTGGGGCGTGCCGTCACAGTGGCGGCGCCCGCCGGGCTGGTGATCTGGCTGATGGCAAACCTCACCATAAACGGGCAGACGCTGCTGGCCATCTGCGCCGGGTTCCTAGACCCCTTTGGGCGGCTGCTGGGGATGGACGGCGTGATTTTGCTGGCGTTTATCCTGGGATTCCCCGCCAACGAGATCGTGATTCCCATTGTCATCATGGCCTATATGGCGCAGGGGCAGATCATGGAGCTGGAGCTGCCTGCACTGGGGCAGCTGTTCCGGGAGAACGGCTGGACGTGGGTCACGGCGCTGTGTACGATTCTCTTTTCACTGATGCACTGGCCCTGCTCTACCACTTGCCTCACCATTCACAAAGAGAGCGGGAGCTGGAAGTGGACGGCGCTGGCGGCAGTTATCCCCACGGCCTGCGGGGTGGTGGTGTGTTTTGCGGTGGCGAGCCTTGCCCGGATGTTGGGGCTGGGATGAAAATTCTGAAAATCCGTCACAAAACTGTGGATTTCCCTCTAGCTTTTTTTCGTCGGAAGTGATAAAATAGGCGTAAACAGCAATCCTTGTTTTTGCCTATGACAACAATGTTTTGCCATAGACCAAAACCCAAAAGAGGATTTGGAGGGATTTTATTATGAAATTGATTTTCGCTATTGTGAGCAATGATGACAGCAGTGCGGTTTCTTCCGCTTTGACCAAAAACGGCTATTCTGTAACTAAGCTGGCCACCACCGGCGGCTTTTTGATGGCAGGAAACACCACCTTTATCTCCGGTGTGGAGGATGACCAGGTGGATAAGGTCATTGAGATCATCAGCAAGCAGAGCAGCCGCCGCACCCAGATCGTTCCCAGCACTTCCACCATGGATGTGGGAATGTATTCTTCCTTCCCGGTAGAAGTTACCGTGGGCGGTTCCACCATCTTTGTGCTGAACGTGGATCGCTTCGAAAAGGTGTAAGTTGCGGTTCCCAGGTTTTGCAGGCAATCAGGAGGTAAAGCAGCTCCTGTCCAAATTGTTTACGGAAGGCCGCCTTCCCCATGCGATTATTTTGCAGGGGGAGGACGGCCTTGGTAAGCATACGCTGGCAAAGCTGATTGCAGCGGCGGCGGTGTGTACCGGCGAGGGAGAGGCTCCCTGCGGGGGGTGTCCCGGCTGCATCAAGGCGGCTGCCGGCTCTCATCCCGATATCCACACGGCGCAGGGGTCGGGGGCGTCCCGTTCCTTCCATGTAGAGGAGATTCGGTTTATCCGTTCGGATGTTTATAAAAAGCCCCACGAGGCTCGGCGCAGGGTCTATCTGCTGCTGGGCGCCCACACCATGTCGGTGCAGGCGCAAAATGCTTTGCTCAAGGTGTTGGAGGAGCCGCCTGAATACGCCCTGTTTATTCTGACCTGTCCGTCGGCGTCGGCGCTGCTGCCCACTGTTTGTTCCCGTGCCCAGATTTTCACCCTTTCGCCCCCTTCACCAGAGGAGGCGGTGCAGGCCGCCCGGCAGGTGTGCCCCCAGGCAACGCCCAGCGAGATGGAAGAAGCCGCTGCCCGGTATGGCTGCAATGTAGGCAAGATGATCGCCGCCTTTACCGAAAAGACCCAAGGCGAGGCGGTGGAGATGGCGGTGGCGATTGCGTCGGCGGCGTGTTTGCCGCAGGAGCTTCCGCTGCTGGAGGCCACAGCTCCCATGCTCCGGGATCGTGCCATGGTGCGGGCAGTGATGGAACAGCTCACGCTGATTTTCCGGGATGCGTGCGCTGTGCGTGCGGGAAGCCCGATTTTGCTGGCCGGCGGCGGAGAATGTGAAAAGGCCGCACGGGTGTTGGCGGACAGGCTTACCCGGAACCGGCTGGTGCAGCTGCCTGCTTTGGCCGAAGAAACCCGGCGCAGGGTGGATCGAAACGCAAACACGCCTTTGCTCGTAACGGAATTTTGCGCCCGGCTGCGGATGCTGGCGGGAAAATGATGATAAAATCCCTTGTAGATAGAAAGAATAAAAGAATAAATGAAGAAATCAGGGCGGCTTCCCGGCAGGGAGGCCGCTGTCAAGATAGATTGGGAGGTCCTGAATGGCCAACGTAATTGGAGTCCGATTTAAAAATGTAGGAAAGATGTATTATTTTGATCCCGGCGCTACCCAGCTCAAAAAGGGTGACCAGGTGATTGTGGAAACCGCCCGTGGCATCGAGTGCGGCGAAGTCACCATGGAGAACCGGGAGATCGCCGACGAGGAGATCGTCCAGCCGCTGAAAAAGCTGATCCGTATTGCCACCCAGGACGATTTGACCAGAGTGGAAGAAAACCGCAAGCGGGAGAAGTCTGCTTTTGAGATCTGCTGCAAGAAAATCGCCGCCCACAAGCTGGAAATGAAGCTGGTGGATGTGGAATATACCTTTGACAACAGCAAGATCCTGTTTTATTTTACCGCCGACGGCCGGGTGGATTTCCGGGAGCTGGTAAAAGACCTGGCGGGCGTGTTCCGCACCCGCATTGAGCTGCGCCAGATCGGCGTGCGGGATGAATCCAAAATGCTGGGAGGAATCGGCATTTGCGGCCGCCCCTTCTGCTGCTCCACCTTTTTGGGTGGGTTCCAGCCCGTTTCCATCAAGATGGCCAAAGAGCAGGGATTGTCGCTGAACCCGGTTAAAATTTCGGGTGCCTGCGGCCGTTTGATGTGCTGCCTGAAATATGAGCAGGAAGCCTATCAGGATTTGCTGCGTACCACTCCCAAGGTGAATGCGCTGGTGATGACCCCAGACGGCAAGGGAACGGTCATCGACCAGAACATCCTGACCGGTATGCTCACCATCCAGATGGAAAAGACCCCGGAAGCAGCTCCCAAAACCTTCCATATGAAGGAAGTAAAGGTTTTGCGGGACGGCCGGATCCAGGTGAACAAAAAGGAACTGGAGCAGCTGCGCTCTCTGGAAAAGGATTGATTTTTGCAGCAAATTTTGCTGCAAAAATTGCGCTACTACGCAAATTTAACGAAACTGTTTGCGCAACCGGAACAAGCTTTGACTTTTGGGCGAATTTCCGGTTGGCGGCATTGAGATTTTATAAAAGTTATTGCATTTTTTCCGAAACTCATTATAATAAAGGTATAATTATTTAGGAGGTGCTCACCAATGGCATATGTTATTAACGATTCCTGCATTTCCTGTGGCGCTTGCGCTGCTGGCTGCCCCGTAGAGGCTATTTCCGAGGGCGACGGAAAGTACGAGATCAACGCTGACACCTGCATCGATTGCGGTGCTTGTGCAGATGCTTGCCCCGTAGGCGCTCCCGAGCAGGCTTAATTGTCAGACTCAATAGTCGGACTCACAGTAGAAAAAAGCAGGGCATTACAAAACGATGCTCTGCTTTTTTTCGTTATTGATAGAAAGGAAGAAGGGATTCCATGAAACAGGGGAAATGGGAGCCGCTTTCCCCAGCGGTTTCGGTTCTCACCACCAGACAGCACACCTTTAATACCGATACCATTTTGCTGGCGTCTTTTTCTGCCCCAAAACGCCACGAACTTTGCGCCGATTTTGGAACCGGGTGCGGCACCATCCCCCTGTGGTGGGCGGCCAGGATGCGTCCCCGGCAGATTTGGGGTGTGGAGCTGCAAGAGCAGGCGGCAAGGCAGGCCGAAGAATCGGTGCGCCACAACGGGCTGGAATCCCTGATTCAAGTGGTTCGGGGCGATCTTCGCACGCTGCCAAAGGTGCCGGGGATGGAGGAGCTGCACCTGATCTCCTGCAACCCGCCCTATCAGGCGGCCGGAGCCGGGATCGTGAGCCGTGGCAGTCAGGAAAAGCTGGCACGGCATGAGCTTTCCTGCACGATGGAAGACGTGCTTCGGGCGGCGTTCCCCCGGCTGCGCTGGGGCGGCAGGCTGTGTGTTTGCCAGCGCCCGCAGCGTCTGGCCGACACCATCGCCCTGTTTCGGCAATATGGCCTGGAGCCCAAGCGGCTGCGGCTGGTGCAGCAGCGCCCCGAAAAAGCCCCGTTTCTGTTTTTGCTGGAGGGGCGCCGGGGCGGCAGGCCGGGGCTAACGGTGGAGCCGGTGCTGCTGATCGAAGGCCAGGACGGCGGGATTTCGGCAGAGATGGAAAGCATTTATGGCGACTATCGGGAATGTGCCGGAAGACAGCCGGAGGAGCCAGACCCCAAAGCGAAAGGAGTCGAAAACCAATGAGTGGGATTTTGTATGTTGTGGGCACGCCGATCGGGAACCTGTCGGATTTTTCGCCACGGGCGCAGGAAACGCTGGCCGGGGTGGATTTTATCGCCGCCGAGGACACCCGTGTTACGCTGAAGCTTTTGAACCACTTTGGCATCAAAAAGCCGCTGGTGAGCTATTATGAGCACAACAAATACCAGCGGGGTGAAATGATCTGTGACCGAATCGAAGCGGGGGAGAACTGCGCTTTGGTTTCCGACGCCGGGATGCCGGCAATATCCGACCCCGGCGAGATGCTGGTGGCGCAGTGTGCCGAGCGTGGGATTCTGGTGCAGGTGGTGCCCGGCCCCAGCGCTGTGGTTTCGGCGTTGGCGGTGAGCGGCCTGCCTACGGGAAGGTTCACGTTTGAGGGCTTTCTCAGCACCTCGAAAAAAAGCCGCCGGGAGCATCTGGAGGAGGTGCGTTCCGAGCGGCGTACTATGGTATTTTATGAAGCGCCCCACAAGCTGCCCTCCACGCTGGAGGACATGCTGGAAGCCTGGGGCGACCGGCGCATTGCGCTGGTGCGGGAAATCAGCAAGATTCACGAAGAAGTGCAGCGCACCACCCTGCGGCAGGCGGCGGCTTATTACCGGGAAAATACCCCCAAAGGGGAATTTGTGCTGGTGATTGAAGGGGCAAAGCCAGAGGAGCCCGCCGACGAGCTGACGCTGGAACAGGCGGTTTTGCTGGCGGAAACTTTGATGGAGCAGGGCTGCCCCGCCTCGGAAGCGGCAAAGCAGGCGGCGCAGGCCTCGCCGTTTAAAAAAGGTGAAATCTACCGGCTGCTGGTAGAGCGCAGACAGGGCTGATTTTCCTCACAAGGGGTGCGATAGAAGCTGGGGGAATGGCCGGTGGTCTTTTTAAACATGCGGGAAAAATAGTTGTAGTCCCGGATGCCCACCTGCTCGGCGGCTTCAGTGAGCGGCACCCCGCTTCGGATGAGCGCTGCCGCACGGGAGCAGCGCAGCTCGTTGAGATAGGCGGTCACAGTCCGCCCGGTGTGGCGGCGGAAGATTCGGCAGAGATATGGCACCGAAAGCCCAAAGGTGCAGGCGATGACCGGCAGCGACACCTTTTCGGGGTGGGGATATTCTCCCGAAAGATATAAAAGCACATCCCGGACATGCTCCAGCGAGCCGGGCTCCCAGCTGCCGCTGTTTTTGGCAGAGGAGGGCTGCGGCGCAGTACGCAAAAGGCGCACCAGGATTTGAAACAGCAGCCCCTTGGCGGCCAGCTCCATCCCCGGCTTTTGGCCTTTCCATTCCTGCACAAGAGAAGAAAACAGCGATGTCAGCTCTGGGTCTTCCCGCAAAAACGGCGGAAGCTCCCGGAGCTTTTCTAATAACAGGGAAGAATAGCTCCGGTTTTGTGAAAAGCAGATTTCGCCTTCCAGCATGTCCAGATTGATTTGAATAATATAATGACGGGTGCCGTTGAGGAAATCCAGCCCACGATGGGGCAGATAGCTGTTGACAAAGCCAATGTCGCCCGGATAGAGCCATTCCTGCTCGCCCCCGCAGCTGAGCAGCACGCCCCCGGTGATTACATAGTAAAATTCCAGCTCCTGGTGCCAGTGGAACTCGCAGCCCGGCCCGCCGGAATCATGCTCCCGTTCAAATACCAGCAGGGGGAGCTGGTTGGGAGGGAGCGGTACGTTTTCATAGCGAAAGGATTCCATCACGATCTCCTTGTATGGTTAAAATAATGCTAAATTTATATCATAATACCAGTTTTCGGACAGCGTGTAAAGCGCTACAATAGAGGTAATAAAAGAACCCCGAACGGACGGATTTCCTGAGAAAAAGAAACGGAGTGTGTTTTATGAGAATTCTGTTTGTGGATATCGACACCCTGCGTCCCGACCATATGGGCTGCTATGGCTATAACCGGGACACCACCCCCAACATCGACCGTGTTTGTGCTGAGGGCGTGCGCTTTGACAACTATTATTGTTCCGACGCCCCTTGCCTGCCTTCCCGTGCCGCACTGGTCAGCGGCATGTTTGGCATCCGCAACGGCGCTGTGGGACACGGCGGCACAGCGGCCGACCGCCGTCTGACCGGCGCTCCCCGTGATTTTACGGATGTGATCGACGAGAACTGTTTCCACAATATCTTCCGCCGTGCCGGTATGCACACTGCCTCCATCAGCACCTTCCCGGAGCGCCATTCTTCCTGGTGGTTTAACGCCGGCTTTAACGAGTGCTATAACGTGGGCAACCGTGGCATCGAGTCGGGCGAGAAGGTGCTGCCCGTGGCGCTGGACTGGCTGAACCGCAACGGCGAAAAGGATAACTGGTTCCTGCATGTGCATTTCTGGGACCCCCACACCCCCTATCGTGCTCCCGCTGAGTTTGGCAATCCCTTTGCCGATGAGCCGCTGGAAACCTGGATCACCCCAGAGGTGTTTGCAGAGCATCGCAAGCATGTTGGCCCCCATTCTGTCAACGAGCTGCAAATGTATAACTCTGATAAAGATGCAAGATTCCCCCGTGCGCTGGGAAAAGCGGAAACCATGGACGATCTCAAGGCTGTGATGGACGGCTATGACTGCGGCATCCGGTATGCAGACGAACTGATTGGCCAGATTTTTGACAGCCTGCGGGCAAAGGGAATCTATGAGGATACCGCCATTATTATAACCGCCGACCATGGCGAAAACATGGGCGAGCTGGGCATCTATTCCGAACACGCCACCGCCGACCAGCCCACCTGCCGCATCCCCTTTATCATCAAATGGCCGGGCGGCCAGAAGGGCGCCACCGACCAGGGACTGCACTATAATCTGGATGCGCTGCCCACTATGGCAGACCTGCTGCATGTGGAGAAAAAGCCCAACTGGGACGGCGAGAGCTATGCCCGTTCGATTTTGGAAGGGGCAGACACCGGACGGGACAGCCTGGTGATTTCGCAGATGGCGCATGTGTGCCAGCGTTCCGCACGTTTTGGCGACTGGCTGTATATCCGCAGTATTCACGACGGCTATCATCTGTTTGACGACGAGATGCTGTTCAACCTGAAGGACGACCCCTATGAGCAGCACGATGTGAAGGCCGAACATCCCGAACTCTGCGCCATGGGCGCCAAGATCATTCTGGACTGGCACGACGCCGAGATGAAGAAGTCCGACAGTCAGATCGACCCGATGTGGACAGTGATGAAGGAGGGCGGCCCCTATCATACCAGAGGCAACCTGCCCGCCTATCTTGAAAGACTGGAAGCAACCGGACGTGCCGAAGGCGCCCGCCGGCTGCGTGAAAAATACGGGGAGTAATCATATAAAATGGGAAAGCCTGCTGTGAGCAATCACAGCAGGCTTTTTTTGTCTGAAATCGTTTGAAATTTTGTTTTGAAATATAGTTGACAAACTGCAATAAAAAACTTATAATCAAATCAGAAGTTTTAAAGTTCTGATTGTCAGGTATTAAAGGAGGCTTTTGGCATGAATTACAAAACACTGGGCAAAAGTGACGTACAGGTTTCCGAGCTGATTCTGGGCTGCTGGGCGATGGGCGGAGACTATTTTGGCCAGACCGAAGATAAAAACTCCCTCGAAGCGATCCACGCTTCTTTTGAACTGGGCGTCAATACATTGGACACCGCCGAGATCTATGGCGATGGCCGTTCCGAGCTGGTAGTTGGACAGGCGGCCAAAGAAATTGGACGGGATAAGCTGTGCATCATCTCCAAGGTGTTTAAGCCCAGCATGAAGCACGATCTGATGATTCAGGCCTGTGAGAACAGCATGAAGCGTCTGGGAACCGATTATCTGGATGTGTATTTTCTCCATTACCCGGTTCCAAACGAGGAGGTTTCCATCGAGGAACGCATGAGCACCATGATGGAATTAAAGCGTTCCGGAAAAATCCGTGCAATCGGCCTCTCCAATTTCTCTCTGGACGAAATGAAAGAAGCCATGAAATATGGCGATGTAGACGTGATCCAGCCCTGTTATAGCCTGCTGTGGCGCTATGACGACCCGCTGCTGCAATTCAGCCTGGAAAACCAAATCGGCGTGATTCCATACAGCACTCTGGCGCAGGGCCTTTTGACCGGCAAATATCAAAAGGACGCCGTGTTCACCGACGGCCGTGCTCGTGCCGCCCTGTTCCAGCCCGAAAACTATAACCGCTGCCTGGAAGTCACCGAGGTGCTGGCACAGGTGAGTGCAAAGTATCAGCGCACCCCCGCACAGGGCGCTATCCGCTGGCTGCTGCAAACACCCGGCATCACCGCCCCCATCGTGGGTGCCAAAAACGCCAAGCAGGCACAGGAAAACATCCTGGCCAGCGGTTGGGAATTCAGCCCCGAAGATTACCGCACCATCGACGAGGCAAGCCGCCGCTTTACCGACAGCCTGCCAAATTACACCCTGTTCTTTAACACTGAAATCGCACCGTAACCCCCGCAAGATAAGGGCTTTTCATAAAGGAGTTGTTTTGTATGCCACTTGCAAAAGTAAAAGATATCCTGTGCCATGCCACCGAAAACCACTATGGCGTGGCTGCTATCAATGTATTCAACTATGAAACCGTCAAATGGGCAGCCGAAGCTGCCAACCGGGAGCGCATCCCGCTGATTATCCAGCTCTGGCCGGGCTTCTCGGACTATATCGATTTGTCCTATGTGGCTAACTTTGCCTGTGGGCTTGCCGAAAAATCAGAGGTGCCCATCGCTGTACATCTCGACCACTCGGCCAGCTATGAAATTGCTGTGAGCGGAATCAAGGCAGGTTTCCCCTCGGTCATGGTGGACGGTTCTTCCTTGCCCTATGAAGAAAACGTCGCCCTCACTTCTGCTGTGGTGCGTACCGCCGGTATCTTTGGCGTGGACATCGAGGCAGAGCTGGGGCATGTGGGCTCCGGCGCCAAGCTGGACGACATCGTCAACTCCGACCACTATACCAAGGTGGAAGAAGCCGTCGATTTTGTAGAGCGCACCGGCTGCGGTTCTCTGGCAGTAGCCGTTGGCAACGCACACGGCGCATACATCCAGACCCCCAACCTTGATTTTGACCGGATTCGTGCGCTGCGCTCGGCACTCTCGGTGCCGCTGGTGCTGCACGGCTGCTCCGATATCCCGCACGAGCAGTTGCAGGAAAGCGTCCGGCTCGGCATGAGCAAGTTCAATATCGCCACAGAATATTTCCGGGCATGCTATCAGGCCGTTGCCAAGGCTGCCGACCCGGAGCAGAAAAACGGCCAGATGATCACCCTGATGATGCAGGCACAGGAAGAAGCCATTGATTTTGTGCGGGGAAAGATGCGCCTGCTCAACCCCAACAAGTTCTCGCTGTAATCGCAGCGTTTCAGAGGCGGAGGAGTTTTTTGTGAAGAATTATCAGATTGTGGGAATTGATAACCCCTGCGTCGATTTGGGCGTGAGCGTGGATGTGTTCCCCCGCCCCAACGAGGGCGAATTTGTCAACGAAACCAGCTGGCAGGGCGGCGGCAAAGTGGCCACCGGGATTGTGGCCAGCGCCCGCCTGGGCGCTAAATGCGCCATGATGGGGATGGTGGGCGACGACCCCTATGGCCAGTTCTGCATTGCCGATTTTAACCGCCACGGCATCGACACCTCCCGGATGCTTGTCCGCAAAGGGGAAACCACCTCGCTGAGCATTGTGATCAGCGACAAGGAAACCAAAGGACGGAGCATCCTGGGACGCCGTGGCTCGGCAACACCCTATCAGCCCGACGAGCTGGACACCGAGCTGCTGAAAGACACCGAATGGCTGTTTATCTCTACCTGTTCCCCCACCTGTGTCAAAGCGGCCGAAATCGCCCGTGAAGCCGGCGCCAAGGTTTTGATCGATGCCGACCATTATCAGCCGGAGCTGCTGGAGCATATCGGGCTGATCGATGTGTTTATCGCCTCTGAATTTGTCTATGAGGCGTTGTTTCAGGATCAGAACTATGAGGCCAACTGCGCCCACATCCGGGATATGGGGCCTTCGGTGGTGATCTTTACACTGGGCAGCCAGGGCTGCGTTGGCCTGGGGCCAGACGGCTTTTTCTCCGTCCCGGTCTATGACGTCCCGGTGGTGGACACCGTTGGCTGCGGCGATGTTTTCCACGGCGCCTATCTGGCGGGGATTCTGGAAGGAAAAAGCCCGGTGGAATGTGCCCGCCTGGCAACAGCGGTTTCCTCTATCAAATGCACCCGCATCGGCGGGCGTGCCGGGATTCCCAACCGGGAAACAGTGGAAACTTTTATGAAAACCGGGGAGATTGACTATACCGAAATTGATGAACGGGTAGCGTTCTATGGAAGGGGTTTGCAATATGTATAAGCAAAAAATCATTCTGGGCGTAGCGCCCACCAAGCGCAGCTTTTTGAGCATGGACGAAGCCAAGCGCCAAAAAGATAAATTTATGGCGGTCATCCGCTCCATCCATCCCGACGTGGTGGAGATCGTGGACATCGACGATCTTTGCGAAAACGGGATTCTCTATCAGACCGATAAAATTCCGCAGGTTGTCGAGAAATTCCGCAACGCCAAGGTAGACGCCCTGTTTACCCCCCATTGTGACTTTGGCGAGGAGCAGTGCGCCGCCGGGGTTGCCGCCGCTCTCAAGGTTCCCACCCTGATGTGGGGCGCACGGGACGAACGCCCCAACACCGAAGAAAGCCGTGGACGTGATACCCAGTGCGGCATGTTTGCCTGCACCAAGGTGATGCAGCGTTTTGGCGTAACATACAGCTATATCTGGAACTGCGAAACAGAGAGTGAGGATTTCCGCCGTGGGTTCGATAAGTTTATCCGGGTGGTGTCGGTGGTCAAAAACGTAAAAGGACTGCGTATCGCCAAGTTTGGCGCACGCCCGGTTCCCTTTATGAGCGTGATGGCCAACGAGGCCGACCTGGCGACCCGCCTGGGCATCACGGTAGTTCCCATTTCGCCCACCGCTATCGCCGCCAGAGCCGACAAGCTGGCTTTGGAAAATGACCCCGCCTACACCTCTTATCTGGCAGATATGAAGTCCCGTATTGACGTTTCTGCCATGAATCCCGAAAAGGTAGAGCGCTGCGCCGCTGTAAAGGTTGCCGCCCAGCAGCTTATGCTCGAAAACAACTGCACCGCTGGCGCTATGGAATGTTGGAGCGCCACCCCAATTCTGGGTGTGCCGGTATGTATGGCGTTGGGAGAGATTGCCGATGAGGGATATCCCATCTCGTGTGAAACCGATATCAACGGCGCTGTCACCATGGCGATGCTGCGTGGCGTAACGCTGGGCAAAGAGGCCGAGTTCCTGGCCGATTTGACCATCCGCCACCCCGAAAACGACAACGCCGAGCTGCTGTGGCACTGCGGGCCCTTCCCCTATTCGCTCAAAGACCCCAATTCCTGCGCCCGTCTGGTAGACGGCCAGGAGCGCTGGGAGCTGAAAAAGGGCGATCTGACTGTTTGCCGCTTTGACGATATTGACGGAAAATATTATCTCTTTGCCGGTGAGGGCTGCGCTGTGGACGGCCCCGAAACCACCGGCACCTATGTGTGGTTCCAGGTGGATAACTGGAAGCGCTGGGAAGAAAAGCTCATCTTTGGGCCGTATATTCACCATGTTGGCGGCGTATACGGCAGCTATAAAGATGTCCTGCGGGAGGCCGCCCGGTATCTGGGGCTGATCTTTGACGACGCCGACCAACAGGGAATCCACAGCCTGTAATCATATCCTGTCCCAAAAAGCAGAACGAAAAAGAGAAGCGCTGCCTGTGTTGGCAGCCGCCGGCACAGGGCGACCAAAGCGCTTGTCCGAAAAATTGGGGAGAAAAAGAA
Organism: Candidatus Heritagella gallinarum; assembly: GCA_904394685.1. GTDB lineage: Bacteria > Bacillota > Clostridia > Oscillospirales > Acutalibacteraceae > Heritagella_A > Heritagella_A gallinarum. Next base: position 33,806 of record CAJFNK010000001.1, read on the forward strand.
ATGGGGCAAAATTTGGGCGGGATAGCCGCCCGGGGAATAACCACCCTGATGAGAAAGGAAGTTATCTATGCGTGAAATCACACCCAAGCCTCTTTGTCATGAGGCGTTTCGCCGGTATGGGGATTTTCAGGATCTCCTGCATGTAAAAGAAGTAGAGGAAAGCCGGTCTGCCAACCCGGCCTCTACCAACTGTTTTGCACCCGACCTGCTCACCCTGAACCTGGACGGCCGCACCCCGGCCTCGGTTTCGGTGGCCAGTGTTACCGAGTGCGATCCGGTTGTCAATTTCCTCGAATATCACCAGTACACCAGCGAGGGAATCCTCCCGCTGGATGGGGATATCGTAATCTATGTGGCGCCCTCTGGGCGGTCGTTTGATTCCACAAAGCTGGAAGCCTTCCGGGTTCCCAAAGGCACCTTTGTCACCCTGAAGCCCGGCACCGTTCATGGCCGCCAGTTTACCGATGGCTGCAAAGAGGCCAATGTCCTCATTGTGCTGCCCACCCGCACCTATGGCAATGATTTTCAGGCCACCCTTTTAGAAGGGGACGACTGCGTGAAAATCCTTCTCTAACACTGCCTATCCGTTTTTTCCTTTTATAACTAAAAGAGCCGGGCTTTGCAAAAAGTCCGGCTCTTTTGGTTTTTCGCTCGTTTGAAACCCTCTTGACGACCCTCCCCCCTTCCGGGCTATAATAGGGATAACAAAAAGCTATTTCAACCTGTCAAAAAGGAAGTGCTGCTATGCCCCGATTTTTTGTTCCGCCTTTTACCGGCGAAGAAACCGTTATCATCGGCGAGGACGGCCGCCATATTGCCCGCTCGTTGCGGATGAAACCCGGAGAGCCCCTGACGCTGTGCGATGGCGAAGGAACCGACTACCACTGTGAAATCACCGGGTTTTCGGGGGACGAGGTGTGGGTTCGGGTGTTGGAGCGCCACGCCTCCCAAACCGAGCCCAGCGTGCGGGTCACCGTCTATCAGGGGCTGCCCAAGGGGGACAAGATGGACGCAATCGTTCAAAAGGCGGTGGAATTGGGCGCCGCCGAGATCGTCCCGGTAATGATGCGGCGGTGTGTTTCCCGGCCGGATGAAAAATCGGCATCCAAAAAGACCGCCCGCTGGCAAAAAATCTGTGACGAAGCCGCCAAGCAGAGCGGCCGGGGACGCCTTCCGGTGGTTTTGCCGCCGGTCACGCTGGAGCAGGCCATTTCCCGCTCTGGGGATAGCCGGATGATTCTGTTCTATGAAGGCGGCGGCCAACCGCTGCCCGAAATCGTTTTGCCGGAGGACAAGGCGATTTCGATATTCATCGGCCCCGAAGGCGGCGTGGATGCTTCTGAGGTGCAGCTTTTGCAACAAGCAGGCGCCCAAACCGCCACGCTCGGCCCCCGTATTCTCCGCACCGAAACCGCCCCGCTGGCAGCCCTTACCGCCATTATGCTGCTAACGGGGAACCTGAACTGACCCGGAAAGCAAGAAAGAACGAAAGCAAGCAAGAAAGAACGAAAGCAAGCAAGGAAGAGAGGAAGGACGCTCTATGAAAACCGCATTGATCACCGGCGCTTCCCGTGGAATCGGGGCTGCCGCCGCCTGCGCTCTTGCCCGTGACGGCTGGGCGGTGGTTGTGAACTATCGCAGCAGCCGGGAAAAGGCCGAAGCCCTTGCCGCACAAATCCGGCAACAGGGCGGCGTAGCGCTGGCTGTTTGCGCCGATATCGGCGACCCCGACCAGGTGGAATCCCTGTTTGAAACGGTAGAGAGCCAGTTGGGAACCGTGGGGGCGCTGGTCAACAACGCCGGAATCGCCCAGCAAAAGCTGTTTACCGATATTACCCCAACCGAATGGGACGAGCTGTTTCGGGTGGACGTCAAAGGCGTGTTCCTCTGCTGCCGGCGTGCCCTTCCCGCCATGATCCGCCGTCAGGAGGGATGGATCGTCAACATTAGCTCCATGTGGGGGCAGGTGGGGGCTTCGTGCGAGGTGCATTATTCCGCCGCCAAAGCCGCTGTGATCGGGCTGACCAAAGCGCTGGCCAAGGAAACCGGCCCTTCGGGCATCCGGGTAAACTGCATTGCCCCCGGCGTGATTCAAACCGAAATGAACGGGCATCTCTCTCCCGAAATGCTGGACGCCCTTCGGGAAGAAACCCCGCTGGAAATGCTGGGAACCCCTCAGGACGTTGCCGAGGCTGTCCGGTTCCTGTGTTCCCCAGAGGCTCGGTTTATCACCGGACAGGTTCTGGGCGTAAACGGCGGAATGGTGATCTAAGAACAAGAAAAGCCTGCTGTGATGGCTCACAGCAGGCTCATTTTTTATGAATGATTTATGCGGACGATCTCTAAAAATCCAGAGTTCTTATCTTGTCCTGCAAATAATCTGAGAAATTGCCGCAGGCAGATGCTGATTATTCGGTTGGATTTGGAGTTTTAGAAGGAAAATGATGATTTCCGTTGCGGTATTTTCGTGGGGTAGTGCCTTTAAATTTTTTGAATGAGCGGATAAAATAGCTGGAATCGCTATATCCACATTCCAGCGAGATTTCGGTAATTGGGAGATCGGTTGAAGCCAAAAGAAAACTGGCCTGTTCCGCACGATAATAGTTTAGATAGTCAATGGGCGTGCGGTGCGTCATGGCCCGGAATAAACGGCAGAAATATTTGGGCGACATGCCCGCCGCACGGGAGAGATCTGCCAGTGTCAGGTCGCTGGCGTATTGCTTTTCAATCAGTTCCAATGACTTTTTCAGCTGCAAAATACGCTGGTCGCTGCCCCGCAGCCCGGATGGGCCGGCATGCCAGGCGCCGCTTTGTAAAATCAGCCCAAAAAACTGATAGAAGTATCCAATGGCTGTCAGCTCATACCCCACGGCCTGCTGTTGTATGGTTTGAAACAGAGCGTCAAACAGGCAATGAAACTCCGTCGCTGAGGCCGGAAAATATTCCTGAATCAACATACGGCGAGAGAGAAAATCCTCCAGTTGCTCCCGGCAGGCGGTTCGTCCTTCTATAAAGGTGTGCATGTCAAATACAATACATTCATATACACAGTCGTGCGGAACCCCGCCATGCAAAACCCCACCGTTGATAAAAACCGTATCTCCTGCTTTAACCGTGAGTTCCCGGTGATCCAGAGTCAGAGAAAAGCTGCCCTCGATCACCCGCAGCAGTTCACATTCCATATGCCAGTGATAGGGCATGGCATAACGGAGGTGGTGGATATCGATGTGGTGAAATTCCACCGGGAAATCCCGTGTCCCACGTTGTCTTACCTCATTATAACTCCAATACTGCATAGCTGCCTCCAGAAAAAAGTGAATATAATCCGGTTTTTTGCCATTATATCACAAGAAACTGGGCGGTAACAAGACGTATAATCAAAATAGATGAAAAGTGTAATGTTGCGAGGAAAAAAACAGGCCGTATCTTGCAAAACACGGCTTATGGGGAGTTATTTATAAAAAACAATCCGGCAGGCATAAAGCACTTAAACGGCTGTGCCTTCCCATCCGGAGCGACAGAAAGGAATGATTTCTAATGGCAAAAAGCAGATTGATCGGTGAATATCCTGTGATTGGTATTCGCCCCACCATTGACGGCCGCAGAGGCCCCCTGAAGGTGAGAGAATCTCTGGAAGAACAGACTATGAACATGGCAAAGGCAGCCGCAAAGCTGTTTGAGGAAAACCTTTGCTACACCAACGGCGAGCCGGTAAAGGTAGTAATCGCCGATTCCACCATCGGCCGTGTGCCGGAGAGCGCTGCCTGCGCCGATAAGTTCCGCCGTGAGGGCGTGGACATCACCCTGACCGTTACCCCCTGCTGGTGCTATGGCGCTGAAACCATGGATATGGACCCCAAGACCATCAAGGCCGTGTGGGGCTTTAACGGCACCGAGCGCCCCGGCGCTGTGTATCTGGCATCTGTGCTGGCTTCCCATGCACAGAAGGGTCTGCCTGCTTTTGGCATCTATGGCCATGATGTGCAGAACGCCGATGCTACCGGTATCCCCGAGGACGTAAAAGAAAAGCTGCTGCGCTTTGGCCGTGCCGCTGTTGCTGCCGCCACCATGCGTGGCAAGTCCTATTTGCAGATCGGTTCTATCTGCATGGGCATTGCCGGCTCGATCATCAGCCCCGAATTCTTTGAGGAATACCTGGGCATGCGGGTAGAGTCTGTGGACGAGGTGGAAATCATCCGCCGCATGACCGAGGATATCTATGATAAGGACGAGTTTGAGAAGGCACTGGCCTGGACAAAGGCCAACTGCCCCGAAGGCTTTGACAAGAACCCTGAGTGGATGCAGAAGACCCCTGAGCAGAAGGAAAAGGACTGGGAGTTTGTGGTCAAGATGATGTGCATCATCAAAGACCTGTATAACGGCAACCCCAACCTGCCCGAAGGCTGCGAGGAAGAGCGCCTGGGACACAACGCTCTGGTGGGCGGCTTCCAGGGCCAGCGCCAGTGGACCGATTTCTATCCCAACTGCGACTTTGCAGAGTCCCTGCTGAACAGCTCCTTTGACTGGGAGGGCGCCCGTGAGCCGTATGTGCTGGGCACCGAAAACGATACCCTCAATGCCGTTTCCATGCTGTTTGGCAAGCTGCTGACCAACACCGCTCAGATCTTTGCCGATGTGCGTACCTATTGGAGCCCCGAAGCTGTGAAGGAAGCCACCGGCTATGAGCTGGAGGGAATCGCAAAAGAGTCCCAGGGCTTTATCCATCTGATCAACTCCGGTGCTGCCTGTATCGATGCCTGCGGCGAGGTAAAGGACGCTCAGGGCAATGGCGTCATCAAGCCCTTCTGGGAGATGACCGAAAACGACATGCAGGCATGCCTGAAGGCCACCACCTGGAACCCGGCTGACCGTGGCTATTTCCGTGGCGGCGGATATTCTTCCCGTTTTGTGACCCGCAGCGAGATGCCGGTTACCATGATGCGTCTGAACTTGGTCAAGGGTCTTGGCCCGGTGATGCAGCTGGTTGAGGGCTGGACCGTCAACCTGCCGGAGGAGGTTTCCGATACTCTGTGGAAGCGCACCGACTACACCTGGCCCTGCACTTGGTTTGCTCCCCGTCTCACCGGCGAGGGCGCCTTCAAGTCGGCCTATGATGTGATGAACAACTGGGGCGCTAACCATGGCGCCATTACCTATGGCCACATCGGCGCCGACCTGATTACCCTCTGCTCCATCCTGCGGATTCCGGTTTGCATGCACAATGTGCCGGAGAGCGAAATCTTCCGTCCGTCTGTTTGGAACGCATTCGGCATGGACAAAGAAGGCCAGGATTATCGTGCCTGCGCTGCCTTTGGCCCGATGTACAAATAAAATATAAAAATCAAAAGGGTTTTCCACTTTCTTTTCCAAGATTGTGGAAAACCTTTTTTATTGAAAAAATTTTTTCTGACAACGCAAAGGCGTTTTTCAGAGGGTTTCTGCATAAACTGCAGGCATAGGGATTCCCTTTTTTCAAAAATTCTGGTATAGTAAAACAGCAGAAAGATGTTGGAACTCTCAAAAAGGAGGCACTTGCATGATTCACGGCAGTGCGGAGGAATTTCGCCTCTGCGTAAAAGACCTGCTGGATGCGCCCTGTGTGCAGTCCATGCAGCGGTTTACCCAGCATGGGGATGTTTCCACGCTGGAACATTGCCTGTTTGTTGCTTTTTTCAGTTATCTAATCTGCCACAAGTTCCGGTGGGATTTTCGTGCCGCCGCACGGGGCGGATTATTGCATGACCTTTTTTTATACGATTGGCATACCCCTCATTGCTGTGAAGGGCTTCATGGATTTACCCATCCCCGAACCGCTTTGAAAAACGCCCAAAAGTATTTTGTCCTGACCCGACAGGAGGAAAATATCATCCTGAGCCACATGTGGCCGCTGACACTCCGGGCGCTTCCCCGCCACCGGGAGAGTATAGTGGTATGCTGTGCCGATAAGGTGTGTGCGCTGCTGGAAACCTTTGGCTATGTGCGCCGGCTGCGGCGGCGGGAATCCCTGCGCTGGATTCTTCTTTTGTGCCGTATGGCAGAATCACAGGCCGGGCTTTCCCGTGCAGCTTAACAGATAGAGCACCCCCTGATGCAGATTGGCTGCATCAGGGGGTGCTTTTGTCATCCCCGCTGTTTTCGTGCGGGGATTTTGTTTTGAAAAAGGATTATACGCCCCAGATTTCTTCGGCGTATTGTTTGATTGTGCGGTCGCTGGAGAACTTGCCTGCATTGGCCACGTTAATCAGGCACTTTTTGGCAAACTCCTCACGCTGGGCATACTCCCGGTTGATGCGCAGACGGGCATCGCAATAGGGGATAAAGTCCAGCAGCAGGTAATAGTGGTCGGGCTTGTGCCAGCTGGCTCCCTCGGTCAGGGAATCATACAGCTCCTTGAACATGCCGGTGCCGCCATCGGAGAAGGTTCCGTCCACCAGGGTTTCGACAACCCGGCGGATGCGGGGGTTCTCTTTCATAATCTTCTTGGGGCAGTAGCTGTCGGCAACCTGTGCCAGATCTTCTACCCGTGCGCCGAAGATATAGTTGTTTTCTTCGCCGGCCTGTTCTACGATCTCAATGTTAGCGCCGTCATAGGTTCCCAGTGTTACAGCACCGTTGAGCATGAACTTCATGTTGCTGGTGCCGCTGGCCTCGGTGCCGGCAGTGGAGATCTGCTCGGAAACATCGGCGGCGGGAATCAGCTTCTCCGCATAGGAAACATTATAGTTGGAAACAAACAAAACCTGCATCTTGCGGTTGACGTTGGGGTCGTTGTTTACCAGGTTGGCGATTTCATTGATATATTTGATAATTCCCTTGGCACGATAATAGCCCGGAGCCGCCTTTGCGCCAAACAGGAAGGTGGTGGGGGCAAAATCGGTGAGGGTGCCGTCTTTCAGGCCAAAATAGATGTCCAGAATCGAGAAGGCGTTGAGCAGCTGGCGCTTATATTCGTGCAGGCGCTTGATCTGTACGTCAAAGATAAAATCGGTGTTCAGGCCAAAGTTATCATGCTCATAGACATACCGTGCCAGCTCGTTTTTCTTTGCCTTTTTGATGTCCATAAACTGGCGCAGGGAGTTCACGTCGCCGGTATAGGGCATCAGCTTTTTCAGCTCATCCAGATCGGTGAGCCAGCCGTTGCCGATGCGGTCGCCGATAAAGGAAGAAAGCTCCGGGTTGCACAGGCCCAGCCAGCGGCGCTGGGTAATGCCGTTGGTCTTGTTGTTAAAGCGCTCCGGATACAGCTCATACCACTCTTTCAGAGCGTCCTCTTTCAGGATGCGGGTGTGGATTTCTGCCACGCCGTTGGTGGAATGGGAAGCATAGATCGCCATACGGGCCATGTGGATCAGGCCGCCGTCCAGAATGGCATAGCGGGACAGCTCTTTTTTCTCCACGCCACGGGAAAGCAGCTCCCGCTTGAGGGCGTTGTTGAGCATCACCACATAGGGGAACACATGGGGGATTACCGAGCAGAACAGCTCCTGATTCCACTTTTCCAGTGCTTCTGCCATGATGGTGTGGTTGGTATAGGCAAACACACGAAGGGCGATGGAGAACGCCTCCTCAAAGCTCATCAGCTCCTCCTCCATCAGGATACGGAGCAGTTCGGGGATGGAAACCGTGGGATGGGTATCGTTCAGCTGTACTGCATAGGAATCGGCAAAATGGGAGAAATCATCGCCATAGCGCTCTTTATAGCGGCGGATGATGCACTGGAGCGAAGCGCTGGAGAAGAAGTACTGCTGCTTCAGGCGCAGGCGCTTGCCCTCGTCGGTATCATCGTTGGGATACAGGCAGGTGGAGATGGCGTTGGCCTCGTTCTCCAGACGGACAGCCTCGCTGTATTTCTGCTGGTTGAACAGGTCGAAATCAAAGCCCTTTACTGCTTCTGCCTGCCACAAGCGCAGGGTATTCACAGTTTTTCCGCCATAGCCGATCACCGGCATGTCATAGGGCACAGCCCACACGTCCTGGCCACGGAAATGCACCAGCTCTTTTTCTTCTTCCCGGCGGATGCTCCACGGGTCGCCGAAACGCTGCCAGTCGTCGGGATATTCCCGCTGGAAGCCGTTTTCGATGGTCTGGCGGAACAGGCCGTACTGATAGCGGATGCCAAAGCCGTCCAGCGGAATGTTCTGGGTAGCGGCGGAATCCAAAAAGCATGCTGCCAGACGTCCCAGACCGCCGTTGCCCAGAGCCGGGTCGTCGATCTCGTCAAAAAGTTCGGGAGAAAGCCCGTTCTGCTCCAGCAGCTCACGGGTCTCTTTGAGCAGACCCAGATTGAGCAGGTTGGAGTTGACCATGCGGCCAATCAGGAACTCTGCCGACAGATAGCAGGCCCGCTTGCCCTCAGGGTTGGTTTTCCAGTTTTCACGGGTACGGCGCAGCGCCGCACGGCTCACAGCCTGATAAACGGCTTTTGCGCCCGCCTCGGCGAGGGGCTTGTCGGTTTCTTCCTTCAGGGCGCTGAGAATCTCATTTTGAAATGTGGTCATTCTTTGTCCTCCTTTTTGCAGCGGCAATACAGTTCTGCCAGGTCACGGATTTTCTTTGCGAGTTCCTCGCTGGCAGCGTCTTCCTTCATTCTCCAGATCCAGTTGCCTCCCAGAGTAGAAGGGGTATTGATACGGGCTTCACTGCCCAGGTTCAAGAAGTCCTGCATGGGAATTACAGCCAGGTTGGCAACACTGCCATAGGCGGCCCGGATAAAGGCCCAGGCGCCGTCTTTGTTCAGGCGCACGTTCAGGTATTTTTTCGCCATCTGGACGTCTTTGCGGTTGGCGCTCTTAAACCAGCCGGCGGTGGTATCATTGTCGTGGGTACCGGTATATACCACGCAGTTCTTTTCGTAGTTATGGGGCAGATAATCGCTTTCCTCACGGGAGTCAAAAGCGAATTGCAGCACCTTCATGCCGGGATAGCCCGAAGCCTTCTGCATCTTGATAACGTCGGGGGTCAGGTAGCCCAGATCTTCGGCAATCAGGTTCATTTTGCCCAGCTGCTTCTTCACAGAACGGAAGAAATCAATGCCGGGGCCTTTGCGCCATTCGCCGTTGCGGGCGGTTGTGTCGCCATAGGGGATGGCATAGTATCCGGCAAAGCCACGGAAGTGGTCGATTCGGGTCACATCAAACAGGCGGACATTGTGGCGCATGCGGCGCACCCACCAGGAATAATCATTTTCTTTCATATCGTCCCAGCGATACAGGGGGTTGCCCCACAGCTGGCCATCGGCGGAGAAAGCATCGGGCGGGCAGCCGGCCACGTCGATGGGGCGGCAATCCTCATCCAGCAGGAACTCCTGCGTATCTGCCCAGGTGTCGGCGCTGTCCAGCGCTACATAGATGGGGATATCTCCGATAAAGCCCACGCCATTGTCGTTGGCGTATTTACGCAGCTTTGCCCACTGGTCATAGAAGTGATACTGGATAAACACATAGAAATCAATGTCGTCTGCCAGTTCCTTGCGATAGCGCTCCATGGCCTCCGGGCGGCGCAGACGGATGTCCTCGTCCCATTCGATCCAGGCACGGTTTTCCATCTGGGCTTTTACGGCCATATACAGGGCATAGTCCTCAATCCACTGCTTGTTTTCCTCCCGGAACGCAGCGATTTCCGGATTTTCCCGGCCTCTCTCAAAGGCTTTGCGCAACACCAGGAACCGGGCGTTCCAAAGAGCCTCATAATCCACTGCTTCTGGATTCTCGCCCCAGGAATATTCCTCACATTCTTCTTTTGTGAGAAGCCCCTGCTGGCACAACATGTCCAGATCGATAAAATAAGGGTTCCCGGCAAAGGTCGAGAAGCTCTGATAGGGGCTGTCGCCATAACTGGTGGGGCCTACCGGCAATACCTGCCAATATTTTTGACCCGCTTCTTTCAGAAAGTCCACAAATTCGTATGCGCTGCGTCCCAGCGTGCCGATCCCATAGGGGGACGGAAGACTGCTGATGGGCAGCAAAATTCCACTTGCCCGCACGATGAAATCCTCCTTCTGTCCTTTTGATTCTGGTATGTTTTTCCTGTCGGGCTGACAGGAAACCAGACGAGAGCCTGTTTGAAAAACGAACTGGTTTACTACCCGATTTTGGGTTGAGCGTTTAAGTTCAAATTTCGAAACATGCCCTGCTGTTAGTTCATTGCTTTTTATTATACCTGATTTTTGCAAGTTTTTAAACCCTTTTACTAAAAAAATATAGGTTTAAATCCAATAATTGTGTAAAATAGTTCATATGATTTTTTTGACTTTTTTTGTTTTGGGCTGCTTCGTTTCTTTTTTGCCCGGATTTCGACAGCTGTTTTCTCTGTTTTCCCATATCGTCCAAAAATCCGGTGGGGAAAGGCTGTTACAAAAAATTCATGACTTTTTTTTGTAAATCGCTTATAATAAATCTGTATATTCTGAATAGTATTTACCGCCTTTGAGCGGTGATTCGTAAAGGAGGCAATTTGCCATGTCCGTTGGAAAAATCCTGGTTGTGGATGATGACCAGAACATCTGCGAACTTCTGCGCCTGTATATCGAAAAAGAAAACTTTGAGGTGGCGGTAGCCAATGACGGCCGCCGTGCTCTGGAACTGTTCGACAGCTTTTCTCCCGATCTGATTCTTCTGGACATTATGCTGCCGGAGCTGGATGGATGGCAGGTGTGCCGTGAAATCCGCAAAAAGTCCCAGTGTCCCATCATTATGCTCACCGCCAAAGGCGAGGTTTTTGATAAGGTTCTGGGCCTGGAGCTGGGGGCAGACGACTATGTGGTCAAGCCCTTTGAAACCAAGGAAGTCGTGGCAAGAATCAAGGCCGTGCTGCGCCGTATGGGCAAAAATGGCGGCGAAGCGGTAAAAGAGGTCAAATATGACAAGCTCTCCATCAACCTCACCAACTATGAACTGAAAGTCAACGGCGTGCAGGTGGATACCCCGCCCAAGGAGATGGAACTGATTTATCATCTGGCCAGCAACCCCAACCGGGTGTTTACCCGTGACCAGCTGCTGGACGAGGTGTGGGGCTTTGATTATTACGGCGATTCCCGCACTGTAGACGTACATGTCAAGCGTCTTCGTGAAAAATTGGAGGGCGTTTCGGATAAATGGACGCTGAAAACCGTGTGGGGCGTCGGATATAAATTTGAAGTCAAAGAATAATCAGTACTGTTCGACATATAGTACATCGCCGGGAATTCTTTCCGTTGTCTGGAGGTGGTAGGATGAATACCGGCAAGCAGAAAACCCTTTTCAAAAAATACCTGCGAATCACGCTGGCGATTGTGCTTGCCAGCTTCCTGCTGCTGGGCATGGTGATGCTGGTGTTTGTTTCCCAATACTGGGAATCTGAAAAGCGGGATGTTCTCAAAAAGAACGCCGAATATGTGGCCCGGATGGCACAATCCGGCGCTACTTATAACGATGTGCTCAACCACTATGAACTCAACGCCAGCATGGAGATGATTATCCAGGGCTTTGCACAAAATGTAAACGCCGATATTTTCATCACCAATGTGACCGGGGAGCGGGTGGTGGGAACCTATACCAACAGTAACCTGCAAACCGACCGCATTGTAGACCCTGCCATCATGCGTCAGGTGTTTAACGGCGGGTATCAGGGGCAGGGGACGCTTTCGGGCGTATACCGGGAGTCCTATTATATTGTAGGCGAACCCATTCTGGTGGATAACGCACGGGTGGGGGCGGTGTTTGTGGCTTCCAGCATCCAGTCGCTGAGCAGCTACCGCATGGAGGTGCTGCGAATGTTCCTGCTGGCTGCCATTGCCGCCTTTATGGTCACCTTCTGCGTGGTGTGGGTGTTCTCCTTCCAGCTGGTGAAACCCTTGCGGCAAATGTCTGCTGCCGCCAAGAGTTTTGGAGAGGGAGACTTCTCCATCCGGGTGCCGGTTACCAGCAACGACGAGATTGGGGAGCTGGCAACCGCCTTCAACAATATGGCGGCCTCTCTGGCCAGCGGCGAGAATATGAGGCGCAATTTTATCGCCAATGTTTCTCATGAACTCAAAACCCCCATGACCACCATTGCCGGGTTTATCGACGGGATTCTCGACGGTACCATCCCGCCGGAACGGGAAGCCTATTATCTGCGTACTGTTTCGCAGGAAGTCAAGCGGCTTTCCCGGCTGGTACGCACCATGCTCGACCTTTCCCGTATCGACAGCGGCGAATTGCGGCTGCGTCCGGCACGCTTTGACCTGACCAATACCATCCTGGTGGCGATCCTTTCTTTTGAAAAGCCTATCGAAGAAAAGCGGCTGGAGATCCGGGGGCTGGAAGACTCCCAGAGCCTGTTTGTAGACGGCGACCCGGATATGATTCATCAGGTGGTGTATAACCTGTTTGAAAACGCTGTCAAGTTCACCAATCCGGGCGGATATATTCTGGTTCGGGTGGAGGATGCCCCTGACCGTACCACGGTTCGCATCCGTAACAGCGGCCACGGCATCGAACCCGATGAGATCCGTATGATCTTCGACAGGTTCTATAAAACCGACAAATCCCGCAGTCAGGACAAAAACGGCATGGGATTGGGGCTTTATATTGTAAAAACCATTGTCCACCTGCATGGCGGTGAAATTACCGTGAGCAGTATCGTGGATCAGTATACCGAATTTAGTTTCTGGATTCCCAAACAGCCGGAAGCCCTCAAGATAAAGGACAATAATTCCGGTGGTTCGAAAACCAGCCAGAAAAAAGAGTATGTTTCCCGGAAAAACCGCAAGGGAAATTCCCGCAAAAAGAACAGTGCAGCCGGGAAAAACGCTTCCTCCTATTCCCCCGCCCCGGAAGGGCGACCTTCAAAACCGGAAAGGAATGACAGTCCATGACAGATACGCCCCGCAATGACCCAAATACCCCAGAGGAAACTGAAAATAAAAATGATTTTCAGTTTCCTGAGGTTTCTTTTGAAGATATCCCATCCACTCCATCTGCTTCAGAGGAGGCAGGTTCCACGGAGAGCCGTCCGGCAGGGAGCAGTTCGACAGAAAGCTGTCCGACAGAAAACTGTCCCATAGAAGACAGCTCTGCTCAGCAGGACTCTGTTCAGGAGGAACATGTAGAGTGTGAGCCGCCGGTACAGCATCATGATGTGGAGCCGGAAAATGAGCCGGAGGAATCTGAGATTTGGGAACAATCTTCTTCGGAAGAAACTTCTTTGGAAGAAACTTCTTCCGAAACGCCTTTTACGAATCAGACTCCTATGGAGGATATTTACAGCGGCCGTCAAGAATCATTTTCAGCTGCTTCCCGGCCGGAAAGCTCATCCCAATCGGAAAACCCCTCCCAGACAGAGTCCCCGACACAGCCGCAGGAAACTCCGGCAGCTTCGGCAACACCGACCCAATCAGAAATGCCGCACCAGCCGGATAACGGGCAGCCGCCCTATGGCGTCGGGCCTGATTCTTCTGCACCCTATGACCAGCCCTCTCAGGGGACAACGTATCACGGACAGCCTCCTTTTTCGCAGACAGGATGGAATCCGGGCTCGCAGCCGAGCTATCAGCCGGGTTATCAGCCAGGCTCGCAGCCGGGATGGCAGTCTGAGCCATCACAGGGATTCCCGCCTTATAACGGCGGGCAGCATCCCCCAACCTATTCTCCCATGGGCGGCGCTTGGGAAAACCCGCCGGTTCCCCAAAAGCAGAAAGCGGGACGCCAGCAGAAAGTCTATCTGATTCTGATTGCCACACTTGCCATCGTGCTGACCGTTGGGTTTGTAGGCTATGGTATTTATGCTTCTCTCTATGGCGACCCGGGAATTACAAAACCACCGATAGAGGTTCCAAGCTCGTCTGAGCCAGAAGCGTCCGGTTCAGGTGACCCGGACGGCGATACGAGTTCTTCGCCTTCCCTCACCATCCCTGAGGAGGGCGGCACCATCAAAATTATGGATATTCCCGATACAGAGCCTTTGTCGGCCACCGAAGTTTATGAACGGGTTTCCCCCTCGGTGGTTGGGGTGGTGTCCAAGTCAAAAGATGCCGAAGGAAATACTGGAACCGACGAAGGCAGCGGAATTATCGCCACTTCCAACGGCTATATCATCACCAACAGCCATGTGGTAAATAATTCCCGCAGCACCGAGGTGACGGTTGTCACCCAGTCCGGCGATGAATATCCCGGAAAAGTGGTGGGCTATGACCGCACGACCGACCTCGCTGTTATCAAAATTGATGCAGAGGGGCTTCCGCCTGCTGAGTTTGGCGACACCGACCAGATGAAAGTGGGAAATCAGGTGTATGCAATTGGCAATCCGGGTGGTCTGGAATTTGCCAGTTCTATGACACAGGGAATTATCTCCGCCCTGAACCGCCAGCTTGGAAGCAACAGCGAAAACGGCATGACCTATATCCAGACGGACGCCGCCATTAACCCCGGTAATTCCGGCGGCGCACTGGTCAACTCCTATGGCCAGGTAATCGGCATCAACTCCAGCAAGCTGGTGGCCGAAGACTTTGAGGGCATGGGATTTGCCATCCCGGTGAGCCGGGCGGAAAAAATCCTGAACAGCCTGATGAACGTGGGCTATGTGGAAGGCCGTGTGCGTTTGGGAATTACCGGCCGTGATTTGACCGAGGAAGAATCCAAATTCTATGAAGTCCCCATGGGCTTTATGATTCTCGAAATTGGAGAGGACAGCAATGTAGGCGCTGCCGGCGGCAAGGCCTATGATATTATCTGTGCCGTTGAAGGCCAAGAGGTCACATCCCTTTCGGAAATTTCCACCATTCTGCTGGACTATGAGCCGGGGGATGAGATTACTATGACCCTGTATCGCCGTCCCGAAGGAACCGAAACCGAAGGGAAATATTTTGACATCACCTTTACCCTGCTGGAGGATAAAGGCGAAACCCAGTCCCTGAACTAATCAGCTGCGAAGGGTGCCGGGCGAAAGCCCGACGCCCTTTGTGTTTTATCCGTAAGATTCACAAAATTGCAAACACTCATAACAGAAGGGAACCATTTATGACGCATCATGTATTTACACCTCGATTTTCTGCCCGCTTTTTGGCCGCTCTTTTGAGTGCCGTATTGCTTGTCTCCCTCACCGCCTGCGGGGGAAGTGAAACAGGTTCTTCTGCGGCAAGCAGTTCTTCTCAGACAGACGCTCTTTCTTCCGAAGAATCCCTGCCCTCTGCCACCGAAGACCCCTCCCTGAAAGGAGAGGGAAGCGTGGGGCTGCTGGAATCGGTTGGCAGCAAAGAGAACGGGTTTGCCTTTTCGGGCGCTGCCTGGTTTTCGGATACCCAGTCGTATCTGAAAAAGCTGGCTGAAATCTGGCCGGATGCCGCCAAAGGGGAACTGGAAACCGAATATCAGGACAGCGCCAGCGCCGTGTATGTGACTTCGGGCATGGCACAGTTTTCTGATTTTACGGTACCGGCTTGCTTCCGCATCACCGAAACCGGCGGAACGGTGTCGGCCTGCTCCTATGTTTTCCGCTTTGATAGCAACGACCAGGAGGGCTTTTTGACCGCCTTTTTGCAGGCACGGGACATGCTCACCGAAACCTTTGGCGGTGCAGACGAAGATATCCCCGCCTTTGACAGCAGCTTCCCCAACGGCGGAACCTGGTATGGAAGCGATGGCAGCGGGCTGGGGATTTCTGATACCTCGGTTCCCGGAGAAAATTATCAGTTTGAGATTTCCCTTTCTGCCCCACAGGCCAAAGGGTAAATCCCCATTATTTTTGAGAAGGAGTTTGGAAAACCATGATTGGAATTATTGGTGCAATGGAAATTGAAATCAGCGGGCTGCGTGCGGTGATGGAAAACCGCCAGTCCGAAACCATCAGCGGAATCCGTTTTGACTGGGGAAGCATCAGCGGGGTGCTGTGTACGCTGGCGGTGTGCGGCCCCGGTAAGGTAAACGCCGCCGTATGCGCCCAGACCATGGCCATGCGGTTCCATCCCCGGCTTATTATCAACTCTGGCGTGGCCGGTGGAATCGGGGAGGGAATCCAGATCAATGACGTGGTGATTGCTACCGCTGTGGTGCAGCACGATATGGACACCTCTCCGATCGGCGACCCGGTGGGGCTGATTTCCGGAATCAATCTGGTGGAGATCCCCGCCGACAAAACGGCTTCCCGGATTCTGGAACAGCAGGCACAGGATATCTATGAGGGCGGCGTGTTCCGGGGCATTATTGCTACCGGTGACCAGTTTATCGCCAGCCATAGCCGGATGCGTTCTATCTGCGAGCAGTTCCACGCCATGGCGTGTGAGATGGAAGGCGGCAGCATTGGGCAGGTGTGCTATATGAACCAGATCCCCTTTGCCATCCTGCGGGCGATTTCGGATAATGGAAACGACGACGCTGTATTGGATTATCCCAAATTTGCACGGCAGGCCGCCGACCGCTCGATTGCCCTGCTCACTGCCGCCCTGCCCCGCCTTTCGGAAACACTGGAATAAAAGGAGGCTCTGCCATGAAGCTGTATGACATTTCCCGTGAACTGTTCTCTACCCCGGTATACCCCGGCGACCCCTGCCCAAAATCCGAGCAGGTGCTGCGGATGGAGATGGGCGATCTGTGTAATCTTACAGCCTTTTATACCGGCAGTCATAGCGCTACCCATGTGGATGCGCCTCTCCATTTTGTCGAGGGCGCACGTTCCATCGACCAGATGCCACTGGAGCTTTTTATGGGGCCTTGCCGGGTGGTAACCGCCCATGGAATCCTTACCGGCAGCGATATTGACCTAATCCAGCCGCAAAATGGGGAGCGGATTCTTTTTCATGGGGGTGCGTTCCTCTCACAAAGCGCTGCTTTTGCCCTTGGAGAAGCAGGCGTGATTCTGCTCGGAACCGACCAGCAGTCCATTGGCCCGGCCGGGGACGAGCGGGCGCCCCATGTGGAGCTTCTTTCCCGTGAAATTGTCCTGCTCGAAGGGCTGAACCTCGACGACGTGCCCGACGGTGCTTATACTCTGTTCGCCCTTCCTCTCAAAGTCTGTGGGCTGGAGGCTTCTCCGGTTCGTGCCGTGCTGTTGGGGGAATAGCGCACAACCCCTGTCTTTTTCCCATAGATGAGGAAATAGACGGGGGATTTTTGCTTTCAAAAACGGGGTTTTTGGATGGAAATCTGTCATTTTCCCGTGAAACCTGGCGATGCGTGGAAGGATTCACAAATTTCACTTCCATTTCACGGCTGTTCATGGTATAATAGTCAAGGTTTAGCAGCATTTTTTGCGGGCATTTGCCCTGCTGTCGATAAATCAATTGTACCGGTCTTAGACCGGTACTGCGCCGGGCTTTCCTCTCTCCTTCGGAAGTCCCGGCTGGATATTTTGGAGGGAAAAGTATACAAGCCGGTTTGGCCGGCAAGAAAGTGTGGTAGTAGAATGAAGAATGTTTTAACCGCCCTGTTCGGCAACTACAGCAAGCGGGAGCTGAAACGAATCCAGCCCATTGTGGATGCCGTACTGGATTTGGAAGATCAATACAAGGCCATGAAGGACAGCGAGCTTCAGGCGCAGACGCAGGTTCTCAAAGACCGTCTGGCCGATGGGGAAACGCTGGATGATATCCTGCCCGACGCCTTTGCCGTCTGCCGGGAGGCCACCCGCCGTGTGCTGGGAACCCCTCACTTTGCGGTACAGATTACCGGTGGTATTGTCCTGCATCAGGGACGTATCGCTGAAATGAAGACCGGTGAAGGTAAAACCCAGACTGTGCTTCTGCCCGCCTATCTGAATGCTCTTACCGGCAAAGGCGTGCATGTGGTTACCGTCAATGATTATCTGGCCCGCCGTGACTCCGAATGGATGGGCAAGGTGTATCGCTGGCTGGGCCTCACCGTGGGTCTGATCTGCCATGACATGCCCAACGACGAGCGTAAAAAGGCTTATGCCGCCGATATCACCTATGGTACCAACAACGAATTCGGCTTTGACTACCTGCGTGACAACATGGTGATCTATAAAGAGCGCAAGGTACAGCGTGGCCACTATTTTGCCGTGGTGGACGAGGTGGACTCCATCCTCATTGATGAAGCCAGAACCCCGCTGATTATTTCGGGTCAGGGAGATAAATCCACCGAGCTGTATACCATTGCCGACCACTTTGCCCGCAGCCTGAAAGTGACCCGTGTCCCCGACCTCAACGAGAAAGAGGACAACGACGAGCTGTATCAGGACTGCGATTATCTGGTAAACGAAAAAGCCAAGACTGCTACCCTCACCCCCAGAGGCGTGAAAAAGGCAGAGCAGTATTTTAACGTGGAAAACCTCACCGATGCTGAAAATATCACCCTCCAGCACCACATCAATCAGGCCATCCGTGCCCATGGCGTGATGCAGAAGGACATCGACTATGTGGTGAAGGACGACGAAGTCATCATCGTGGATGAATTTACCGGCCGTCTGATGTATGGCCGCCGCTATAACGAGGGTCTGCATCAGGCAATTGAGGCCAAAGAAGGCGTAAAGGTTGCCCATGAAAGCAAGACGCTGGCCACCATCACCTTCCAGAACTTCTTCCGTCTGTATGAGAAACTCTCCGGCATGACCGGTACCGCTATGACCGAAGAAGAAGAATTCCGGGAGATCTACAAGCTGGACGTGGTGGAGATCCCCACCAACCGTCCCATGATCCGTCAGGATCTGCCCGATGTGGTGTATAAGACCGAGCAGGGCAAGTTCAGAGCGGTTATTAACGATATCGAGGAACACCACAAGAACGGCCAGCCCATTCTGGTGGGTACCATTTCCATCGAGAAATCCGAGCAGCTCAGCGCCCTCTTGAAACGCCGTGGCATCAAGCATCAGGTGCTGAACGCCAAATATCACGACAAGGAAGCCGCCATCGTGGCACAGGCCGGCCAGAAAGGCGCTGTTACCATCGCCACCAACATGGCAGGCCGTGGTACGGATATCAAGCTGGGCGGTAACGCCGAATACATGGCCAAGGAGGAAATGCGCCGGATGCAGTTCAGCGAGGAGCTGATTGCCGAGGCAGACGCCTTCTCCGAAACCGATAACGAAGAAATCCTCGAAGCCCGCCGTGTGTTCAGCGAGCTGGAGGCCAAATATAAGGATCAGATCAAAAATGCCGCCGAAGAAGTCCGCAAGGCGGGCGGCTTGTATATCATTGGCACCGAGCGGCATGAATCCCGCCGTATCGACAACCAGCTGCGTGGACGTTCCGGCCGTCAGGGAGATCCCGGCATGAGCCGCTTCTACCTCTCTCTGGAGGACGACCTGATGCGCCTGTTCAGCGGCGAGCGCATCAACGCCATCATGGACCGCCTCAATGTGGATGAGGATACGCCGATTGAATCCAAGATGCTCTCCAACACCATCGAAGGCTCTCAGCGCAAGGTGGAAAGCCGCAACTTTGGTATCCGTAAGAACGTGCTGCAGTTTGACGATGTGATGAACCGCCAGCGTGAGATTATCTATGGCCAGCGTGACCAGGTGCTTAACGGTGAAAACATGCGGGAGCAGATCATCAAGATGATTGACGACGCCATCGAGCACAACGTTAACCGCTATCTGCCTGAGTCCAAGGTTCACGACAACTGGGATTTGCCCGCCCTGCGTGAGCACTATATGGGCTGGATGATTACACCGGAGGAATTCCACTATACCGGCGAGGAGCTGGAAAATCTGGAACCGTCCTATCTGGTGGAAAAATTGCAGGAGCGTGCCCACAAGCTGTATGAAATCCGTGAAAAGCTGTTTGGCGAGCGCATTATGCGGGAGCTGGAACATGTGATCCTGCTGAAAAATGTAGACACCCTGTGGATGGATCACATCGACGCCATGGAAGAACTCAAGCGTGGCATCCACCTGCGTGCCTATGCCCAGCATGACCCGGTGGTAGAATACCGTCTGGAAGGCTTTGAGATGTTTGACGAGATGATCGCAACCATCCGTGAGAATACCGCCCGTATGATTTTGACGGTGCAGATTCGCCGCCAGGAAGAGCCCAAGCGTGAAGAAGTGGCAAAGCCCACCGCCACCAGCGCTGACGGTACCGATGTGAAGCGACCGGTTCAGAACAAGAAAAAGCCGGGCAGAAACGACCCCTGTCCCTGCGGCAGCGGTTTGAAATACAAAAAGTGCTGCGGTAAAAACGAATAAGCAAACAGAAACGCCCCGGAAAATCCGGGGCGTTTTTTGATGCCATTTTTGAGAGGGAAACGCACCGCAGCGAGTCTGCGATGCGCCAACTCCTCAAAACCGGCCTAACTGCCGGCTGGTCTATATGGTGGCTCAGATCACCGATTCCCGAACTTTTTGGGGGTGGGTGTCGTACTGGGCCATATACAGCTTGTAATAATATCCCTTTTTCGCCATCAGTTCCTCGTGGCTGCCGCTTTCCAGAATTTTGCCCTGCGCCACATACATAATACGGGTACAGCTCTTGATGGTGGAAAGCCGGTGGGCGATGATAAAGGAAGTACGTCCCTTCATCAGAGTGTTGATTCCCTCCTGCACCAGCTGCTCGGTGGCGGTGTCGATGGAGGAAGTCGCTTCGTCCAACACCAGGATTTTGGGGTCTGCCAGCAGCGTTCTGGCAAAGGCGATCAACTGTTTTTGTCCCTGAGAAAGCCCGCCGCCCCGCTCTTTGACTTCTGTCTGGAAGCCAAAGGTCATGGCGTTGATAAATTCGTCGGCGTGCAGCAACTTGGCCGCCTGCTCTACTTCTTCGTCGGTAGCGTCCAGCCGTCCATACCGGATGTTGTCGGCAATGGTGCCGGAGAAAATAAAGCTGTCCTGCAACATAATGCCCATCTGGCTCCGCAAAGAATGGATCGTCACATCCATCACACTGTGGCCATCTACCAGCACCCGGCCGGAATCGATATTATAAAACCGGCTGATCAAGTTGACGATGGTAGTTTTACCGGCGCCGGTGGGGCCGACGATGGCGATACTCTCGCCGGGATTTGCTACAAAGGAAACATCGTTGAGAATGGTCTGCCCCGGCTCATAGCCAAAGGTGACATGCTCAAACTCCACCTTGCCGGTAATGGGCGGGAGAACCTCGGCGTCCGGTTTATCTTCAATAACGGCCGGCTCGTTGATGGTTTCCAGCACACGCTCCAGATAGGCGATGGCGTTGATAAAGGTGTTATAGAGGTTGGCGAGGTTGATGATAGGTTGCCAGAACCGGGAGGAATAGGTTCCCATTGCCAGCAGCACGCCAAAGGAGGCCATGGGGTTGAACCAGTAGGCACCGGCAATGTATACCAGCGAAAACACAATTTGGGAAACCATTTCGGTGGTGAACCACACGGTATTGGAAATGTACACAGCGCCCATCCAGGCGTTGCGGCGCTCGGTCATCACCCGGTCAAAAATCTTGAGGTTTTCTTCCTGACGGTCAAACGCCTGAGTCACCCGTGCGCCCTCAATGGATTCCTGTGCAAAGGCGTTGACGTTGGAGTTTTTGTTGGAAACCGCCTGCCAGGCCCGGCGCTGCCGGGGCTTGATCAAAAAGATGAAGAAAGCCACCACAGGGAGTCCCGCCACGGTAATGCCTGCCAGCGGCGGGCTAACCTGAAACATGAACACAATGATAAACACGATATTAATGATTTCAATAATGAAATTCAGAATACCGTTGGAAAGGGCGTCGGATACGCCGTTGACATAATGCACCACCCGGACGAGGATTTTTCCGTGCGGACGGTTGTCATAATAGGAGAAGGGGAGATCCTGCAAATGGTCAAACAGATCTTTTCGCAGGTCATACACAATATTCTGTCCTACCTTTGCCACAATCACGGTTCGCAGTGCATTAAAGCCGATGTTCACCAGAATGGTGACGGTCAGCAGGCCGCACAGCCGCATCAGGAGCTGGACATTTTTGTCCGGGATGGCAATATCCATTGCCTGCTGGATGAGCAGGGGGCCGGTAAGTCCAACCACGCTGCCCACAGCGCTCAGCGCCAGCGCCAGAATCATGCCCCACTTATAGCGGGCCACATACACCATGACCTTCTTGAGGTTTTCAAAATTAAATGGGCTTTCGAGTTCTTCGTCTACGTCAAAACGGTTACGAGCCAAGAGGGTCCACCTCCTCTACGCTGTTTTGCAGGGCCCAGATGCCGTAATAATAGCCATGTTGTGCCAAAAGCTCCTCATGGGTGCCCCGCTCGATGATTTTTCCTTCATCCAGAATGATAATTTCATCGGCATCCTGCACCGAACTCACCTTCTGGGCAATCATTACCCGTGTACAGGGGAAGGGCAGGTTCCGCAGCTGATGCTGGATGTACTTTTCGGTTTCCATATCCACCGCACTGGTGGTGTCGTCCAATACCAGAATCGAGGGCTTCATGGCCAGCGCTCTTGCCAGCGAAATTCGCTGCCGCTGTCCGCCGGAGAGTCCCACGCCCCGCTCGCCGATCAGGGTATCGTAGCCGTCTTCCATACGGTTGATAAAGCCGTCGGCGTCGGCTGCCTTGGCACAGGCACGAACCTCGTCGAAGGTCATTTCTGTGTTGCCATAGGCGATGTTGCCCTCTACGGTATCCGAGAACAGGAACACATCCTGCATGGCCATCGAAACACTCCGGCGCAGCGTGGAAAGGGGGATTTCCCGCACGTCGATGCCGTCGATGGATACGCAGCCCTCGGTCACGTCGTAGAAGCGGTTGAGCAGGTTGATCAAAGAGGTTTTGCCGCTGCCGGTGGTACCCATAATACCCAGGGTTTTTCCGGCGGGGACATGCAGGTTGATGTCTTGAAGCACCTGATTTTTCCCTAATTTGAGATTGACATTCTCAAATCTAATATCGCCTCTCAAACGGTGATCCGGTTCCTTGGCGGAAGCATGCTGTACAATGGTAGGCTGGGAATAGAAAATCTCGATAATCATGGAGCTGGAGGCGGAAAAACGCTGGATGTCGTTGATGATCATGGCCAGGTTCTTGAGGGGGGTTGCAAGAGCCCAGGTCAGGGAGGAGAACGCCAGCATTTCGCCAGCTGTCAATTCTCCATTCATCATAAACAGGCCGCCGGCCAGCAGGGTGATAATGGTGAGAAGCTGGGAAAGCAGGTCGATGACCGGGTTGAACTTGACGCCCACATAGGTGGTTTTCAGGTTGACATCCCGGAACTGGCGGTTTTTCTCGTCAAACTTTTCTTTCTCAAATTCTTCTCGTGCAAACGCTTTTACCACCCGGTTTCCGGCGATGTTTTCCTGGGCAACGGTGTTGAGGGAGGAGAGCCGTTCCCGCAGGTTGACATACATAGGATGGATGATCTTGGAAAATATCCGGGTAATAATCAGGATAAAGGGGGTGATGGCGGCCAGACACAGCGTCAGTTTCCAGTCCACCACTAGCAGGTAGATCAGCGTTACGACAAAAATCACAATCGAATCCACGCTGACATACGAAATCCATGCAAGACTGTGACGAATCATGTCAAGGTCGTTGGTCATACGGGTCATCAAATCGCCGGTGCGAATCCGGTTAAAAAATACATGGTCCTGATTCTGGATCACGTCGAACATCTTCCGGCGCACATCATCGATCATCTGCTGGCTGTTTTTCTCCAGGCAGATCACCATGACATACCGCAATACCAAACGTACCAACTGCACCACCATCATAGCGCCCAGCAGGGGCAGCAGCAGAGTGGTGTTCTGAGGTGTAATCACCTCGTCGATCAGTTTTTGTGAAAGCATGGGGTTGATAATCAGCATAGAAGAAGTGACCGCTGACAAAATCATGCCAATCACAAACAGATGCCGCTTATTGCCCATATACTTCCATAGCCATTTGAGTCTAAACATACAACTCCTCCTATATTGGCTGAAAGGATCAGTTTGCGGCTTTTTCCTCCCCCTTTTGAAAAAGCCATCCGAACTGTGATAACGGAAACAGTTCCCCACAGAATTTTATCCTTCGGAAGAACCATTCCGTTTTGAGCCACATCATCATAGCACCATGGCAAATGAATCGCAATAGGTTTTTTGAGAAAAATGGCTATTCTGAAAAATTCGTGACATACACAAAAAACAGGCATCATCCAATGCTTTCTCTTGCTGTTCTGCATAACAAACCGATGAAAGCAACACCCGATTCCAAAAACGAAAAAGAGAAACAAAAAGCCGCCAGTCCTGTGTTGCACAGAGCTGGCGGCCTGATGGTTATTAAGAGATCTGTATGCGATAAAGAATCGTTTACGAGAGTTTTTCCGATGGGATTAGTCCAAAGGATTGGGGGTGTTCACGGTAAGCAGTTTTGCAATCCGGGAAGTGCGGTTCATCCAGTTGTGCTCTTTCTTAGAATGGATATGGATGCTGTCGCCCGGATACAGGGTGTATTCACGGCCCTCCAGGAAGAAGGTCACAACACCTTCGAGCACATAGATAAATTCTTCTCCCTCGTGGCTGTACATCTCCGGAACAGTTTCCTCGCCGGAAAAAGGCAGCAGGGTGTAGAGGCGGGGCAGCATCTGGAAGCCTTCGCCGGGATGGCGCAGGTTGTTCTGATAAATCTGCTCGCTGATGCTGTCGAATCTCAGGTCAACCCCGTGGATGACCGGGTCGGCAGAAATCGGACGACTGTGTACTTCAAACAGATCCGAAAGAGGGGTTTCCAGCACACGGGAGATCTTTTCCAGAGAATCCAGCGCAATCGAAGAAAGGCCACGTTCAAACTGGGAAAGGAAACCTACGGACAGTCCGGTTTTTTCGCCCAACTGTTTAAGCGTCATTTTCTTTTCGGTACGGCGCTGCTTTACTTTTGCGCCAATGGCGGTGTTAACATTCATCACATGTCTTCCTTTCAATTTTTAAATTTCTCCAAGTTACGGTGTTTGCGGTGTTGATTTGCGGTTTCTCAACATTTTTATCCTCGTATTCTATAATAATACCGTGAAAATCCCCATGTTGTCAAGAAAGTTGTTATAAAAAGAAATTCACTTTTGTGAAAGATGGTTTTGAGATTTAGGTAGATGCGGATTTTGTGAAAATCGATTCCACTTTCTTGACATTAATGCAGACGTATTTTATAATTGGGAAAGAATAGCCTGTTTTTTATGTTCCGATTCATTTGTATGAATTGTTACGTTTTTTTAAAATCATGCTTAAATAAATTTTGCGCTTGTCGAAGAAAGGGCTGTTGCCATGCTGAACATATTTGATATTCAGCGGTATTCTATTCACGATGGAGATGGAATCCGCACCACCATTTTTTTCAAAGGCTGCCCTCTGCGGTGTGTGTGGTGCCATAACCCGGAGAGCCAGCGATGCGAACCGGAAATGTTGTGGAATCAGGAAAAATGTATCAGTTGTGGGGATTGTGTGGCAGTATGTCCTCAAAAAGCGGTGTCTATCCAGAATCACCTGCCTGTATTGGAACGCAGCCGATGTATTGCTTGTGGAGAATGTGTCGAGGAGTGTCTGGAAGGCGCACGGGCGGTGTCGGGCAGCTTAAAAATGGTTTGGGAGCTGCTGGATGCTGGAGAGCGTGACCAGATGTTCTATGAGGAATCCGGGGGCGGGGTAACGCTCTCTGGCGGCGAGGTGATGACAGCTAACCCATTTTCGGAAGTGATAGAGCTTTGCCGCAAATTTTGGGAAATGGGAATCAGCGTGTATATCGATACCAGCGGCTTTGCCCCCTGGGAGCGCTTTGAAAGCCTTTTGCCCTATGTGACGGCGTTTCTCTATGATATCAAGGCTATGGATACGGAGAAGCATCAAAAATGGATTGGGGTGGAGAACGCCCTGATTCTGGACAATCTGCGCCGCCTGAGCAAAGCGGGGGCGGATATCCGGCTGCGGCTCCCGCTGGTGGCGGGAATCAACGACAGCCGGGAGGATATACAGGCAGTTCTAGAGCTGCTGCGGGAAGGTATCCATGTCCGCCGGATTCACCTTTTGCCCTATCACAATACCGGGAAAGGAAAATATGCCCGTCTGGGCCGCTGCTATGAGGGGGAAGCGTTTGCCCCGCCTTCACAAGAGCGGCTGGAAGAGTTGGCGCAGATTCTCCGCCAGTCCGGTGTCCCGGTGGTGATTGGGGGATAATTTCTGCATAGGACAGAAACCTTTCGGGCGCATACTATGCGCCCCTACCCATAATGAAAACAACAAAGTTTTACCGGAATATTGTAGGGGCGGTTATCAACCGCCCGTAAACCTTATGCAACAGAAAATCCTCAGAGCGTCTGCTAATACACGGATATATTTATCATTATTGATATGATTCAAGAAAGGAACGAATGACCATGACAGGAGAAATGACAAAGACAGGAGAAACAGAAACCTCTGCCCAGCGAGCCAAAGAAGTCCACGGCATGAATGAACGCATCCGCCGCCTGCGGGAAGAAAGCCTGAACACCCAGCCCAGAATTTATATCGAGCGTGCGGTGCTAGAAACCGAAGCCTATGAAAAATATGAAGGCGCCGTGTCTGTGTCGGAGCTGCGTGCGTTGACGCTGCTCCACTACTTCTCCCACAAAAAAATCTCCATCCACCGGGGCGAGCTGATTGTGGGCGAAAAGGGCGACGGCCCGCAATCCTCGCCCACCTTCCCGGAGCTGTGCTGCCACACGCTGGAAGATATGAAGGTGATGAACGACCGGGAGTTGATTAACTTTACGGTCACAGAACAAGACTTAAAAATCCAGGAAGAAAAAATCATTCCGTTTTGGGAGAAACGCTCCATTCGCCGCCGCATCCTTAATAACATGACCGAAGAATGGAAGACAGCCTATTCCTGCGGCATTTTCACCGAGTTTATGGAACAGCGGGGGCCGGGACATACAGTTGGCTCTGAAAAAATCTACTTAAAAGGCTTTCGGGAGTACCAGCAGGAAATCCATGCGGCTATGGAAAAGCTCGATGTGCTGCACGACCCTAACGCTCTGCGCCGCCGGGAACAGCTAAAGGCCATGGATACCGCCTGCGAAGCCGTCATCGTGTTGGGGCAGCGGTATGCCGCCCTTGCCCGTGAAATGGCGCAGGCCGAAACCGACCCACAGTGGAAAGCCGACCTTTTGAAGATCGCCGAAAACTGCGAGGTAGTCCCCGCCCATAAACCCCAGACCTTCCATCAGGCGCTGCAAATGTACTGGTTTGTCCACCTTGCCGTGACCAGCGAGCTGAACCCTTGGGATTCTTATAGCCCCGGACGGCTCGACCAGCATGTTTACCCCTTCTACCGCCGGGACACCGAAGCCGGTATCCTCACCCGTGACGGCGCTCTGGAGCTGCTGGAGTGCTTGTGGGTCAAGTTTAACAATCAGCCCGCCCCGCCCAAGGTGGGCATTACCCTCAAGGAGAGCGGCACCTATACCGACTTTGCCAATATCAACACCGGCGGCATCGCTCCCGATGGCTCCAACGGGGTCAACGAGGTGAGCTATCTGATTCTGGACTGCATGGACGACATGAAGCTGCTCCAGCCCAGCTCCAACGTACAGATCAGCCGCAAAACCCCGCAGAAGTTTTTGCTGCGTGCGTGTGAAATCAGTCGCAAAGGGTGGGGGCAACCCGCTTTCTATAACACCGAGGCCATTGTGCAGGAGCTTCTCGCCGCCGGGAAAAGTTTGGAAGACGCCCGCCGTGGCGGCACCAGCGGCTGTGTGGAAACAGGCGCTTTTGGAAACGAGGCGTATATCCTGACCGGGTATTTCAATCTCCCCAAGATTCTGGAACTCACTCTTTATAATGGTTATGACCATGTGGCGAAAAAGCAGCTTGGCCTCAAGCTCGGAAACGCTGAGGACTTCCACAGCTATGAAGAACTGCTCTCCGCTTTCCAAAAGCAGATCGACTACTTTTTGGATATTAAGGTAAAGGGAAGTAATATCATTGAAAAAATATACGCTGAGTATATGCCGGTACCCTTCCTCTCGGTGATTACCAACGACTGTATCCAAAAAGGCATGGATTATAACGCAGGCGGCGCACGGTATAATACCAGTTATATTCAGGGCGTTGGCATTGGTACCGTGACAGACTGCCTTTCTGCCATCCGGTATCAGGTGTTTGACAAACAGCGCTTTACGCTGCCGGAATTGACACAGGCCATGCTCCACGATTTTGAGGGACAGCCCAAAATACTCAGGCTGGTGCAGGAACACAGCCCCAAATACGGCAACGACGACGATTATGCCGACAGCATTATGCAGTCGGTGTTCGAATATTATCAAAAGGCAGTTACCGGCCGACCCAATATGCGGGGCGGGATGTACCGGGTGAATATGCTGCCCACCACCTGCCATGTGTATTTTGGCGAGGTGATGCTGGCCAGCGCCAACGGCCGCCGGGCGCATAAGCCGGTGAGTGAGGGCATTTCCCCGGAAAAGGGGGCGGACGTCAACGGCCCCACAGCGGTGGTAAAGTCCTGTGCCAAGATGGACCATCTGAAAACAGGGGGTACGCTGCTCAACCAGAAGTTTACCCCGTCGGTGGTGGCAGGGGAGCAGGGCTTGCAGCAGATGGCCAACCTGATCCGTGCCTATTTTGCCATGGACGGGCATCATATCCAGTTCAATGTGATTGACCGCCAGACGCTGCTGGCCGCACAGGCCAACCCGGAGGAATATAAAGATTTGATTGTCCGGGTGGCGGGATATAGCGACCACTTCCGCAATTTGAGCCGTGCCTTGCAGGATGAGATTATCGCCCGTACCGAGCAGAGTTTTTCGTGATAGAGCTATCTGAAAAGCGGGCGCATACTATGCGCCCCTACATATGCGGTTCCGGGTGGGCGCACACAAGTAAGCTCCTACACATGCGGCTCCGGACGGGCGCACACACAGGTGCGCCCCTACTAAAATAATGAAATCATTTAACCATAGAAAGGAAGTTGTCATCATGAAAATCGGATTTATCGGCTGCGGCAATATGGCCAGCGCCATGATGGGCGGCATCATCAAAAACCAGATTTGCCGTCCCGAAGAAATTACCGTCCACGACCTGTTGCCCGCCGCTGTGGAGCGGGTGAAAACCACTTTTGGAGTATCGGCGGCAGAGAGCAACGCCGCTGTTCTGGCGCAGTCGGAGCTGGTGGTGCTGGCGGTAAAGCCCCAGTTCTATGAGGAAGTCATCCGGGAAATCGCTCCCGGCGTACAACAGGGGCAGGTCATCGTTACGATTGCCCCCGGCAAGACCCTTGCGTGGCTGGCAGAGGTTTTTGGCAAAGAGCTGCCAATCGTCCGCACCATGCCCAACACCCCGGCCATGGTGGGCGAGGGCATCACAGCGGTTTGCCCCAACGAGCAGGTAACGCCGCAAATGCTGGAAACGGTGCTAAAGGTGCTGGGCGGTTTTGGCAAGGCAGAGGTCATCCCGGAGCGCCTGATGGACGCCGTGGTAGCGGTGAGCGGCAGTTCTCCGGCTTATATCTTTATGCTAATTGAAGCCATGGCAGACGCCGCCGTTGCCGAAGGGATGCCCCGGCAGCAGGCGTATACCTTTGCTTCTCAGGCGGTGCTGGGCAGCGCCAAAATGGTGCTGGAAACCGGCAAGCATCCGGGCGAGCTCAAGGACATGGTGTGTTCTCCCGCCGGTACTACCATTGAGGCGGTGCAGGTGCTGGAGGAAACCGGGTTCCGCAGCAGCGTGATGCAGGCCATGAGAACCTGTGCGAAAAAATCCCGGTCGATGTAAAAGCAGAAAATCAAAACGGCAGAGCCTCTGTGAAATAGAGGCCCTGCCGTTTTTTATTTTTCTCTGTTCTTTCGGTTGAAACGTAGGAACGCCTTGCCCTGTTCCAGATAGATTTCCCGCTGTTCGGGCAAAAGGCTGTGAAAAAGACAAAGCAGCTCATGGTCGCTGGAGCTGGCTGTTTGCTGGGAGGAATACCCCAGCAGATAATCGGTTGATACATGAAAGTAGTCGGCCAAACGCAGCAAAAGGGAAAAATCCGGCTCACGGACGCCCTGCACATAGCTGCTGACAGTGGAAGCGGCGATATTTAAATCGGCAGCCAGTTTTTTCTGGGTGATATCATTTTCTTCAATTAAATCCCGCAATCTTTGGTGAAACTCCATGCTATCAACCTCCGTTACTTTTACTATTTTAACGGAGTGAGAGCGTTTTTATTTATAATACACTAATTGAGTTTACAAAACTCGTTTAGAGTATTATAATTGAATTACTAGAGATGTCTGGAGGATATTTTTGTGCTTGAAGAATTAGATTTCATTTGTAGTACAGAGTATAATTGTACAAACAGAAAAATTGGTGTTGTTTTAATAGATATATCTATCCTAATGATATGGGAATGTGTATGGTTAAATAGGTGTTGGTTTTGTTACATAATAGAAAGATGGGTTGAAATCATATTCGGCTCTATTTTAACTATTGTAACAATTTCGCAAATCATTTGGACAATACAGACTTTTAGAAATAGCGATTCTTATATTCGGGTTTATAACGACCATGTGGAAGGCGTAATTCGTATTCCGTTTCTTTTTAATATCACTGACCAAGGTAAGAGTTTTTCTTTACAATATCATGAAATCTTGAATGTGGAAACATCTGATGATTTTATTACCTTGCATACTATATTTGGAAAATATGAAGCGATGGCACTGGAAAATAAAAATTGGGCACGGGAAGAAATTCGTAAACGTATATCCACTAAAAACTAAAAAATTCCGGAGAGTTTGTGTAAACCAAAAGTTCTCCGGAATTTTTATATGTCGTTTTATTCTGCGGGACAGATGTAGTTCAGCTCGCCCACCTGTTTCCCGTTTTTCCAGTAGATACGGGGAACCCGCTTGCCCACCAGACACACCATCTCATAATGAATGGTGTCGTTGAGCGCCGCCAGCTCGTCTACCGGCAAAAAGGCGTCGCCGTCATGTCCAAACACCGTTACCACATCCCCCTCATGGGCTTCGGGAACGGCGGTCACATCTACCATCAGCTGATCCATGCACACTCTCCCCACTACCGGCACCCGCTTGCCGTGTACCAGCATCTCTGCCTGGCCGGAAAATTTGCGGGGATAACCGTCGGCGTAGCCGATGGGGACAGTGGCGATGACCATATCGTTGGCGGCGGTGAAGGTTCGGCCATAGCTGACGGTTGCCCCGGCCGGAATGGTCTTTTTCTGGGAAATCACGGTTTTCAGCTCCATAGCCGGGCGCAGGTCAAGGGGGCTGCGGATGCTGCCCGAAGGCTCCATACCATATAGAATAATGCCCGGCCGCACCATATCGAGCTGCAATTCGGGGTAATCGCACACAGCGCCGCTGTTGGCACAATGGCGCACGGCAAAGCGGATGCCACGGTTTTCCATGGTTTCGATAGCCTCTTTAAAACAGCCGTACTGGTGCAGGGTAAAGGCTTCGCCGTCCTGCCCATCGTCTGCCACGGCAAAATGGGTGAAAATACCTTCGGGAACCAATCCCGGCAGCCGGCAGGCGGTTTCCATCTCATCGAGGGAATCTTCGTCCCGCCCAAGGGACTGATAGACAAACCCGATGCGGCTCATGCCGGTATCCACTTTGACATGGATTTTGACTTCTACCCCGGCTTCCTGTGCATAGCCCGAAAGCTGCCGGGCATAGTCCAGCGAAAGGACGCTCTGCGAGATGTTGAGTTCGGAAAGCTCCTCCGCTTTTTGCGGCGGGGTATAGCCCAAAATCAAAATCGGGCGGGTGATGGCGCAGCGGCGCAGCTGAATGGCTTCTTCCAGATTGGAAACAGCGAACCAGTCTGCTCCCAGGCGTTGGTATTCTCTGGCGACAACCGGGGCGCCGTGGCCATAGGCGTCGGCCTTTACCACACAGCACATCTTAACACCGGGACGCAGGGTGGCACGGATGGCACGGAAGTTATGGCCAATAGCATTCACATCAATCTCTGCCCAGGTGCGCTTTAAAAACTCGTGCATGAAAGCCCCTCCTTTATAGGGTCAAAAAATATACATTGCAGTTGTATGCTTATACATGGAATTTGCTGGTTTTCAAGCCCATTCATTGTAAGCCGTCCTGTGGGAAAAGTCAAGGGAAAGCGGGAGCAAAATCGCTTATTCCGGTTTCCTATATAAGGATATAGCGGTTTTTGGCTTGACAGACAACCCGGAAAAGAACAGGCATCACTGGAATATTGACAGTTTTCCTGCTGGTTTCAATCAAAAATTGTGAAAAGGGGATAACCTGAATATTTATGCACAAAACCCTTGATTTTAGCAAAAAAGAGTGTATAATTAAACACATACCGGTACTGAAACATCTCCTCTTTTCGATGAAAAAAGAGGAATCTCAATTAATATACAGGAGGCTTTACTCATGGCTGATAAGATTAAAAAGGTTGTTCTCGCTTATTCCGGCGGACTGGATACTTCTATTATTATTCCGTGGCTGAAAGAAAATTACGATAACTGCGAGGTTATCGCTGTTTCTGCCGACGTAGGACAGGGCAGCGAGCTGAGCGGGCTGGAAGAAAAGGCCAAAAAGACCGGCGCTTCCAAACTGTATATCGAAGACCTGAAAAAAGAATTTATCGAGGATTACATCTATCCCACCATGCAGGCAGGCGCTGTGTATGAGAATAAATACCTGCTGGGTACCTCTTTTGCACGGCCTATCATCGCAAAGCGTATTGTAGAAATCGCCAAGGCCGAGGGCGCCGACGCTATCTGCCATGGTTGCACCGGCAAGGGCAACGATCAGGTGCGGTTTGAGCTTTCTATCAAGGCGTTTGCACCGGATATGAAGATCATCGCTCCCTGGAGAATCTGGGACATCAAGTCCAGAGAAGAAGAAATCGAGTATGCCGAGGCACACAACATCCCGCTGAAGATTACCCGGGAAACCAACTATTCCAAGGATAAGAACCTGTGGCACCTTTCCCATGAGGGTCTGGATCTGGAAGACCCCGCAAACGAGCCTCTGTATGACGACCCCAACTTTTTGGAGCTGGGCGTTTCTCCCGAACAGGCTCCCGACAAGCCGGAGTATATGACCATCCATTTTGAAAAGGGCATCCCCACCGCTGTGAACGGCGAGAAACTGGGCGCTGTGGAAATGATCGAAAAGCTTAACGAGCTGGGCGGCAGAAACGGCGTTGGCATTGTCGATATGGTGGAGAACCGGCTGGTTGGCATGAAGAGCCGTGGCGTATATGAAACCCCCGGCGGCGCTATCCTCTATCACGCTCACAACAAGCTGGAAGAAATCTGCCTCGACCGGGACACCTATCACTACAAGCAGCAGATCGGCCTTAAGTTTGCCGACTTGGTATATTTTGGCCAGTGGTTCACCCCTCTGCGGGAAGCGCTCACCGCTTTTGTGGACAGCACCCAGCAGACCGTGACCGGCGATGTGAGACTCAAGCTCTATAAGGGCAACATCATCGATGCCGGCGTGACCTCTCCCTACTCCCTGTATGACGAGGAGATCGCTACCTTTGACGAAGATCAGGTTTATGACCAGAAGGATTCTGCCGGATTCATCAACCTGTTTGGACTGCCGATCAAGGTTCAGGCCAAGAAGCGCCAGCAGATGGAGAAATAATCCCGCTGACAACAAACGATCCCCGCATAGTCCCCCCTTTTGGGAGAGTGTGCGGGGTTTGGTGTTCATTTTTATAAATTAATTTTACATTCAAAAGTTTGGAGGAAAACACCGTGAAGTTATGGGCTGGACGCTTCCACAAGGAGCTTGACCCGAAAACCAATGATTTTAATTCGTCGATTTCGTTTGACAGCCGGATGTATCAGGAGGATATCCAGGGGAGCATCGCCCATGCCACCATGCTGGGGGCCTGCGGCATCATCGACAAGGCGGAGTCGGAGAAGATTTGTGACGAGCTGCAAAAAATCAGCGACGAAATCACTGCCGGCACGTTGCCCATCGACCCCAACGCCGAGGATATCCACACCTTTGTGGAAGGAGAACTCACCCAGCGTTTGGGCAATTCCGGAAAGCGGCTGCACACCGCCCGGAGCCGCAACGACCAGGTTGCGCTGGATATTCGCATGACGCTGAAAAAAGAAGCTGCCGGGCTGGTTGGACAGCTAAAAGAGCTTTGCACGGTGTTGGCAAACAAAGCGCTTGAATACAGTGAAACAATCATGCCGGGATACACCCACCTGCAGCGGGCCCAGCCCATCACCTTTGGCCACCATCTGCTGGCTTATGCAGAGATGTTCCTGCGGGATATCGGCCGGATGCAGGACGCTGTAAAGCGCATGGATGTGATGCCTTTGGGCTCCGGCGCACTGGCCGGCACCACCTATCCCCTTGACCGGCGCATGACCGCCACGCTTTTGGGATTTTCCCAGGTGAGCCGCAACAGCCTGGACGGTGTTTCCGACCGTGACTTCTGTGTGGAGCTGGCCTCGGCCATTTCCCTTGCCATGGTGCATCTGTCCCGGTTCTCCGAGGAGATCATTTTGTGGTGTTCGTGGGAGTTTAAGTTTATCGAGCTGGACGACGCTTTCTCCACCGGTTCCAGCATTATGCCTCAGAAGAAAAATCCGGATATTGCCGAGCTGGTGCGTGGCAAGAGCGGGCGTGTGTTTGGCGATTTGATGACGCTGCTCTCCATGCTCAAGGGGCTGCCGCTGGCCTATAACAAAGACATGCAGGAGGATAAAGAGGCGATTTTTGACGCTGTGGATACCTTAAAGCTGTGTCTGACCGCCTTTATCCCCATGATCGACACCATGCGGGTGCTGTCTGATAATATGCGGGCGGCGGCTGCAAAGGGCTTTATCAACGCAACAGACTGTGCTGATTATCTGGTAGGAGAGAAGGGGCTGCCCTTCCGGGATGCGTATCGGATTACCGGGGAACTGGTAGCACGGTGTATTGAGCTGGGTGAAACACTGGAAAGCCTTTCGATGGAAGAATACCAGAAGGTGTGTCCGGAGTTTGACGAAGGCGTGTATGAGGCGATTTCGCTGGAAAAATGTGTGAATGGGCGTACTGTGTATGGAGGCCCGGCACCGGAAAATGTGAAATCGCAGGCAAAAGGCATATTAAAAATTCTGGACGAAATGAAATAAAGTGGTGCGGAGCACTTACGGAGTCCAGAGGGGCTTAGTCCCTCTGGCGAGGGTTTGGGGCGAGGAGCCCCAAAATGGCGAAGCGTCAGTGAGCCTGTAAAAAATTGCTGTTCACCCCAAGAATTGCCGAAGGCAATGCGAGGGCTGGTGAGGACAAAACTTTTATTTCGCAGGCAAGAGGGTGCGAATGGAAAGCAATTTCCATTCGGACAATGGTTTGGTGTTCTGTTAATAGTAAGGAGGTTCCATTATGTATACATTTATCGAGGGCGGCGTAACCGCCGCACAGGGATTTACCGCTTCGGGCGTCCATTGCGGAATCCGCCGCAATAAATCAAAACGGGATCTGGCTCTGATCGCCAGTTCGGTTCCCTGCAATGCTGCGGGAATCTATACTCTCAACAAGGTAAAAGGCGCTCCCATTTTGGTGACAAAGCGTAACCTCCAAAACGGGATTGCACAAGCTGTGATCTGCAACAGCGGCAACGCCAACACCTGCAATGCCGACGGCGAGGAAAAAGCCTGGAGAATGTGCGAGATCGCCGGGCAGGCACTGGGACTCGATCCCTCTGATATTATCGTGGCTTCCACCGGCGTAATTGGCGAAATTCTTCCCATCGAGCCCATTGAGCTGGGAACACCCGAAGCCGCCAAACAGCTCAACCGCTTTGGCAGCGCCGATGCAGCCGACGCTATCATGACCACCGATACCGTGCGGAAAGAAGTGGCTGTGGAGCTGGAGCTGGGCGGAAAAACCGTTCATATCGGCGGCATCGCCAAGGGAAGCGGCATGATTCACCCCAACATGGGCACCATGCTCAGCTTTTTGACCACCGACGCCGCTATTTCTACCCCCATGCTGCAAAAGGCTTTGCAGGCCGCCGCTGACAAGAGCTTCAACATGGTGAGCATCGACGGCGATACCTCTACCAACGACACCCTGACCATTATGGCAAACGGGCTTGCCGGAAACGAATTGATCGACAGTGAAAATGTGGATTTTGGCATGTTCTGTGAGGCGCTGGACGCTATGTGTGTACAGCTGGCCCGGATGATCGGCGGAGACGGCGAGGGTGCCAGCCGCCTGCTGGTGTGCAAACTCACCGGCGCCAAAGACCTTGAAACCGCACGGGTGATCTCCAAAGCCGTGATCTGCTCCAGCTTGGTAAAAGCCGCTATGTTTGGCGCAGACGCCAACTGGGGACGTGTGCTGTGCGCTATCGGTTATTCCGGCGCAGAGGTGAACGTTGGCAAAGTGGACGTGGCCTTTGCCTCCAAAGCCGGGTGTGTGTCGGTGTGTAAAGACGGCGCCGGCATCCCCTTTGACGAGGATGTTGCCAAAAAGGTGCTGCTGGAAAATGAAATTGATATCATCGTGGAGCTGCACGATGGCGACGGACACGCCGAAGCCTATGGCTGCGACTTGACTTATGAGTATGTACGCATCAACGGAGATTACCGTACCTGAGAGATAAATATTGAGAGGCAGAACATCAATGAGAAAGGTATCAGGGAGAAAGGAATGGTTATGAAGATGCAGATTTCCGATCAGGATCGGGCGCAGGTGCTGGTGCAGGCCCTGCCCTATATTCAAAAATATGCCGGAAAAACTATTGTGGTAAAATACGGCGGCAATGCCATGATTAACGAGGAACTCAAAAACGCTGTGATGAGCGATATTGTATTGATGCAGCTGGTTGGCATCAACGTGGTGCTGGTGCATGGCGGCGGCCCAGAGATCAGCGCCATGCTGAAAAAAATCGGCAAGGTGAGCAAGTTCATCAAGGGCATGCGCTATACCGATGAGGAAACCATGGAGATCGTACAGCAGGTGCTGGCAGGCAAGGTGAACAAGCAGCTGGTGCAGCATCTGGAGCAGCAGAGCGGCCGTGCCATGGGTCTGTGCGGCCTGGACGGCGGGATGCTCAAGGCCGACAAGCTGATTTCCGGCGAGGAAGACCTGGGCTTGGTGGGCGAAATCCGGGAAGTCAATACCACGATTATCGAAAACGCCACCGCTGCCGGGTATATCCCGGTGATCGCCACTGTGGCAGGCGGCTATCACGGCGAGGTATATAATGTAAACGCCGATATCGCCGCCGCCCAGATCGCTACCAAGCTGGGCGCTCTAAAGTTAATCCTCATGACCGATGTGCGGGGGCTTCTCCGTGACAAGGATGATGAAGAAAGCATTATTCCCGTGGTGAATGTGAGCGAGGTGCCCAAGCTCCAGCGGCAGGGCATTATCAGCGGCGGGATGATCCCCAAAATCGACTGCTGCGTGGAGGCGGTGCGTCAGGGCGTGGAGCGTGCCCACATTATCGATGGCCGCATCCCTCACTCCATCCTCATCGAGCTGTTCTCTGATGAGGGCATTGGAACCATGCTGTATTGAACCGGGAGGGTTTCGGGATGAATTTTGAACAGGTAAAGCAACAGGAACAAACCAACATGATGCACACCTATGGCCGGTTTCCCGTGGCGTTGGTAAAGGGAAAAGGCGTGGTTGCCTGGGATACCGAGGGAAAAGATTACATAGACTTTACCAGCGGTATCGGCGTGAATGCGCTGGGCTGGTGTGACGAGGGCTGGGTGCAGGCTGTTTCCCGCCAGGCCGGGGAATTGCAGCACATTTCCAACCTGTATTATAACCCGGTGCAGACCCAGCTGGCAGAGGAGCTTTGTAAGGCGTCGGGACTTTCCAAGGTGTTCTTTGGCAACTCCGGCGCAGAGGCCAATGAATGTGCCATCAAGCTGGCAAGAAAATGGGGCATGGAGCAGTCCCCGGAGAAAAACCGGGTGGTTACGCTGCAAAACTCCTTCCACGGGAGAACCGTCACCACGCTGGCCGCAACCGGGCAGGAGGAATTTCACAAGTGGTTCTTCCCCTTTACCGAGGGGTTTGATTATGCCCCCGCCAATGACCTTGACGCTGTGGAACAGGCCATTACCGATCAAACCTGCGCTGTGATGGTGGAGCTGATTCAGGGCGAAGGCGGCATGTTCCTGCTGGAAAAAGAGTTTGTACAGGGGCTGCGGAAGCTGTGTGACGAAAAGAACGTGCTGCTGCTGGTGGACGAGGTGCAGACCGGCGTTGGGCGTACCGGCGCTTTCTATTGCTACCAGAACTTTGGGATTCTCCCCGATGTGGTGAGCAGTGCAAAGGGACTGGGCGGCGGCCTTCCGATTGGCGCCTGCCTGTGTGGTGAAAAGCTGCAAAACGTCCTGACTGGCGGCATGCACGGCTCCACATTTGGCGGAAACCCGATTGTGTGCGCTGCTGCGCTGGAAGTGCTTTCCCGTGTGAACCGGCCGGAATTTCTGGCAGAGGTAACCGAAAAGGGCGAATACTTCCGGGAGAAGCTCTGTAAGCTGCCGCATGTGGAGAATGTGCGGGGCATGGGCCTGATGATCGGCGCAGATGTGGCGGCTGATTTGGGAAAAACCGCCGGGAATGTGGCTTCGGCCTGCATCGAATCCGGCCTGCTGATTCTGACGGCTCATTCGGCGCTGCGCTTTTTGCCGCCGCTCACCATCACAAAAGAGGAAATCGACAAGGGGCTGGCACGGCTGAAAGCGGTGCTGGAAAGCCTGTGAACCGGATTTGTGAGGACAATGTTTTAAGATAGAATTTGCTCAAAAACAAGATGGGCGCACACATCGGTGCGCCCCTACGGGATAAACAACAACAATTTATATAAGGGAGGTCATCCTGATGAAACATCTTTTGAAAATGCTCGATCTCACAACCGAGGAGATCATTGATTTGCTGAACCTTGCCGACCAGCTGAAATATGAACTCAAGCACGGCATTGAGCATTACCACCTGCGGGGCAAGACCCTGGGCATGATCTTTGAAAAATCCTCTACCCGCACCCGTGTTTCGTTTGAAACCGGCATGTACCAGCTGGGCGGCCATGCCCTGTTCCTCTCCTCAAAAGACCTGCAAATCGGACGTGGTGAAGCGGTGCAGGATACGGCACGGGTGCTTTCCCGCTATCTGGACGGCATCATGATCCGCACCTTTGAGCAGTCTGAGGTAGAGGCGCTGGTGGAATATGGCTCCATTCCGATCATCAATGGCCTCACTGACTTTTCCCATCCCTGCCAGATCCTTGCCGACCTGATGACCATCCGGGAATATAAGGGCACGCTGGAAGGGCTGAAAATGTGCTTTATCGGCGACGGCAACAATATGATGAACTCCCTGATCGTGGGCTGCCTGAAAACCGGCATGCAAGTTGCCGTGGCCTGCCCCGAAGGATACCGTCCGCCGCAGGTGATTTTGGACTTTGCTGCTGAATATGGCGACAAGTTCTTTATGACCGATAAGCTGATGGAAGCCGCCGTGGATGCCGACGTGGTGATTACCGATGTGTGGACTTCGATGGGACAGGAAGAAGAAAGAGCCGCCCGTGAAGCAGCCTTTGCCGGGTATCAGATCAACGCTGAGCTGATGGCCAAGGCACACAGTGATGCGCTGGTGCTGCACTGCCTGCCCGCCCACCGTGGCGAGGAGATCACCGCCGATGTGTTTGAAGCTCATGCTGCCGAAATCTTTGACGAAGCCGAAAACCGTCTGCATGCTCAGAAAGCGGTACTGGTACGCACGATGAAGGGATAATCTTTCTAATAATAAGTAACATCCCCGGAGCGTTTTGCTTCCGGGGATGTTTTGCGCTTATTCAGTTTCAAAGGTGATGGAAGCATCTCTGGGCAGTGCCAACCCGCAGGCGACTTCTGCCGCTTTGAGGATTCCTGCCAAGGTGGGGCAGGCGCAATGTCCGGGGAAATGCTCGCTGGCATACTCATAAAGAGGGCCGGTGCCGGGTTTTCCCAGACACAGCTCATAGCCGTCAAAGGTGTCTCCCAACGCTTCCATCATCTGGCGGACAGCGCTGCACCCGGATTTGACCCGCAGCGTAACTTCCATGCCGTCTTCGGACTCTGCTTCCACGGTGGTGACCAGGCCGCAGACGCCGGGGTTGATGGTGACTTTTGTCATATCAATTCCTCCCTGATGTAAATTGAAAAGATATTCTTTTGAAAGAATATTCATACCATACCGCAAAGTCCGGAAAATGCCTTGTAACAT
The DNA here is from genome assembly GCA_904394685.1 of Candidatus Heritagella gallinarum. Taxonomy (GTDB): domain Bacteria; phylum Bacillota; class Clostridia; order Oscillospirales; family Acutalibacteraceae; genus Heritagella_A; species Heritagella_A gallinarum. The sequence goes on from CAJFNK010000001.1 coordinate 73,856, forward strand.
TTCCCGGACTTTTGTATTTTTTTGACTTTTTGTTGGTGTGAGAAAAAATAAATCATTGATGCCATAAGAAACCATTGGATAGAGTTGAAAAAACTGGTATCAACTTTCAAATTTTTCTTGAAAACTTCATAATTTATAGTTATAATAATAAAAAATACCCGATTGTCCTGGTTTTCACAGACAGCGGGCCGGGAGGCTATTGCTATGGAAGAACGCACCTTCAAGATTACGTCAAAAAACAGCAATGTTCCGTTGAAGATTGCTCACGGTCATTTTGCAACCAACCATTCCCACGTCAACTACTATATCGACATGACAACTCTTAAGACCCGCCAGAGCGAGGCCGAGGCCGCCGCCAAAGCGCTGGTCCCTCATTATATTGCCAATACAGTAGTGGATACCATCGTCTGTCTGGACGGTACGCAGGTAATCGGCGCTTATCTGGCGCAGGAGCTGAACCGTTCCGGCTTTATGTCGATCAATGCACACCAGACGATTTATGTAGTTACGCCCGAATACGATGCCAACGGGCAGATGATTTTCCGGGATAACATCCAGCCCATGATTCGAGGAAAGCATGTACTGATCCTCATGGCGTCAGTTACCACTGGTATCACGGTTCGCAAGAGCGCTGAGTGTATCCAATATTACGGCGGAATTGCCGCCGGGGTTTCTGCGATCTTTAGTGCTGTGGAAGAAGTGGAAGGCATGCGTGTCAATGCTATTTTCGATCAGGACGACGTGCCCGGATACGAAACCTATACCAGCCACGAGTGCCCGATGTGCCAGCAGGGGCAGAGGGTAGATGCACTGGTCAACAGCTACGGCTATTCTAAACTCTGAAAAACAACGAAAAGGCGCTGCATATTGCGGCGCCTTTTTTGTGCCAAAATAAAGGAAAAGAGAAAGTACAGGCTGGTTTCAGCAGGAAAAGTGTGGTATAATAAACGAAATACGCCAAAATGCAGCATGTAGAAAGGAAGAGATGCGTGTGAGGATTCGTCGCCGTCCGGTGAAAGTCTGGCAGGTTATTGTGATTGCCGGAGTAGTTGTGGCAGTGTTCCTGGTGATGGCTTTGATGCAGAGCAATTATAATGTTCCTTATAATGACGATCCCTTTTCTCAGGCGGCGCTGGAAAAGATTCAGAGTTTGGCGGGGACTGATGACGATCTCTATGCCTATGATATGACCTATAATGACAGTGAGGATGAAACCTTTGTGGTTTCCCTTTCCGGCCCTGCTAATAATGGCAGGCGTCAGAACTGGAACCTGATCTGTTTTGCCAAGGACGGGCAGATGCCCTATCGTATGGAAAAAAAGGATACCCCTGTTTCTATACCGGAAGGGGCGGTGCCGCTTTCTGGTTTATTCGACCAGATGCGTCTTTTCCGTTCCAATCAGCAGGAAGTGTTTGGCCTGTTTGAAAAAGAGAAGAAAGTGCAGGAAGGGGAATCGGCGGTTCAGTTGGATTTGCGTGACCGGTTTGGGGAAACCGACCTGCTTACCCGCCGGGTGTCGCCGGCCGCTTTGACCGAAGCCTCGTCGCAGGAGAGCGCCGAAGAAACCCCGAAGCCCAAAGAGGAAGATCAGGCGGAACAGGGGATTGAAGAAACCCGGATTGCACTGACAGAAGAAATCAAGGGGATTTCTACCGTGACGGTTTCAAAAGATGGGGTGGAGCAGACTGCATACCAGCCCGGAGATTGCGGCGAAAACAGCTTTTTGCTGTATCGCAGCAGCTTGCAGGAAAAGCAGTGGGAAGAAACCCTGCTGGCGGTGGTGAATCTCGAAACAAAGGAGTGACACAATGCCCAGAGAATGGACGACACAGGAGGAACAGCCGGAGCGGGCGCTGCTGGTGTCGTTGGATACCGGCGAGTTTGATGCACAGGCTTCGCTGGATGAATTATATGAATTGGTAAAGAGTGCAGGCGCCGACCCGGTGGCCTCGGTGATGCAAAAGCGCCCTGCACCGGATACGGCCTGCTGTGTGGGCTCTGGAATGTTGCAGGAGATCGCAGAGACCTGCCGGATACAGGAAATCGACCTGCTGGTGTTTGACCGGGAGCTGAGTCCCACCCAGATCCGCAACATTGAGGATTGCACCGAAACCCATGTGGTAGACCGCACGATGCTGATTCTGGATATATTTGCCCAGCGTGCCCGCAGCAACGAAGGGAAGTTGCAGGTAGAGCTGGCACAGCTCAAATATATGCTTCCCCGCCTTTATGGAAAGGGGCTGCAAATGTCCCGGCTGGGCGGCGGTATTGGCACCAGAGGCCCCGGCGAAACTAAGCTGGAAAGCGACCGGCGGCATATCCGGCGCAGAATCTCGGCGTTGCGGGAGCAGCTGGCACTGGTAGAAAAGCGCCGGGAGCAGGTGCGCCGCCGCCGTCAGAAAGACGGGGTGGTCACAGTGGCGCTGGTGGGTTATACCAATGCCGGAAAAAGCACCCTGATGAATCAGCTCACCCAGGCAGGGGTTTTGGCTGAGGACAAGCTGTTTGCTACCCTTGACCCTACGGCCCGTGCCTTAAAGCTGCCGGGCGGGAAAACCGTGATGCTCATCGATACAGTCGGACTGGTGCGGCGGCTGCCCCACCATCTGGTAGAAGCCTTCCGTTCCACACTGGAACAGGCGGCAGAGGCAGATATCATTCTGAATGTCTGCGATGCTTCCAGTCCGGAGGCACGGGTGCATCTGGACGTTACGGCTTCGCTGCTGGCAGAGCTGGGCTGCAAGGATACGCCGGTCATCCCGGTGATGAATAAATGCGATCTGGTTCCGGCGCTGATGGATTGTCCCTCTGTGGGGGAAGGTGTGCGGATCAGCGCCCTGCATGGCGGCGGAATCGACAAGCTGCTGGAAGCGGTGGAACAGGCGCTGCCCGAAAAGATGAAACAGGTTCGTCTGTTGCTTCCGTTTTCACAGGCCGGGCTGGCGGCTCGTATCCGGCGGGAAGGGGAAGTATTGACGGAGGAATATGTGGCGGAGGGGCTGCGTATCGATGCCAGTATCCCGCCTTCACTCAGCGCATTGGTAGAAGCGTTTGAAATTCCGGCACCGGAAGAAAGCGCCGGGGAAACAGGAGATTGACAAAAGGTGGTATTGAGATGAGAGGACAGGAACTGAATCTTCGTACCGTGCAGTATCCTCACCCGTTGGGATGGCTGCGCCGGTACAGTACGGTAGGACTTCCGGCGCTGGCGCTGCTGGTGCTTGGATATTCGGTGTGCATGTTTTTTGCACCCAGAGCGGTATTTGGAAAACTGAAGCTGCTGGTTGTGATTTCGGGCCTGCTGCTATTTTGCCTGCTGGCGATAACGTATCTGTTTTTCCGGGATTATCGGCTGCCGGGATATTATCTGCATGTGGTGTCGGTGCCGGTTTCGGCGTTGTTTTGGGGAACAGCGGCGTTTGTGTTTACGCCCAGACCGGTTCAGGCGGCAGCATATGTGTGGCTTTCAGCCGGAGTGCTGGTGCTGGGGGTTTTCAATCTGTTTTATCTGCGCAGACGCAGAGATCTCTTTGCACGCCGGGATTGGAAAACCACGGTGTTTTCAAAAGAGGACTGGCAAACTGTAAAAACGCCCACTGCAAAACACGCTTTGCAGCCGGGAAAAGTGCGATAACAGAAAATGCTCCCTGCCGGGTGAACCGGTGGGGAGCATTTTTGATAACAGGTTAAAAATGGAGCTGAAGTTCAAAGGGGGAGGGCGGTGCGCCGGGAAGCTCGTCATTCAGGTTTTGGATGTCCAGATGTTTTTTCTCTGCATATTGTACGGTAAAGGCAGTCCCGCCTTTTGGGGCGGTGAGATAGCAGATGCAATATTCACTGCAATCGACCATGGCCCGGTTGCGTGCATAAAAGCAGCCCCGGTGATAAAACGGAGAAGCATATTCTTTTTCTGAATCCCGAAAAGCTCGCTTTTGTTCGTCGGACCAATGGGCTTCGATGCCCTGATAGGGAAGATACAGCAGCAGGACAAAAGGCTTTTCGGGAAATTCCTGCCGCATGGATTGAATGACTTCGCCGGCCATCTGGTCAAAGCCGTGAGCGCCGCCTATACAAAAGCGGGTGCAATTGCGTTCGGTAATCAGCTTGCGGACAGCGTTTTCGAGCGCCTGCCGCAGGGGCTGATCGTATTCTGGAGGAATTTTGCGATGCCCGGTAAAGCAGCAGGTTACAGGTTCCAAATCCATATCATCCCTCCTCCTGCTGCTATCATATCATAGGAAAAGGGATAGATGCAAGGGAGAATCTGCCCTCTTTCTTTTTCGGTTCAATCGTGATATGATGCTGAATATAGAATCAGGATGCAGTCTTTACAAAGCGGGATACGACTGTATGAAAGGGAGATGACGATGAGGATTGTGGTGCTTTCCTGCAACACAGGCGAGGGGCATAACGCCGCCGGACGGGCGGTGGTGGAGTGGGCGCTGGAGATGGGTCATCAGGCAGAAATGGTGGATTTGATGCTGCTGGCCGGAAAACGGGTTTCCCGCATGGTAGGGGGAAGTTATGTAGGAATGGTAAAGCATATGCCGGGACTGTTCCATTTTTTATACCGGCTGGGGGGCAAGGTTTCTTCCTGCCGCCATCGTTCCCCTGTCTATTATGCAAACCGCTTGTTGGCAAAATCACTTTTGCGGTATCTGTCGGAGCATCCGGTCGATGTAATTGTTACACCGCACCTCTTTCCGGCGGAAACGCTGACCTATCTCAAAGAAAAGGGGAAAATCTCCCTGCCGGTGCTGGCGATTTCAACTGATTACACCTGTATCCCTTTTTGGGAGGAAACCAATTGTGACGCCTATATCCTGCCTCATCCGGATTTGATGGATGAATATGAACGGCGTGGGGTTCCGGCTCAAAAGCTATATCCGCTGGGAATCCCGGTACGCCCGGAGTTTACGCATGAGATAGACCGGGCACAGGCACGGGAACAGTGTGGGCTTTCAAAAGAAGGCAAGGCTTATCTGGTGATGGGTGGAAGCATGGGTTTTGGAAAAATCCATCTGTTTGTGGCAGAGCTGCTGCGCCAGCGGGAAAAGGGTGATTCAGTTGTGATCGTCTGCGGCAGCAACCGCAGGCTGGAAAACACACTGAACCGACTGTTTTCTTCCTATGAAAATGTAAAAGTCCTAGGGTTTACCCATGAAGTAGCGATGTATATGGCGGCCTGTGACGTGGTGTTTACCAAGCCCGGCGGCCTTACCAGCACGGAGGCGGCGGTGAGAGGAATCCCCATGGTTCATACCCGGCCCATTCCCGGATGCGAAACCGCCAACCAGCAGTTCTTTGGCGAGCGGGGGATGTCCTGTCCGGGAAATAAAATTCAGGAGCAGATTGCTGCCGGAAAGCGACTGCTGCAAGTGGAGAACAGTGAAAAGATGAAAGCAGCCCAGCGTGCCAATATTGACCCGCAGGCGGCAGTGCAGCTGCTGCATCTGGCGGAAACGATGTTGGAGGAACGGAAGGGGGAGAAATAATGGGCAGACAATGGCTTTGGCTGTGGTACAGTTTGTTGGGATATGGATGCGGCAGCTTGCTGTTTGCCTATTTAATCCCCAAATACCTATTGCATCTGGATGTGACGCAGCGGCCCGGCGATCACAATCCTGGTACATTCAATGTGTTTGCGCAGGCCGGGGCAGGGATGGGCCTCCTGGTGCTGTTTTTAGAACTGGGAAAAGGTTTTTTCCCAGTGTGGGCGGCGCTGCGCCGTATCCCTCCAAATCACTGGGGCATTGCGCTTGTCATTGCGGCTCCGGTATTGGGTCATGCGTTTCCTTTTTGGAAAATTCGAGGCGGCGGCAAAGCGATTGCTGTTTCATTTGGAGTGTTGCTGGGACTGTATCCCGACTGGCGTGCGTTGGGGTTCCTGATAGCGGCGTATCTGTTTTTCTCACTGGTGGTGGTCATTACGCCCCATCTGCACCGTTCGCTGGTAACATATGGCTGTGTGGGCCTGCTGTCGGTACTGCTGATCCCCCAGCGCCCAATAGCGGCGGGGGTTGTACTGGTTTCGATTGTGGTAATTGTGCGCCATCTGATGCAGGATCAGGGAGAAAAGATTTCGGTTCATCTGGGACTGCGTGGTAAGGAAAATACCGGAAACCTGCCGGAAAAAAGAGGCCGGATTTGAGAGGGAGAAACACCCGGACGGGTGGTTGTGTGAAATGTCGGAAACAGCCCGGTTTTACCGGGAAAAACAGCAATTTTGACCAGATAACAGAACGGTAGCATATTGTACATAAAAATCAAAAATTTTTCTGGCAAAAAAGAGAAAAAAAGTCTTGCAATCAGCTGGGGGATATGATACAATAAGCGAGCAAGACTGCGACACGATATGCGATGAAGCGGGAGGTTGCGGCTGGTTCAGCCGGTTTTTCCGTGGAGTATGTCCGATTTTAAA
>CAJFNK010000002.1 GCA_904394685.1 Candidatus Heritagella gallinarum
CAGGAATCCTTGATGGATTCCGAGTATTTTTAACGCAGTAGCTGTCATTGCACGACATCATTTCATGATGTCCGTAGGAAAAGACAATAATTTCGACTTTTCAGATAGCCCCTAGGGCAAGATTAAAAAAGATTTTCCAGCCGCAGGGCTTCGCTTTCCTCCAGCTGCGTGATTTGTGCATTTAACTGGTCACATCGGGAAAGTGCCAGACCAATCTGCTCGTTGTCGATCAGAGCGGGAATTTGAGAAAGCAGTTCATCCACAGAAGCCAGTTTGTCGTGGGACATGAACAGGCATAAACGGCGGTGTTCGGCTCGCCATTGCTCCTGTAACTCCAGGCTGGAAGCCAGCGCTGTATAGGTGTTCCCTTGACTGACCTGCGATTTGATCTGATTGATTTGTCGGGAGATGGTTGCAGAAGCAGAAGAAGCGGCGGCGTTGCCTGCCCAGCAAACTCCCAGCAGCGCAACCAGCAGGACAACCGAAATCCAAAGGCGTTTCATGAAGCTCCCCCTTTTGCAGAAGAAATCGAATTACCGTCCCCTCTGGGAATGATGGTGTAGTCACCGGCAGAATTGGCGGTCATAATAAACACCTCGCTGACCGGAATGTGGTGGCGTTGAATCATCTCTGTCACCCATTGGCGGCTTTTTCCACATAGGCGCATGGAAAAATCAGAGAACTCGCCGTCACTTATGACAACCACTTCGATTCCCTTGTCGGGCGGATTCAGCCCCAGCAGCTGATTGCAGGGGATATCCTTTTCCGGCTTTTTGATAATACTGAGTTTTCCATTGGTTTCCATGATGGCCCAGGCAACATCCTCAATGGAGAATACGTCTTTTTCACGCAGTTCTTCAAAAAAGTCCTCGATACTCAGGCGCAGCCGGGCCATTTCTTTCTGGTCAACTTTGCCGTTGTTGATTAACACAATGGGTTTGCCACACACAAGACGGCGGAACTTCCCGCTTTTCAGCATAAAAACTGAGATGGCGATTTCACACATCACCAACACGGCAATGGGGATGAACCCACTTGCCAGTGGTTGGCCTGTATCCTGCATGGGAATGGCTGCAATATCTGAAATCAGGAGCGTGACAACCAGCTCGGAGGTTTGCAGCTCGCTGATTTGCCGTTTTCCCATCAGCCGTACAGAAGTCAAAATGGCTATGTACAGCAGAATGGTGCGGACAAATGAAATAATCATAGGATTTCCTCCCAAAAGGCTTTTTCCGTAGTATTCCATTTTGAGGAAGTAATATACCGTTTTTATGGGCTTGACAGTACACAAAGTCTGTGTTATCTTAATAATATAAAAATAAAGCTGTCTTCGGGGCGGGGTGCAATTCCCCACTGGCGGTAATCTGCTGTTGCAGAAAGCCCGCGACCGACGCTTTCAGCGTCGTTGATTTGGTGAGATTCCAAAGCCAACGGTTAAAGTCCGGATGGAAGAAGCGGTGAACAGAAGGTTTCATTGCGCCCCTTTGCATCTTTTTGCAAAGGGGCTTTTTGTGTTCCTCCTGCTGCCGCCCGTGGCGAATGACTGCAACCAAATGAACTGGAGGAATTTTTATGATGACCGCAGAAAGAACCAATACCAATCGCCGAATTAATGTGAGAAAGCTGACTGTAACGGCACTGATGGCAGCTGCCGCTACAATCCTGATGTTCCTCAGCTTTGGGCTTCCGATTTTACCGGGTTATCTCAAGGTGGATTTTTCTGAAATGCCTGCCCTGTTGGCTTCCTTTGCGTTAGGGCCGGTGTATGGTGCGGCCGTGTGCCTCATCAAAAATCTGGTGAATATTTCGGCCACCACTACCGGCGGAGTAGGGGAGCTGTGTAACTTCCTGATTGGTGTACTATTTGTGGTGCCGGCGGGCTTGATTTATCACCGCAACCCCAGCCGGAAAACTGCACTCATTGGTATGATCGCAGGTACTCTGGTGATGTCTGTATGCAGTATCCTGGTCAATTACTTTATTGTTTATCCCGCTTATCTGCTGGTGATGTCAGAGGATGCCATTGTAGGAATGTACTCCACTCTGGTTCCTGCGGCTAACAGCATTTTTAAAGGAATCCTGATTTTTAATTTGCCTCTTACTTTTGTGAAAGGCGTGCTCGATGCTGTTATCACCTTTATTCTGTATAAGCGCCTTTCTCCGGTGCTTAAAGGACGGGTATAATAGAAAAATTTACATTTCCTTCACAATTCGACAGAAAAAACATGATATACTTTTTCTGCAATTTTTGCAAAACTGAATAACCCCTTATCAAGAGCGACGGAGGGAACAGGCCCTGTGATGTCCGGCAACCTGCGGTGATGAGCCGTGCTGGTGCC
>CAJFNK010000003.1 GCA_904394685.1 Candidatus Heritagella gallinarum
ATGGCCCCTGCCAAAGCAGAGACCATCTCCAACAAAATATTCTTTTGTTTTTTCACTGTCTACTTGACAGGGGGCACCTCAGAAAAAACGGATAGGGGATTTTTTTCTGTCAATAACAGATTTTTTGTTTCTTATTTCAAAACAGCTTTATGATGAACCTTTTTGCCCTTCTTGATGACAACATATCCCTTTTCAAAATCGGCCGGGGTTACAGCAGCAGCAACATCGGTTACTCTCTGGTCATCAATGCTCACACCGCCCTGTGTCACCAGACGGCGGCCTTCGCCCTTGGAAGGCGTCAGCTTTGTTTTCATCAGCAGATCAAGAACCAGCAGCTTGCCATCGGTAAAGTCATCGGCGGTCAGTTCGGTGGTGGGCATGTTATCGGTGTTGGCTCCGGTGCTAAACAATGCACGGGCTCCCTCCTGTGCTTTTTGGGCTTCCTCTTCCCCATGCACCAGCTTGGTAACCTCAAATGCCAGCAGCTCTTTTGCTTTGTTCAGCTCGCTTCCGGTCAGTTTTTCCAGCTCACGGATTTCATCCATAGGCACAAAGGTCAACAGCTTCAGGCAGCGGATCACATCATCGTCCGCCACATTTCTCCAGTACTGGTAGAAATCAAACGGAGAAGTTTTCTCCGGGTCAAGCCACACAGCGCCCTTTTCGGTTTTGCCCATCTTCTTGCCTTCGCTGGTAGTCAGCAGCGTAAAGGTCATGCCATAGACCTCTTTCCCCTCGCTCCGGCGCAGCAGCTCCACGCCTCCAATGATGTTGCTCCACTGGTCATCTCCACCCAGCTCCATCACACAGTCATAGCGGCGGTTCAGCTCCAGGAAATCGTAGCTCTGCATAATCATGTAGTTCATCTCAAAGAAGGACAGGCCACGCTCCAGACGCTGCTTGTAGCACTCTGCCGCCAACATGCGGTTTACAGAGAAATGCACGCCAACTTCCCGCAAAAACTCAATGTAATTCAGGTTCAGCAGCCAGTCGCCGTTGTTGGCCATAATTGCCTTGCCGTCGGAGAAATCTACCAAGCGGGACATCTGCTTCTGGAAGCACTCGATGTTGTGGTTGATCTCCTCTTTGGTCATCATGCGGCGCATATCGGTTTTACCGGAAGGATCGCCGATCATACCGGTGCCGCCGCCAAACAGGGCAATCGGCACATGGCCTGCACGCTGCATGTGTGCCATAACCATTACCTGCAAAAAGTGACCCACATGCAGACTGTCGGCTGTCGGGTCGAAACCGATATAAAACTTGATTTTGTGGTTGTTGAGGAGATCACGGATTTTCTCCTCGTTTGTCATTTGGGCGATCAGGCCTCTTTCTTCCAGTACTTCAAATACTCCCATTTTTGTTACCTCTCTTTCTAACTGATTTTTGCCGGGGGCCAGTGATGGGAAAACACAAATAAAAAACGCCCCCTGCTATTTGCAGAGGGCGGAAAAACCGCGGTACCACCTCAGTTCACCGATGCTTCACAGCAACGGCCTTACGGAGTACGGAAAAATCAAAATGGAAAATTCGATACTCCCTGCACGATAACGGGTGCAAACCCGGCACAGCCTACTGACAGAATCTGTTTTCAGCCTGCGGCTCCAGAATGTATTTTCCTGTCTGCTGCCGCTCCTGCTTTCACCCACCGCAGGTTCTCTTTGCCGGCTGGAACTCCCGCTCCACAGCAGTACTTTTTTCTTTCATTGCCTTTACTGGTGATTATAACGGAGTATTCTCAAAATGTCAAGGCTTTTTTTGACCTGCCAGAATCATTTCTTCCGCATTTTGCAGCAGAAGCGGCGTGATTTCTGTACCACCCATAATTCGGGCAATTTCCCCTTTGCGTCCCTCAAAATCGAGCGGACGTACTTGCGTAAAGGTTTTATGCTCCTCTATGGTTTTGGAAATCAGAAAATGTGCATCTGCCAACGCCGCAATCTGTGCCAGATGTGTGACGCACAACACCTGTCTGTTTTGCGAAACCTGCTGCAATTTCAGTCCTACCTTGCGTGCGGCGCTTCCACTGATTCCGGTATCAACTTCGTCAAAAATCAGGGTTTCAATCTGGTCTGTTGCTGAAAGAACCGTTTTAATCGCCAACATGATTCGGGAAAGCTCACCGCCAGATGCGATTTTGGACATAGGACGCACCGGTTCTCCGGGGTTGGTGGAGAGCAAAAACTGGATTTTATCACAGCCCAGTGGGTTAAGTGGGCATCTGAGCTGCTCCACCTGAAACTCCACATTGGGCATATCCAGAAAGACCAGTTCTTCCCGTACACGGGAAGCCAGCTCCCCCGCCGCCTTACGCCGTCCGGCAGAGAGCGATTTTGCAAGCTGAATCGCTTGTTCCTTGCAGGATTCATACTCTGCCTCCAGCTCCTGCGCCTTTTCATCCGAAAGCTGAATCGTCAAAAGCTCGCTCCGGCTTTTCTCAAGGAACTCCAGCATTTCTTCTTCGGTTGAACCATATTTCAGGCTTAGCCGATATAGCTGATCTAGGCGATTTTCTACCTGTTCCAAACGGGCAGGGTCATATTCCAGCGTTTCTTCGGCATCACGAACCTCCTCCAGACAATCCTGAAGGCCGTATTCCAAATCACGCAGTTTTTGGGCGGTTCCTGTCAAAGACGGAAGGAACGACGCTGCTGCCTCCAAGGCGTCCGCAGCCGCTCCTACTGCTGTCACAGCGCCTGCTGTTTCCTCGTCACCATCCAAGGCATTTTTGGCCGATACAATGGATTCCGCCACCTTTTCGCTGTTGCGAAACAGCGCCCGCTGCTGCGAAAGCTCTTCCTGCTCACCGGGCTGTATAGCGCCCGCTTCCAGTTCCTCGATCTGATATCGCAACAAGTCCATACGCCGGGCTTTCTGGTTTTCGTCCATCAGCAAAGAATCCCACTCTTTTTTGACGGCTCGTAAGCGTGTATAAACCTGCCCATACTGTTGGCGAAGGTCTTCCAAGCCGCCAAAGCTATCAACATACTCTACATGCTGTTCGGGAGAAAGCAGCTCATAGCTTTCATGCTGTCCAAGAATACTTAAAAGTGTTACGCCGACCTCCCGCAGCATTGCTACCGTAGCAGGCCGTCCATTAATCCGGCAGGTGGTTTTTCCCTCTGCACGAATTTCTCGCTGAAGCAGAAGGTTCCCATCCTCGTCGGGCGCAAGCCCCAATTCTTCCAAGCAAGCCACCGTTCCTGCCTGAACGCCTGTAAACAGGGCGCTGACAGAAGCGGCCTTTGCGCCGGAACGGACAATTTCACGGGAAGCCCTTCCCCCCAGCACGGCATTAATCGCATCGATCACAATGGATTTTCCGGCACCGGTTTCACCTGTAAGAATGTTAAAGCCTTTCTGAAAGTCAATCGAGCATTTTTCGATGACCGCAATGTTCTCAATATATAGCTGTGCAAGCATTCCCGATCACCTAGCCATGAGTTTTTTCAGTTCCGCTTCCATATCCTTGGCGCCCAGCTCATCCCGGCACACCACGAAAATGGTATCGTCCCCTGCCAGCGTACCTACAACGCCCTTCCAGTGGATGGAATCCATCGCAGCACAAACTGCCTGCGCCATGCCTGTCATACATTTGATAACCAGCATATTACAGGCCGAATCCACCGACAAAACGGAGTCGGCAAAGAGCGAAAAGAACTTGGAGGACACATTTCGGGAATTATCCTGACCAATTGAGTATTTATAGTTTCCTTCGGCCGAAAGCGTTTTGACAAGCCGCAACTCCTTGATATCTCGTGAAACCGTAGCCTGTGTCACCTCAAAGCCAGATTCCCGTAAGCATCGGAGCAGCTCGTCCTGTGTGTCAATTTCACGCTCACTAATCAGTTCCAGTATTTTTGCGTGCCGGCGTGTTTTCATTTTCTCACGCCCTCCTTTCTGTGAGTTTTTCATTCACCACCTGATAGAACCCTTTGTGGTGAAGCTGTATCAATTGAACAGAGTAGTCGGATTTTGTAAACAGCACCTGTTCTCCCCCTTCAATGCGGATCGAGGTGGCTCCATCCAGCGTCAGATAGATTTCACTGCCGCAATCCGCCATTGCAGAGAGCTGCGAAGCGGCATTAAATACTACCGGGCGGGTCAACAGGGAGTGCGGACAAATAGGCGTTAATATCATACATTCCATCGAGGGATCAACCACCGGGCCACCTGCCGAAAGAGAATAGGCAGTGGAACCGGTTGGGGTCGATAAAATCAATCCATCTGCACGATATTTACAGATGGTATCCTGATTCAAAGAAACCTGCAAATCCAGAATACGGGAGAGTGCGCCTCTGGAAATCACCGCATCATTGAGGACATGGTGCCGGATATCTCCGCTGTCCCGTTTGACCTCCACATCAATCATCATACGGGTATCCACGTCGAACTGCCCCTGCACCAGCTTTTCCAACAAATCCAGCTCGTTTACCTCCAGCCCGGCCACAAATCCCAGTCTGCCAACATTCACGCCCAGTATGGGTTTTCCGGCTCTGGCTGCATGCTTGGAAGCATGGATAATAGTTCCATCCCCGCCGATTGCAATCATGGCATCGCAGGCAGCGATCATTTCATCAAATTGATCCCAAAAACGGATTCCCCTGCCGGAAAAAGTCCTTTCCATCGGGCGGTACATCCATACCTGTGCATGATAAGACAGCAGTTTTTGCGTAATACGGTCTGTATGGTGCTTGGCATCTTGTTTAGAAAGATTGGGAAGCAATACAATATTCAATGGCTTGCCCCCTTATCCAAAGCACTGTGAGATTCTTCTACCAGAGCGGATACCGAAACCTCTGTGAGCATCTCCGGTGAATCGGATTTTTCAAGATAAATCAAATATTCAATATTGCCTTCCGGCCCCTTTACAGGTGAAAAAGTCAGACCTAATACCGAATATCCGTTTTCCAGTGCAAAGCTGCGGATTTTCTCAATCACTTCCTCATGGACCGCCTTATCACGAACCACGCCTTTTTTCCCAACTTTCTCCCGACCAGCTTCAAACTGCGGTTTAATCAGACATACAGCCTGTCCGCCGTCTTTGAGCAGCGGCCGCACAGCAGGCAGAATAATCGTTAAAGAAATAAAAGATACGTCCACACTGAAAAAATCAATTGGGTCTGGAACCTGCTCTCTGGTAAGATACCGGGCATTGGTGCGCTCCAGATTCACGACCCGTTCATCTGTCCGCAAGCTCCAGGCAAGCTGCCCATATCCCACATCAACAGCATACACTTTTTGAGCGCCGTTTTGCAGCATACAGTCTGTAAAACCGCCGGTTGAAGCGCCGATATCCATACACACGCAGCCATCCAGCACAATTGGAAAATTCGCCATGGCTCTTGCCAGTTTCAAACCGCCACGGCTTACATAGGGCATGGTTTCCCCCCGGACTTCTATGGGAGTCCCTACCGGCAGCATGGTTCCCGGCTTATCTGCTTTCTGGTTATCTACATAGACCTGGCCTGCCATAATCATGCCACGGGCTTTTTCCCGGCTGGGGGCAAACCCCTGCTCAAACACCAGACAGTCCAGACGTTTTTTTTCTATCATTGGGTACTCCCTTCCCGATCATAAATCGTTTGATACATCCCTTCATCATCCAGTCCCAATTCATGGAGGGACTCATTCATGGTAGCATGACGAACAAACTGATCTTTTACCCCTCTGAGAAATGCTTTTCCACGATATCCTCTTTGGATGAGTTGTGTAAGAAAATGTTCGCCAATTCCACCCTGTTCAATTCCTTCTTCAAAAATGTAAAGCGATTTAGCTTTACAGCACAATTCGTATACTTCGGGATCAATCGGTTTGATTCGATTCAATTTTACCACAAAACATGGGATTCCTGCCTGTTCCAGCCGTTCCTTTGCTTTTGCTGTAAAGGAAAATAACTTTCCATAAGTGACAAGCACCACAGGGGCATTTGTACTCCCGTAAAGTCCATATGCTTTACAATTAAAAACATATTCTTTCGGCCGATACAGGCTTTTCCCACGGGGATATCGAACTGCACAGACTCCCTTTTCTTCATAAACCGCCACACGCAGCCATTCCCGAAGTTCATCATAATAAGAAGGCGCATAAATGGTTACATTGGGAATCGTCTGCAAAAAGGCTGCATCAAACACGCCCTGATGCGTTTCACCGTCTTCTCCGACAATACCTGCACGGTCAATTGCCAACACCATTTTTACCTGTTGGATAGCTGCGTCATGAATGATCTGGTCATATCCACGCTGCAAGAAAGTAGAATAAATCGCAACTACCGGAACCATTCCACCAGCAGCCAGGCCTCCTGCAAAGGTTATGGCATGTTCCTCGGCAATTCCCACATCAAAAAAGCGGGTTGGAAACATCTGGCGAAAACTGGTTAAACAGGTTCCAAGCTGCATGGCCGCTGTAATCGCACAAATACGCTTATCTTTTCGTGCCAACTGGCAGATTGAACGGCCAAATACATCAGAAAAGCTTTCTCCGGCATTTTCCGATAAGCCTTTATGAACGTCAAAGGCCGGAACACCGTGGAAAGCACCGGGATTATTTTCAGCAAACGTATATCCCTTTCCCTTGGAGGTATGCAGATGGAGCAACACCGGACGTGAGAAGGCGGAAACCGTTCGCAATACTGAAAGAAGGGAAAGCAAATCATGGCCGTCAAAGGGGCCATAATACATAAAGCCCAGATCTTCAAAGATCGTGCTGTTATAGATGAGACCTTTAATTTTTCGTTTGGCATGTTTCAGCCCGTGTTGGATAGGAGGGCCAACAACTGGAATGTTCTCCAACGTTTTCTCGATTTTTCCTTTTGCTGTCAGATAGGGTTGTCCGGCACGCATATGCGCAAGATAACGAGCAATATTCCCCACATTAGGAGAAATCGACATTCCGTTGTCGTTCAGGATCACAATCAGGTTGCGGTGCAGCCGGCCTGCGTTATTCAGGCCCTCATAAGCCAGCCCGCCGGTTAAAGCTCCATCTCCAATCACTGCCACTACTTTATTGTTGCGTCCTTCCAGCTGTGCTGCCTTGGCAAGACCCAATGCAGCAGAAATCGACGTGCTGGCATGACCAACCGCAAAAGCGTCATATGGGCTTTCCTGCGGCCTTGGATAGCCGGAAAGCCCGTCTTTTTTTCGGATAGTATGGATCTGATCTTTTCGTCCTGTCAGGATTTTATGGGTATATGCCTGATGACCAACATCCCATACGATCTGGTCATCAGGCAGATTCAGCACATAATGCAGCGCCACTGTTAACTCGACTACACCCAGATTGGAAGCCAGATGTCCCCCATTATCGCCTACCGTACGGATAATCAGGTGACGGATCTCATCGCACAGACCTTGAAGTTCCTCCACTGAAAATGACTTTAAATCGCCGGGTGACTGGATTCGATCTAATAAGTTCATCAGCAAAACCTCAATTCCGCTGAATGATTTTCTCAAACGGGTAAATCATTCTGTATTTTTGCTGCACTGACAGCGTTCTTCATCAGCATGGCAATGGTCATCGGGCCTACTCCACCGGGAACAGGCGTAATAAACGAAGCCAGAGGCTCTACTGCTGCGTAATCTACATCGCCGCACAGCTTGCCGTTCTCATCACGGTTCATGCCAACGTCAATCACCACAGCACCCTCTTTTACCATATCGGCTGTGATAAATTTGGCCTTTCCCACAGCAGCCACCAGAATATCGGCCTGCTTGCAAATTTCGCTCAGGTTCTGTGTTTTGCTGTGGCAGATGGTAACCGTGCCATTCCGATGCAGCAGCAGCATAGCCATGGGTTTTCCCACAATATTACTTCTTCCTACCACCACACAGCGTTTTCCGGCGATTTCAATCCCGCTCCGGTCTAAAAGCTCAATAACGCCTGCCGGTGTGCAAGGCAGAAAATGATAGTCGCCAATCATGATTCTTCCTACATTGACTGCATGGAAAGCATCCACATCTTTCTTAGGGTCAATATTATCCACAATCAGTTTTTCATCCAGCCCTTTGGGAAGGGGGGATTGCACCAGAATTCCATGAATCTCCTCTTTTTGATTCAACTCATGAACCAGCGCCAGAAGTTCTTCCTGCGTAGTGGAAGCCGGGAGAGCATATTCCTCTGAATAAATGCCCACTTCTGCACAGGCCTTCTTTTTATTATTCACATAGATTCTGGAAGCCGGGTCATCTCCTACAATCACAACCGCCATACCGGGTGTGATACCTTTTTCTTTCAAAACCTCTACTTCTTTTGCAACATCGCTGCGTACAGATGCCGCAATTGCTTTTCCATCAATTCTTGTCGCCATCTTCTTCATCCTCCTGATCTTGATCGTCTTTCTCCGCTTCTATATCGTCCTCTTCTTCATCCGGTTCTTCAGAAGATTCCTGTTCAGTAGGCTTTGTTTCCTCTGTATCCGGCTCTGATTCTTCGCTTAGAGCATCGCTGTCGTCATATTCCACTTCCAAATCTCCAAAAATGGTGCTGGGAGCATCTTCGTCAAAGGTTTCTTCTTCCTCTTTATCCATTTCCAGATGGTTCAGTTCCATGACTTTTTTACTGCCACATCCGGTGAGAGAAGTACACTTGCGGAATATAACCAGCAAAACAATACTGGCAAGCACAGTTGCAGCTGCAACCAGTTGGGAAACACGCAGATTCAGGATGGGGGTAAGCAGGCTGTCGGTACGCAGACCCTCGATGAAGAAACGTCCAATTCCATACCAGGCAACATAAAGCAGGAATGTCTGGCCATCATAGCGGCGATATTTGCGGGTAAAGATATGTAACAGGATAAAGCCAATCAAGCACCACAGAGATTCATACAGGAAGCAGGGATGCGCTGCACCGCCCACTTCAATAATAGTGTTTTCACTGGACATGGCCCAAGGCAGATCGGTAGCAGTGCCAAAAGCCTCCTGATTTACAAAATTTCCCCAGCGGCCAATGCACTGGCCAATCAGGAAGCCCAGCGCTGCCACATCCAGAACCGGCGTAATCTTGAGCTTGCGGATTTTGGCCATAATGGCGCCGACGCCCAAGCCACCGATAATACCGCCATAGATTCCAAGTCCGCCTTCGCTGATATAGAAAATACTGAGCGGGTCTTTGATGTATTTATCTCCCGCATAGAACAATACATAGTAGAGGCGTGCGCCGATAATTCCGCCGATAATGCCTACAATCACCACGTCAATCAGCTTATCCTGATCGATATTCATCTTTTTGCAGCTGGCAAGCGCATAGATAAACGCCAGCAAAAAGCCAACTGCAATCAAAATCCCATACCACTTGACTTCCAGTCCGAAGACTGTGAAGGCAGTGGTGTTGATGTCAAAGCTGAACCCCAGATTGGGGAAGGTTACGGTATAATCGCTCATGATTTGTTTCCTCCAATACGTTTTGTTTCCTCCTTGGGTAAAATGACAGACAACGCAGAATACTCTGCACGCATCATTTTTTCCAACCGTCTTTGTACATCCTCCACGGTAGCAGAGGCAACGGCATCAATATAACGGAATAATTCCTGCCCACGGAAATACAGAGAAGCCATTCCGTTTGCGATACTGTCAGAACTGTTAAGCGCCGACAGCGTTCGTCCATAAACCGCTTTCTGTGCTCTTGAAAAAGCATCCTCTCCGATACCTTCCCGACGCAGACGTTCGGCTTCATCACAGATCGCTTTTGCCACTGCTTTTGGGTCTCTCGATTCACCGGAAAACAAAATGGCATTATATCCGGTTCCGGCAAAATGGTCATATCCAAACGACGACTCATTTACCAGCCCCTGATCCAACAACGAGCGGAAAAGTGGGGATGCATCCGAAGCCATCAGCTCCAACAGAATATCGATTTCTGCCTCTCCGGCCTCCCCGGAATGATCCAGCTCCTCTTTAAAACCGAACTGAAAGAGCGGGAACAGAACCGGAAGCCGTTCTTCGATATAGGGCTGCACGATCTGGGAAGGTTCCTGTGGAAATGCCCGCTCCACCTCTACATGGTCGCAGGGCTTTAAAACACGGTCGGCTACTTCCAGTGCTTTTTCAACTTCTACATTTCCCGCAATGCAAAGCACCATGTTATGCAGGTTATAGAAGGTGTTATAGCAACGGTACAACATCTCCGGTGTAATAGAAGCGATACTTTCTACTGTCCCGGCAATATCTGTTTTGACCGGATGCACATGATACATCGAACGAAGCAGATTAAACATCCCTCTCCAGGAAGGGTCATCCTCATACATCCGTATTTCCTGGCCGATGATTCCCTGCTCTTTTTCAATAGTCTGTTCTGTGAAATAGGGTGCCTGTACAAAATCCAGCAAAATCTCCAGAGAATCATAGACATTCCGGGTACAGGAAAAGAGATAACAGGTCATGTCAAAAGAAGTATACGCATTTGCAGAAGCGCCAGTTTTCGCATAACGGGCAAACGCATCACAATCTTCGTTTTCAAAGAGCTTATGCTCCAAAAAATGGGCAATTCCGGCCGGCACTTCGCTGACATCCGATTCGTCTGAACGGCGGAATCTGGTATCAATTGAGCCATAACGGGTTCCGAATACTGCATAGGCTGAATGAAAGCCCGGTTTTGGATAAATCATGATATGAAGCCCGGAGGGATGTTCTACAACATAATACTGTTCCCCTGCACGTTTGCTTTCCACAGTGGTGATATTCATTCTTCTTCCCCCTCCCCTGAATTGGTCCCTCTCAGCACATAAACAGCATCCAGTTTACACAGAGAAGCGGCCTGCTGTACCTGCTGAATGGTAACCTGCTGTATTTCATCAGCGGATTCCTTTGGGGTAATCGTTCTGGGATGGAATGTTTGAGAAAGATACCAGCTTTCCATTCCATACAAATAATCCTCCACGGTTTCCAGGCTGTTGCACATGCTCAGTTTGGCAGATTGGAGTTCTTCTTCTGTAATATTACCCTGCTGAATCTCGTCAAGCTGTTCCAACATGGCTTTTTTGGCATGGTCGAGCTGCTCTTCTTCCACCCCGCTCTCAATCAGCAACACGCCTTTATTGGTGTCATAACGGGAAGAACAGTAGTAGCACAGGCTCTCTTTTTCCCGAACATTGACAAACAGCTTGGAATGAGGCGTCCCGCCCAAAATGGCCGACATCAGTTTCAAAGCGGGAATTTGTTCCCATTGCTGCGCCGAAACACCCGTGCGGAAGCCAAGAATCATTTTACACTGTGTAACATCCATCTGTTCCTGCTTTTCTTTAACCGGGCCAGCAGAGGGCAACGCATCGGTTTTACAGCATACCGGGTTTCGTTCGGCTGAGAATTTACCACGAAGCTTTTGCAAAACCAGCTCTGGAGAAGCATCTCCCAGAACCATCACTTCAAACCGGGCAATTTTCAAAAGCTGTTTCCATGCCTGCGTTACTTCCTCACGGGTCAGTGCTTCAACCTGTTCACGAGTACCATAACGGCTGATAGCAGCAGGCTCATCGCCAAGGAGAAGCTCTAAACCTTTCTTTTTGGCATACAGGCGCTTATCTCCCATTTCTGAATCAATAGTTTCCAGTGTCTGGCGCTTTTCCTGCTCAAAGCCGTCTATGGGAAACAGCCCATCTTCATCCAGTACCGGGTCGAAAATTGCACTGCACAGCAGTTCGGTCAGTTCAGAGGAGATTTTTTCTCCATGCAGAGCATAACGGTCTGCAAGCCCGGCCGCTGTGACCGACAACACCTGCACATCCCCCAATTTTTGTATATCCCCGTTTAGTGATGCACCATACAACTCACACAAACGCTGTCCCAGCTTGGTATAGTCCGGGTACGCACGATTGGTGCGGCAAAGGAGATATGGGATCAACGCATTGGCAGCTGCCGTTTCTTTTTGCAGCGGAACCATCATATTGACAGAGATCCGCTGGGTTTTAAATCTGGAATCCTGTATTCTTCTGAAATGCACTCCATTTTCAAGGGTACACTCATCCGGCAAACAGGAGGTTTGTGTCACCATAAAACAACCTCTTTTCCGATTGACAATATCTTTTATTCCTGTGAATATTCAGGATATGCAACTCTATACAATTATACGTCCACTTAATATGCTCAGTTATACACCCGGCCAAAGGGGACAGTAAAACTGGAAAGAACTGTAACAGCTCTATTATAAGGCAAAGCTGATGGGAAATCCACCAAAATACAAAAAATTAACATCTTCTTTACCAGCAGGTTTCAACAATCCTGTTCAAAAACATCACAGAGATTCTTTACATATAATCTTGGTTTATTATACCACATATACAGGAAATATAAAAGAAATATTAATCATACACAATGAATTTCAGCATCCCAAAACAGAAAAAGGAGCCGCTTTTCGCAGCTCCTTTATGATTTTTGAGTTATTTAGTAATGCTTGTCTTCAAACACCTGGTCGTCTTCCAGCTCTGAACGCTTTCTCAAGCGGCCATTGACATACACATATTCCGGCTTATCTTCTTCATCCAACTCGCCTGCGGAAGCAGATTCCTCATTTTCACGCTGCTCCGTAGACTGGATTCCTGCTTTCTGATTGGCTTCTTCTTCCTGCTTTTTGTAGTAAGGCTCAATCAACAGCCGCTCTACCAGCGAATATACGACAAAATTCGTCGTATAAGAAATAAAAGAGAACATAAACAACACGATAAACAGAAGGAGCAACATAAGAGTCAGCAATGTTGCAATTGCCTGATACATCAGTATCAACATTGCTACAAAAATCGCTACCAAAAGGATGTTGCGGAAAAGGCCAGCAATAGAAAAAATCAGGGCGTTGCGATAAATCTGGCGCAGCTTCAAATCAAAAGTGACAATCATCAGCGGAACATAGAACTGACAGAACACTAAAACCACTGTTAACAGCAGGCAAATGGCCATAGGCACGATAAAAAACCAGCTAAACAGAGACTGATTGTAATAATAAATCATAGCAAAGGAAAGCAGAATATAAGCAAAATACAGGAAAATGCCATTGAACAAAAACTGCTTCCAGTTATTCTTGACAGCATCTTTAAAATCCGATAGAACAAAGGCATGTTCTTCTCTGGCAAAATTACGGGTAACATAAGTAATACCTGCTACAAAAGGAGAAAGGAAAATTAATGGGATCGGCACCACATAGCAGTTCCAAAGGTCAATCTGGATTTCAAGCTCTTGTATCGAAATAGCAAGATAATAATGCACAGGGGCAGCAAAGAACAAAAATCCCATTAAAATAATAACCGCTATAACCGGAATCAGGAACAACAGGTTAAGCTGCATGAGCTTCCCATATTTCCGCCCCATAACCTGAAAATAGCGGATATAAGGCGGCTTTTTGGGCTCATCCTTACGGACACCGGGGCCAGGCCGGTTGTAATTGTTAAAAAAACCAAATAATCCAAAGTTTGCCAAGACTGAATCACTCCTACCAAATTTATAAAATTCCTGTTATGTTATCCCATTCTTGCACGGGGATGACAACTATTATACACTTCTTTCACATGATTGTCCAATAATTGTAGATAAATTTGTGTTGAGGAAATATCTGCATGTCCCAACATTTGCTGGATATCTTTGAGCTGTGCGCCATTCTCCAACAAATGCAATGCGAAAGAGTGACGAAATGTATGGGGGGTAATTTCTTTTGTTATCCCTGCACTTTGTGCATAGCTCTTTACAATTTTCCAAAACCCCTGTCGAGTGAGGCGATTTCCGTTCATATTTAAAAACAGAGCGGTTTCCCGCCGGTCAGCAGGGAGAATTTTGTCCCGTACCCGGTAACAATAATCAGAAACACAGGAAACAGCAGCGGGATAAATGGGGATCGAGCGCTGTGAGCGGGGATTACGGCAAAACAGCATTTCTTCTTGTAGGTTCACATCCCCCACATCCAAATCAATCAACTCTGATACACGAATCCCTGTGGCATATAAAAGCTCCAGCATGGCCTTGTCACGGCAGCCTTTATCATCCTTGGTGTCCGGTTGTGCCAGAAGCTGATCGATTTCATATTGCGTGAGAATCTGTGGCAGCTTTTTGTCTTTCTTTTCCAGCTTCATTTTTTTAGCTGGGTTTGCAGAAGCCAATCCAAGCTGAATCAAATATTGATAAAACGAGCGGACGGAAGCGAGGTTCCGTGTTACCGTTGCAGCAGAACGGTTCATCGATTGCAGCTGCTGAATATATTCCTCCAGCAGTTCTTCGCCCGCCTTTTCGGGATATGGACATCCTTTTTCTTCTAAAAAATCCAAATAATGCTCTACATCCCGCTGATACGAATCCAGTGTGTTTTGAGAAACACGTCTGGAAACCAGATAGTCAGAAAATGCTTTTGCATAATCGTTCATTCCAACACTCCCCATCTTACAATCAAATCCCCGACAACATTGAAAGCGCCATTGTTAAAAGACGATCCAAAAACGCCCCAGCAATACACGGCGCCAAAAACAACCCCATTCGCATACAATAGTTCCCATAACTTCGCTGAGAAGCACCCGACACACGCAATGTTTTTGAAAAATTCCAGCTTTCCTGTACAGCCAGAAAAATCCCGATTGAACCGAGCAATGCACCCGGTAAAAAGGCCAGCAGATAATGTAAAATTCCCTGTGTTCCAAAAGCGGTATAAAGTCGGGAGGCCAGAAGCCCCAATCCCATCCCTCTGACAACGGGTATAAATGGCAACACAACCGTTCCCCAAACTGAAAGACCCGAAAGGAAACATACAAAAAGCAGCAGGAAGGAAGAAGAAACCGATGAAATAAAGCCAGAAAAAAAGGATTCTTCCATCCGAAGCTGGGAATCTGCCTGAAACAGGATATCCAGATGCTCCAGAGTTTCCGGTTTAGCATAACCGGAAAACACAGCCCCGGCAGCAATACCCACAAAAAACAAAATCGGCCCCAATATCAGCCACAGTGGGACATCCGATTCTACGGCAGGTTCTTTGCGGGGGCTTACATTTTGACTCGTCCGTACCAAAACCATACTTCTACACCTTCATCTTTCAAAAGCAGAATCAACAGTACCCTGTTTGCATCATCATATGAAAATCAAATGATGCTTATTCCACATAACAAAGACAAAAATAAAGAAGACAGGTTCTACATACAATCCTACTATACATCTTTTTCCAGTTATGTGCAAGGCTTTGTATTCATCCAAACTGAATATTATACACTTGACAGAAAATAGGGATTTCGAATTATGTAACCTGACAAAAATTATGTAAACAAGGCTTTTTGTCTTAATTTTGCATATTTATACCACAAAATGTATAGTGCAGATTTTCTTCCATAAACCCTCAAAAAAAGTTGTATATTCCCCGTTTTACCAGCCATACTACTTCACATGCAGAGTCTTTTTTGCATAGCCGAAAACTGCCTGAAAACATGCAGTTTTTGGTTCTAAATGAAAGGAGAGGTTGTTGTGCTTGATATTATTGCACTGATCCTGGTGATTATCGGCGGGATCAACTGGGGCTCCATTGGAATCTTCCAGTTCGACCTGGTTGCCTGGGCCTTTGGTGGACAGGCGGCACTGGTCAGCCGTATTATCTACACACTGGTAGGCATTGCAGCTCTATGGTGCATTTCCCTCCTGTTCCGTGAAAACAGATTTATTGGTGAACACGAGGAATAAGGCACAAAAAAACGGCGATGGAAGCAAATTCCACCGCCGTTTTTTAGAGCCGGAATTATTTTGCCATACGATTTACAATATCACGGGTATCCCGTGCGATTACCAATTCTTCGTTAGTGGGAATTACAAACACTTTTACTTTTGAGTTCGGAGTAGAGATTTCGCCCGCACCGTGGTCTCCCCCATGACCGTGTACAAACAGGTCGTTCAGTTCGGGGTCTACTTCAACACCCAGGTAAGTCAGACCTTTGCAGATGTTCAGGCGATGAGAACTCTGGTTCTCACCCAGGCCTGCTGTAAAGATGATAGCGTCACAGCCGTCCATGGCAGCCACATAGCCACCGATAAACTTTTTGATCTCATATACCAGCATCTTGTGAGCCAGGATAGCACGGGGATCTCCTTTTGCTTCTGCTGCACAAACATCACGGTCATCGCTGGAAATACCGGAAATACCCAGCAGGCCGGACTTCTTGTTCAGCAGCTCGCTCATCTCCTGAGGCGTCATGTTTTCTTTCTCTGCAATAAAGGTAACCACAGAGGGGTCCAAAGCGCCGGAGCGGGTTCCCATCATAAAGCCGTCCAGAGGAGTCAGGCCCATACTGGTATCGAGGACTTTACCGTCCTTCACAGCAGTAATGGAGGAGCCGTTGCCCAAATGGCAGCTGATGATCTTCAAATCTTCAATCGGTTTCCCCATCATTTCAGCGCAGCGATGGCTCACATAACGGTGAGAGGTGCCATGGAAGCCATAACGGCGAACCTGATATTTCTCATAATACTCATAGGGAATGGCAAACATATATGCCTCAGGCGGCATGGTAGAATGGAAAGCAGTATCAAATACCACGACCTCCGGGACTTCTTCGCCAAACACAGCACGGCAGGCACGGATGCCCTGCACATGTGCGGCGTTATGCAGAGGTGCCAGCGGGATGAGGCTCTCAATTCCCTCGATAACCTTTTCATCCACCAGAACAGACTCGCTGAACAGAGCGCCGCCCTGCACGATACGGTGACCGATAGCAGCCACTTCGGAAAGATCGCTGATAACACCCACTTCTGCATCTGTCAGGGCGTTTTTCACCTGCTCAAAAGCAGCTGTATGGTCCTTCATAGGAACTTCAATGTTCTTGCTGCGTCCATCAGCGGTTTTATGGCCAAACACGCCAACATCCATTCCGATACGCTCACAGTTACCCTTGCAGAGCATCTGCTCGTTTTCCATATCGATCAACTGATACTTCAACGAGGAGCTTCCCGCATTAATCACCAGAATTTTCATTTGTTTTTCCTCCTGTAATCGAATTCTTCTCCATTAAACCCTGACAGTAAACGCACAAAATCGCCCGTTACCCGTCAGATATGGCAACCGCCACTTCTTTTTGGATAAAGGTTTCATTAGCAAAATAATAGCCTGCTGGAAAAAGAAGGAGAGAAACTCTCTGCGACATCTTGAAACCCAACAAACGATGCTGTATATTATAATAGTACAAAATCAGGCTAAATTCAAGGAGTTTACACAGAAAATGAGTGAGAAACCTGTTTTTTCGGGAATTGTCTGCGAGTTTAACCCCTTACATTATGGTCATCTGCATTTATTGCAAACAGCCCGGCGTTTCTCTGACGCTGTGATTTGTGTGATGAGTGGTAACTGGGTGCAACGTGGTGAACCGGCTATTCTCTCTAAATTTGCCCGTGCAAAGGCCGCTGTTGCCTGTGGCGCCGACCTAGTGGCGGAGCTTCCTCTCCCCTGGGCCTGTGCCGGTGCGGAAAAATTTGCTTTTGGTGCCGTTTCTCTCTTGGAATCGCTCGGATGTATCCAATCGCTCTGGTTTGGCAGCGAATGTGGCGATGTTACAGAAATTACCAAAACAGCACAACTGCTCTGCTCACAGGCATTTTCTGATAAAATATCCCCTTATTTGAAGCAGGGGGTAAGCTTTGCCGCTGCCAGACAAATGGCAGTCGCCTCAATTTGCGGAGAAAAAGCTGCCCGTCTTTTGGTTTCTCCTAATAACATTCTGGGGATCGAATACTGTAAAGCTTTGTATCGATTGCAAAGCAGCATGATTCCCAAGACGATCCAAAGGGTAGGCAGTGGCCATGATTGTGACGTAGACTATCGAACCGAACGGATTCTTTCGGCTTCTCAACTTCGAAAAATGATTCAAAACGGTCAGGATTTGGCAAATTTCCTGCCACAGGATTCATATACTGTGATACAGGAAGAAATGAAGCAGGGAAGGTGTCCAGCAAATCTGTTGCGATTGGAGCGGGCTATCCTCGCAAAGCTGCGGCTGCTTGACAAGCAGCAGCTGGCCACTCTCCCCGATATCAGCGAAGGGCTGGAAAACCGCCTCTATCAGTCTATCCAGAAAGCACAGACACTGGACGAACTCTATGAAATGACCAAATCGAAACGGTATAGTCATGCTCGTATCCGAAGGCTTGTGATGGCTGCTTTTCTGAATATCCCCAATGAAGTTCCCCATGTTCCCCCCTATTTTCGGATTCTGGCAATGAATCATACCGGCCGGGAATTTCTTCGAACGGCTGCATCTTCCAGTCGAATCTCACTGGTTTCCCGCTCAAAAGATTTTGCACAATGCTCAGAGGAAGCCCAACAGCTATTCCAATTGGAGCAGCAGGCAACCGACCTTTTTGCGCTCTCTCTCCCCATTCCGCCGGCATGCGGCTGGGATTGCTGGCAGGGAATCCAAATTCTATCATGATTATCAAGCCATTTGGCGTTATGAAGGGAAATGAACCCATATGGAAATTAAAGAAATACAGTATGACGGCTTTGGAAAATGCGTTTCCATATCCAACGGCGTAATACAGGCGATTATCACCATTGATTTCGGGCCCCGTATCATCTCTTTCTCCCGCTGTGATGTGGAAGACCAGAGCAATGTCTTTTTTGAAGACCGTGAGAGAAAATATTCTTCCAAGGGCAAAGAGTTTGAACAACTCTATGGAGAGGGAACCTGTTATTATGCCTATGGTGGACATCGAATCTGGCTCAGCCCCGAAGATTACAGCCGGACTTTCTATCCAGACAACCAGCCGGTAGTTTACTCTATTTCAGAAGAAGGGCTAACTTTTACCTTCCCGCAAAAATTCCGTGCCGTTCAGGCAAGCATTACCATTACTATGGGCGATGATGCCTGTGATATGATGGTGATTCATTCGGGAAAGAACATCTCTAAAGATATGCAAACAGCTTCTCTCTGGCCTATTACCATGGTTCGTCCCGGTGGCGTAGCCTTGGTTCCCCAAAACAGCCGGCGTGACGGCAATCTGCTTTTACCGAACCGCACCATTTCACTTTGGGCGTATACAGATTTGCAAGACCCCCGTATCCGAATCGGAAACCGTTATCTGCGCCTATATCAAAACCCAGAAATCAGTTCCCGGCTGAAAGTTGGAACCGACTGTCATGCAGGTTGGTGCTTATACCAAAGTGGGAACCTGATTTTTACCAAGCGATTTATTCACAATGTGAATGCTGTTTATCCCGATGGCGGCGTTTCATTCGAGGGATTTGTTACCGGAGATTATATGGAGCTGGAAACGCTCAGCCCTCTGTATCGAATCGCACCTGGAGATACCGTGCGCCATGTTGAAAACCTTTCGCTTCTCTATGAGCCGCATCTTCCATCCTGTGCAGAAATAAGCGAAGATGATCTGGATGAATGGCTTGGCCGCCTTTCGTTTTAATTGATAATCAAAAACAAAGCACGCAGTTTCCTGCCGTATCAGACGGAAAACTGCGTGCTCTATTTTTATACTGGAATTATTCAGCCAGAGCGGCCTGCATCATGATGGCACACTCCAGACGCTTTTTCTCCAATTCACAGGAAATGGTATGGGACTTGAGAATATCCCCCTCATACTGCCAGTTATTGGCATTGCATCCGCCGCTGCAATAGAATTTTGCCCAGCAGTCACGACATTCCGGCTTGGAATAGACGTTTGCTTTTGCAAAACGCTCTTTCATGGGCAGGTTAAAGGTTCCATCCAGCACATTTCCCATCTTCCACTGGTCGTCTCCAACAAACTGATGGCAGGGGAAGATATCGCCTTCGGGAGTAACCGCTACATATTCGTTGCCACAGCCGCAGCCACGCAGGCGCTTAATGGCACAGGGTCCCTGATTCAGATCGATCATAAAGTGGAAGAAGTTGAATCCTTTCCCCTCTTTTCTGCGCTGAATAAGGGCGTTTGCCAGCTTTTCATATTCCTCGCAAACTCTGGGAAGATCCCCAGCTTTGATGGAATAGTCCAGCTTTTCATCGGAAACTACCGGTTCCACCGAAACCTGATCGAATCCCAGATCAGCCATATGCAGGACATCCTCGGTAAAGTCCAGATTGTATTTGGTAAAGGTTCCTCGTGCATAGTAGTCCTTATCGCCACGCTCAGCGACCAGTTTCTGATATTTGGGGACAATCTGGTCATAGCAGCCGGTGCCGTCAACACGGACACGCAGACGGTCATTTACTTCTTTGCGGCCATCCAGTGACAACACGCAGTTGGACATTTCCCTATTGATAAAATCAATTTTATCATCTGTAAGCAACAAGCCGTTAGTGGTAATGGTAAAGCGGAAATTCTTATTATGGAGCTTTTCCTGCTCACGGGCATACAGCACCAGCTCTTTTACCACATCCCAGTTCATCAGGGGCTCTCCGCCGAAGAAATCCATCTCCAGATTCCGGCGGCCAGCAGATTTCTCAATCAGAAAATCGATTGCCTTTTTGCCTACTTCCAGCGGCATCAGCTTTCGTCCACAGCCAAAATCGCCTTTTGCGGCAAAGCAGTATTCGCAGCGCAGGTTGCAGTCGTGCGCCACATTCAGACACATAGCCTTGACCGGAGAGTTGACCATCATATCGGAAAAACGCTCATAGCCATCCTCAGAAAACAGCAGCCCCTGCTGATACAGCTCTCTCAGTTCTTCATAAGCTTCGTTGAACACCTCGTCGTCCCAACGCCCGGCCAGAGCTTCTTTCAGCTCTTTGGGCGGCTCCTGCGGAACTGTGCCGTCCAGATAATTCAGCATCTCATAGGGAACCTCGTCAAATACATGGACAGCGCCGCTATTGGTATCCAGAACGATTCGATAACCATTTAGTGTGTACTTATGTATCATTCTTTTCTCTCCATTTTACACATAATTTAAGGGACAGAAGAAGCCCTGTCCCTTAAAAAACTTATTGGGCAGAACATAGGAATTCTCTAAAAGATGGTTCCCATGCACTTGTTCAGCAAAGAGAATTACTTATCAGCGTGCTCGCACTTCTGGTTTGCAACTGTGCAAGAAGTTTTGCAAGCGGACTGGCAGGAAGCCTGGCACTCGCCGCAGCCACCCTTAACAGCACTCTCTTTCAGGTTTGCCTGATTCAAAGTTTTAATCTGCTTCATGAATAAAAACCTCCGTTTCCGAATTAACGATACGGATAATACCGGCATACACCGACGCCTGTCTATCCATTTTCAAATATTATAGCACATCTTTCCGCCAAAAGAAAGCAGAATTTTATTTTCTCCGATGGATTTTTTGTTTTTTTCCCGCTGCCACCACACCGCCAAGGCTTCCGGCCAACAGGATCGCACTGATTTTGGTTATGATAAAGGCAATCTCAGCCTGTGAGCAGGAAAAAAACAGTCCGGCAACCAGCATCAGGCACAAGAGAAGCGCCGCAGATGCAAATCCGGCCACCAGCCCCATATGCCCCAGAATCCGGGTACTGATAAAACCGGAGAAAAAGCTGCCAATCACAGCAGCTGTCAACGTGATTCCACCAAGTGCAGCATGGGGCAAAAACTCTCTGGAAACAAACACCATCGCTGCTACCAGCAGTATCAGGCAGCAAATAAGCGCCCCTACCCCGCAGCCAATTCCAATTGCAGTGAAAAAACGACTGATCTCTTTGTTTTTCTGCCAAGTTCCATTCATAAAAAATCCCCCCTGCAAAAACCCTATCTGATGGATAGTATTCTGCAAAGGGGAATTTTATTCGGAATTTTGTTTGGGATTTAATCCGTATGCTCGCAGGAATTATTCCACGTCGTCGTGAATGGTATCCACGCTGCCGATTGCCCAACGCTTAATACGCAGCTTGCTGCGATCTGTGCCGGTTTCGATAATCAGGGTTTCGGTATCCTCTTTGATACCGACAATCCGGCCGCAAATGCCGCCGATTGTGGTGATCTCGTCGCCAATCTGGGCATCCTTACGCATTTTTTCTTCTTTCTTTCTTTTTTTGGACTGCGGACGGAAGAAGATGAGATACAGAGCGCCGAACAGCAGAGCGTAAACAGCGATCATCATAATGAGGCCGCCCATATCTCCGCCGGCATTAGACAAAAGGAAATACTGATTCATTGTTTTATTACACCTCCAACAGAATGTTTCAATTATAACAAGGATTTGCGAAGGTTTCAAGGTATTTCCCGGTTTTTTTAGATTCTTCTGGCAATATTTTCAATATGCTGCTGATAAAATGCCTCGAACCGGCCTTCATCCAGCGCCAGACGGATCTTTTCCATCAGGGTGTTATAAAAATACAGATTGTGCAGAACCGCCAGACGCATGCCCAGCATCTCCCCTGCCTTGAACAGGTGATGCAGATAAGCACGGGTAAAGCTCCGGCACACCGGGCAATCACACTCCGGATCAATGGGGCTTTCATCCAGCGTATACTTTGCGTTCATCAGGTTACGCACGCCTTCCATGGTGAACACATGGGCGTGGCGGGCATTGCGGGTAGGCATTACGCAATCGAAAATATCCACTCCACGGCGCACCGCTTCCAGAATATTGGCAGGGGTTCCCACACCCATCAGGTAACGGGGCTTATCCTCCGGCATAAAGGGCGTTACAGCCTCAATCACCTGATACATCACCTCGGCCGGTTCTCCCACTGCAAGGCCGCCAATGGCATATCCATCCAAATCCAGCTCCCGGATACGCTTCATATGATCCACTCGCAAGTCTTCAAATGTACATCCCTGGTTGATGCCCCAGAGCATCTGATTGGGGTTCAGAGTATCCGGAAGGCTGTTCAGACGCTGCATTTCTGCCTTGCAGCGTTCCAGCCAACGGGCTGTCCGGGCACAAGAGGCTTTTGCGTATTCATAGGTCGCCGGATTTTCCACGCACTCGTCAAACGCCATGGCAATGGTGGAACCGAGATGAGATTGAATCCGCATGCTTTCTTCTGGCCCCATAAAAATTTTATGTCCGTCAATGTGGGAAGCAAAGGTTACGCCTTCCTCTTTGATGTTGCGGAGCTTCGCCAGCGAAAACACCTGAAATCCGCCGCTGTCGGTCAAAATCGGCCCGTCCCACCGGGTCATTTTGTGAAGGCCGCCCAGCTTTTTGACGATCTCATCGCCGGGACGCAGATGCAGATGATAAGTGTTGCAAAGCTGCACCTGACAGTGTACTTCCTTTAAATCCTGAGCGGAAACCGCCCCTTTGATCGCACCGCAAGTCGCCACGTTCATAAACGCCGGCATCTGGATGGTACCGTGGACAGTTGTAAATTCGCCACGGCGGGCCGCTCCCTCCTGTTTGATCAGTCGATACATATGCTTATCCTTTCTTGTCTGTTCAGTCTTCCTGCTTTAAAGGCAAAGCCGGCGTGACATATGCGGTCTTATACTGCACATAAATCACCATTCCGGGTTTTGCCCCCTGCGGCTTGCTCACATGACGAATCTGGGTATAATCCACCGGCACCTGAGAGGAATCCCGCCCACGGCTGTGCCAGGCTGCCAGCTGCGCTGCCTCCAGCATGGCGATTTCGGTGGGTTCCTGTCCGTCTGTCACCAGCACCGTATGGGAGCCGGGAATGTTCTTGGTGTGGAACCAGATATCGTTATTATTGGCCTGTTTCAACGTTAGACGGTCGTTTTGACGGTTATTCCGGCCAACCAGCACCCGGAATCCATCGGAAGTCAGAAACTCCAGCGGCGCTGCATGTCCGGCTTCCGGGCGGCGCTTACTGCGAAGCATCCGGATATATCCCTGCTCCATCAACTCCTGCCGGATTTCTGTAAGGTCCTTCTCTGTTTCGGCACGCCCCAACTCGTCCAATACGGAATCAAGATAAATCAGCTCCTGCTCCGCAAACGCAATCTGTTCAGTAAGCTTTTCCTCTGCCGTTTTTGCTTTACGGTATTCTTTATAATACTTCTGGGCGTTTTGGTTGGGCGTGAGCGCCGGGTCCAGTCGAATCTCCATCATGGGCAGGGATTCCTCATAGAAATTCTGCAATGTTACACTGGATACGCCCTTTTCCATCTGATACAGGTTGGCACTGATCAAGTCGCCGCATACCCGCAGATGCTCTCGCTCGGCGCATTGCTCCAGCTCTGCCCGCTGATGGCCGATTTTGCGGCTCAGGCGCTCAGAGGCAGTGGTAATAACCCGCAGCAAATCGGATTCCCGCACACGCATCCGCTCAATCCGGTCACGCTCGGAGTAAAAGTCATCCAGCAGCTGAGAGAAGGTTTCTGCCTGCCGTATCAGAGCCGATGTTCCATACTGGGTGATGTTCAGGAAAGAAATGTCCATGGGCTTGTGCTGTGCCAGATTGACCACCATATGTGGAGTTCCGGAAGCATTCCGGGCGGTATCCCGCAAGGCAGACAAAAAGAAAAGCAACCGTTCTTCCTGCTGAGGCGTCAACTGTTTGGAATACACGTCCGCCCCCCTGCCGACCAGATGCTGGATTTCCCGGCATACCACCGGCGAAACTCCCTGAATACAGGAAAGCAGCCCTTTGTACAGCTCGGAGTCACCCGGCAAGGAACGCAGGCGCTCTATCACCTGAGAAGGCTCGCTTTCGAGCAGATTGATTTTATCCTGTGCCGGAGGGAGATGATAGGTAACGCCCGGAAGCACCAAGCGTTCCGAACTCATTTCGGCGTCTACCCGTTTGAGAGCGTCGATAATTTTCCCATTCTCGTCCACAAAAATCACGTTGCTATACCGCCCCATGATTTCGATAATCAGTTCCAGCCGGACATGATCGCCCAGTTCATTAACCGCATCAAAAGCAAAGCGGAGCATTCGTTCCAGACCCGGCTGTTCGATGGAAACCAGCCGGGCGCCTGTAAGACGCTTTCGCAGCAGCATGCAGAGCATGGGCGGCTGTTTCGGGTTTTCCGGCAGACAGGTGGTAAAGTGCGCCCGTGCGCTGTTGACTCTGGCAGAAAGCAACAGATGAAAGCGATCCCCTCTGGTTCGGAACGTCACAATGAGTTCATCCCGGTTGGGTTGATAGATTTTGTCCACACGGGCCTCCAGCGCCCGCTGGCTCAATTCATGCTGCAAATGATGCAGAAAAATACCGTCTAGTGCCATAAAACCCTCCTGACGTGATCAATCGTTCATTCAACAATACTGCTCCGGCGCCTTTGCCTGAGATTCCACCCAGGTAATCTCTGGGAATTTTTCCCGCAGCCGTTGTGTCAGCTGCGGAATCACCACATTTTCGGTATAAAAATGCCCGGCTTCCACCAACGTGATCCCCAGCTCTTTGGCCAGCAGGAATTGATGGTGCTTCACTTCTCCGGTTACAAATGCGTTTGCTCCTGCCGAAACAGCCGCCTCCATGCAATCTGCTCCGGCGCCGCTGCACAGTCCCACAGTGGTTACATTCTGCTTACCGGGGACAAACCGAACGCCGCCGCATCCCAACGACGCTTTGACAAAAGCGGCAAAAGCAGCGGGGGACATTTCCTGACTGACTTCTCCTACAATTCCTTCAAATCCGGAACCATTCGGGCAGATTCCCCGGCGTTCTTTTAGCAGCAGGGAGCGGGAAAGCGCATCATTCACACCGCCGTCAAACGCCATATCCAGATTGGTGTGGGCGCAAATCGCCGAAATCCCACACGAGGCCAGCTTCCACGGCACGCTGTTGGCAGAAAGGCGGCGCAGCGGCGCAAAGATTACCGGATGATGGCTCACAATCAGCTGTGCGCCTGCCTGCTGTGCTTCTTCCACCACTTCCAGCGTAATATCCAAGGCCAGCACAGCAGTTTCTACCGGCTTATGGGAATCACCCGCCAGCAATCCTACATTGTCAAACCCCATTGCTTCTGCAAAAGGGGCAAAGCTGTCAATATATTCATAAATTTCACCAACAAGCGTCACGGTTCGCCACATCCTTCCTTCATGGTTTCGGTTTGTTGAAGTCCAATTTTCTCCCGCAGAAGCCAAAGAATCCGCTCGGCCTGCTGCGTTTTGCTTTGGTCGTTTGTATGGACATACCCTTTCAGGCGGTTGGAGAGCTGATGGATTACCTTGGAAATATATTCTTTTTCTTCCGGCATATTCCCCGCCAGTCTGCCGATATAGGGATATAGTTCCTCTTTCATCAGTTGCCCGGCCTGCTGCGGGTCATAGGTCACCTGCATCACAGAATAGGGCTTTCCGTCGGCAACCGCACACTTTTCCTGCTCAATGGCATATCCCTGCTCCCCCAACCACTTGCGAAGCTCCGGTGCGGTTGTCATGGGCTGAAGAATCAGGCGTTTTTCAGGGTCTTTCGTCCAAGGCGCTTCTGAGAGAATCTGTGCGATGAGTTCGCCGCCCATGCCGGCAATCACGATATCATCCGCATCTTTGGCGGATATTCCACACAGGCCATTGGAAAGAGAAAGCCGAACCTGCTTTTCTACCTGATACCGCACCACGTTTTCTTTGGCTGTTTGTAGCGGCCCTTCCCGCACATCAATGGCGATTGCACGGGAAATTTTCTGGTGCAAAAGAAGCCAGATTGGTAAATAGGCGTGGTCGGTTCCCACATCTGCCAAAGCACTCCCCTCCCGCACCATCTCTGCACACAGTTGAAGGCGGGGATCCAGTTGAAACATCCGCATAGCAGAACTCCTTTCGAAAAATACACAAAGAAAAACCGCCCGATATGCAAAGTATGCCTGTTTCCTACTGCTCCATCAAGGAAGCACACGCCAACAAAGACACACTTGTATCGGGCGGAATCGCCTGAAAAGGCGAGAATTACTTGCCTTCGATGTGCTGGTTCAGCTTGGCAACCAGTTCATCTACACTGACGCCATGTACCAGGCAGGCCTGCTCCAGCGTTTCGCCTCTTGCAGAGGGGCAGCCCAGGCAGTGCATCCCCATCTCCAGGAAGAACGGGGCAGTTGTGCGGTCGATATCCAGAATATCGCCGATAATGGTATCTTTTGTGATAGCAGCCATTGAAGAATTCCTCCATTCTGTTATGATCGGGTTCTTGTTGCTGTTATTATACTTCCCAAACCCTTCCAGTTCATT
This sequence comes from Candidatus Heritagella gallinarum, assembly GCA_904394685.1. GTDB lineage: Bacteria > Bacillota > Clostridia > Oscillospirales > Acutalibacteraceae > Heritagella_A > Heritagella_A gallinarum. The sequence continues at coordinate 26,950 of CAJFNK010000003.1, forward strand.
CCATATAGAATAGCATCCAAAAGATTTGAGAAAAAAGCCCCTCTCACATTCCGTGAAAGGGGCTGATAACCAAAGTGATTATTCCTCGGAAGCCTCTTCCTCAGAAACAGCTTCTGCTTCTTCTGCCTCAACAGCAGCACGGATGGACAGAGAAACACGCTTCTTCTCGAAGTCGATCTCGGTGATCTTTACCTTGACCACATCGCCGATCTTCAGGACATCCTGCGGCTTCTCAATGCGATGGTCAGCGATCTGAGAGATGTGAATCAGGCCATCAATGCCGGGGATGATGCGAGCAAATGCGCCGAAGGTGGTCATGCCAACCACTGTCACATCGCACACGGTGCCCACGGGATAGTCACGCTCCAGGATGTTCCAGGGGTTGTCCTCGGAACGCTTGTAGCCCAGAGAAATCTTGCCCTTCTCACGATCCAGAGCCTTGATGTAAACCTGAACGGTATCGCCCACGTTCACAACCTCGGAAGGATGCTTTACACGAGTCCAGGACAGCTCGGAAATATGGATCATGCCATCGATGCCGCCCAGATCCACAAATGCGCCATAAGCGGTGAGGGACTTCACAACACCGGTGTACTCCTTGCCTTCTTCAGCGGTCTCCCAGAACTTGTCGGCCTGAGCCTTACGCAGGTCTTTCAGGACGGAACGGATGGAGCCCACTGCACGACGGCGGGAACGGTTGACCTCGATGATGCGGAACTGCACTTCCTTCTTCAGCAGCTCGTCCAGGCTATCGCCACGAGCAGCAGTTGCCTGAGAAGCGGGGATGAACACACGGATACCATTGGTAACAGCGATCACGCCGCCCTTGATAACCTCGGTGACAACACCGGTGAGAACTTCCTGGCTCTCCTCAGCAGCAGCAACAGCTTCCCAGCCCTTGATGCTGTCGAAACGCTTTTTGGAAAGCATGATGGTGCCTTCCTGATCGTTGGTGCGCATGATCAGCAGATCCATCTCGTCGCCAATCTTCACAACGTCTTCCGGCTTGACATTGGGGTCAGCGGAAAGCTCGGAAGCGGGGACAAAACCAGCCTGCTTGCGGCCTACATCAACATACACCTCGTTCGGGGTGATACCGACAACAACACCGTGAACCTTCTCATCTGTATTTAAGCTTTTGAGAGATTCTTCAAGCATCTCTGCAAAATTAGATTCGGTAACCTCCGTAGAATTTTGAACAGCGCCTTCAATGATTTCTGTCATGGTAACAAGTACCTCCTTTATTATGCTTGCGGGCGTTGAAGCACCCGCAGTAATGCCAACCTTTGCGCCTGCCAGAGAATCCAAGATCTCTTTTGGCATGGCGTATAGTTCCACGGCGGTTTCTACCAGAATCGTCTGGCAGAAAGGAAGACACACTTCCCGCAGTTTTGCGGTATTGGAACTTTGCCTTCCGCCGATCACAATCATCAAATCGGATGCTTTGGCCAGCGCCACAGCTTCAGCCTGCCGCTGCGCCGTAGCATTACATATTGTACCAAAAACCGAAGCGTTTGTATATACCTTTTCGATGATTTCTAAACAATTTTCCCATTCTGAGCCGTTAAATGTCGTTTGTGATACCACACAAACTGGCAAATGTAACAATTCTGGATGAGATTCGTTGATAGTTTTTAGCTCTGCACGATTTTTAAAGACATAATAAAACCCGCTGCAATGCCCGATAATCCCTTCGACTTCCGGATGATGGCGGTCTCCCGCCACCAAAATCACCTGTCCTTTTTTCGATGCGTCCGAAACGATTTTGTGAATCTTTGCAACAAAAGGACAAGTGGCGTCGGCACATTCTACGCCGCACTGTGAAATTCGATCCATTACATCCTGGGCTACGCCATGGGAACGCACCACCACGGTTCCCCCCTCTGGAACTTCTTCCGGTTCGGATGCAATCGTCACACCTTTTTCTGAAAGTTCTGCAACCAGCTGAGGATTGTGGATAATCGGCCCCAAAGTATAAACCTTCTTGCCTTTTTGCAACAGGTCATATACCATTTCTACCGCCCGGTTCACGCCAAAACAGAAACCGGCGCTTTTTGCAACCTGTATACTCAAAACTCTCAGGACTCCTTTTCCGGTTTTTTCAAAGCCAGAATATCCCGCTCCCTCATTTCAGCAATACGGCTCATCACCAGCCGGGCCGCATTGCGATAGGAAGCTATATTGCCATCTTCAATTCCCAATTCTTCCGGCAGAATCAAATCGCCGCAGGATACGGCAATTTTCTGAAACGCAGATGGAACCTTTCCCTCAGGAGCCGTGATACACATGGGAAGGATGGGAGAATGAGTCTGGTGAGCCAGCATAACTGCCCCGGTTTTAGGCTTTAACAGTTGCCCGGTGCGGGAACGGGTTCCCTCGATAAAAATCCCGACCACACGCTCTTCTTCCAACAATTTACGGGCAGAAGCCATGGCATCCTGATCGCCCTGTCCACGATGGACCGGAAAAGCTCCGAGAGAGCGGATGACGCCTCCGAAAAATTTATTTTCAAACAGCTCGGCCTTTGCCATGTAATTGATCTGACGTTTATGGACAGACGAAACAAAAATCGGATCTTTCATGGTAACGTGATTACAGCAAATCACAACCCGTCCTTCTGGCGGCATTTTTTCTGCTCCGCTCACCAGAATGGGATTGCCAATACGAAAAAGCGGGGGTACGACCGCTTTTCCAAAACGATATAATGGTGCATGCTTCATATAGTTCCCTCATTCCTTGGCGTCGAACACGCCAATGTGTTGTGAAAGACCGGCTGATATGCGTCTGATCTTCCATAAGCCAATACACCATATATTATATACTGTTTTATTGTTAAAAATCAATCTTAATATTTGGCAATTTTTTATGAACGATTTCAAGAATTCGCTGTACAGCGCCCTCCAGGTCACAATCGCTGGTATCCAGGATCACAGCGTCTTTCGCCGGAACCAGCGGTGCAATTTCACGGTGGGAATCCTGATAATCCCGCTGGCGGATATCTTCCAGAACTTCTTCATAAGCGACCGGCTGCCCCTTCTGCTCCAACTCCAAACAGCGTCTGCGAGCTCTTTCTTCAGCAGAAGCTGTGAGGAAAATCTTCACCTGTGCATTGGGAAGCACCACCGTTCCAATGTCACGGCCATCCATCAAAACATTATTTTTTTCGGCCAGAGAAAGTTGCAAATCGAACAGGAATTCCCGAACTGCCGGAATAGCGGAAACCGAAGAAGCTGCCATTGAAACCTGCGGCGTACGGATTTTTTCCGATACGTCCTCCCCATTCAGAAAAACATGCTGTCCATCCGGCCGGAAAGCCAGCTCCACCTGAATGTCACGCAGCGCAGCGGCTACCTTTTCCTGCTCCTGCATAGAGATCTCATTTTGCAGCATATACAGCCCAACTGTGCGGTAAAGGGCTCCGGTATCTACATAAATAAAACCCAGCTTTCTGGAAGCAGCCTTTGCGGCACTGCTTTTTCCTGCGCCGGCCGGCCCGTCAATTGCAATTGCATACATGGTATGATCGTTCCTTTCGTCCTTTTGTTTCTATCATTTCTATTGTTTGTATCTTGTATTTCTATGGTTTACGGGGTATCCATTCCAAGTGCGGCCAGACGTCCCGTTGCAAAGGCGATTTGCAGATTAAATCCCCCTGTATAGGCATCCACATCCAATACTTCACCTGCAAAATAAAGCCCGAGAACTTTTTTGGATTCCATGGTTTTGGGATTTACCTCTTTTACCGAAACGCCGCCAGAAGTGACAATGGCTTCTTCAATGGGACGGAAACCCTCTACCGTAAAGGAAAAGTCCCGAAGGAGCGAAGCAAAAGCGGTTCTCTGCACACGGGTAATCTGATTGCATTTCCAGTGCGGCGGAATTCCAGAACGCTCAATGATTACCGGGATCAACTTTCGGGGCAATAAAGCCCCCAAGGAATTGGAAAAATCCCGGTTCCGGTTTTCGATAAAATCCCGCTGCAGCCGTGCATCCAGCTGCTCAGGGCTGAGGGCTGGCTTTAAATTCAGGGAAATCCGGTATCTTCCCGGCTCCATTTCCCGCATATGAGCGCTGGCACTTAAAATCACCGGGCCGGACAGTCCAAAATGCGTAAACAGCAATTCCCCAAAGTCTTCATAAATTCTGCGCTTTTTCTTCTGGTCATACACTTCGATCCCGCAGTTTTTCAGCGCCAGCCCCTGCATGGCGGCACATTCTTCCTGCTCCTGCATCCGAAGCGCTACCAGTGAAGGGCGAAGCGGGGAAATCGTATGGCCTGCCTTTTGCGCCAGCCGGATTCCATCTCCATTGGAGCCGGTTCCTGGATAAGAAGAACCGCCACAGGCAATCAGGACTTTTGAGCTGTAATAGCAGTTTCCCTCTTTGGTTTCAACACCGTTTACCTTGCCGTCTTGCAGCAAAATTTTGGAAACTGCCTCTCCGGTTACAAGCTCTACACCATTACGCCGGACAAAGTAGACCAACGCCTCCACAATATCCGATGCTTTATCAGACTGCGGAAAAACCCGGTTCCCCCGCTCTACCTTGAGCGGCACACCCAGTCTCTCAAAAAATTCCATGGTATCCTGCGGAGAAAAAACAGAAAGGGCACTATATAAAAAACGTCCATTGGTAGGAACAGAAGCAATGACTTCGCTGTTTTCACATTGGTTTGTCACATTACAGCGGCCTTTTCCGGTAATTGCCAGCTTTTTCCCCGGATGCTCTTTCTTTTCCAGCAGCAGCACCCGCTTCCCCTGCTCTGCTGCTGTTCCAGCAGCCATCATTCCGGCAGGGCCTGCCCCCACAACAATCACATCATATGAATTATGGTTCTTCACGATGTTTTATCTTCCTCCACCTTTTCGTAAACACTGTATTGATCCCAGATTTCTTCCAAGCGCCGCAAGTTCTCGCCGACTGTTTCCTTCTTCTTTATGGCAATGGTAACAATAAAGGCATTAATCAGGCTCAGGGGGGCCACCAGCGAATCCACAAAGGAAGCCATATCGCTCCGGGCCCGCAGCACATACTGCGCTGTTTCTGCCAGCGGAGAAAGCGGGCTGTCGGTAATTGCAATGACCCTTGCTTTGCGGTCGGAAGCAAAGTGGAGGGCTTTGACCACTTTTCTGGAATACCGGGGGAAGCTGATTCCGATTACTGCATCGTTTTCCCCTACGTTGACCATCTGCTCAAAAATTTCGGCTTCACTGGCAGAGTTGACGAGCTGTACATTGTCAAAAATCAGGTTAAAATAATAAGACATAAATGTAGCCAGGGCGTGGGAGCTCCTGGCTCCAAGAATATACACTTTCTGTGCATCTACGATTGCATCTACCGCCCGATAAAATTCCTCGTGGGAGGTTTCTTCCATGGTACGGCGGATGATATCGATATCCTGATTTAAAACCGCACTCAAAAGCTGCGAACTCTCCAGATTTTGTGCGGTAATCTCCAGACGCTGGACACTGGTAAGGCGGCTGCGAATCATCTCCTGCATGGCCCGCTGCAACTCAGGGTACCCCGAATACCCGATTTCTGTTGCAAACCGAACCACTGTTGATTCACTGACCCCAACCGTTGCGCCCAGCTTGGAAGCAGTCATAAATGCGACCTTGTCATAGTGTTCCTCAATATATTTGGCAATTCTGCGCTGGCCCTTGGAAAACTCCGACATTTTGTCGTGAATTCTGGCAATCAGCTGGATATTCATGCCGTTTCATCCCCAATCTGCTTACTTGCTAAAAAATATAAAATTCCTGAAAATGACTTAAAAAAGCCTCTTATAATCAATCTTATCCTGTTATTGAGAAAAAATCAAGTCTTGAATGATGATTTTGCTCCTTTTTTGCAGGAATCGAGAAGCCCGGCTTCATTTTTATGGGTTTTTGACATCAAAAAAGGGTTCTTCTTTTTCTCAGAAGAACCCTTTCGGTTAACAATTATCGCCTGCTTTGAAATGTTTTTGCAAGATAAGGATGCAGCCGTTTCCAGTACACCCATACCAGACCGGAAAGAGCGGAATCATAAACTACAAACACTACGTTGGCAACCAAAAGCAACAATGCAGGAATAAGCAACCCAATCTCGGTGGGAACCTGCAAAATAAAGACAACTGCCAACGCATCCATAACAGCTGCTAAATTAAAGACCAATACCTTTATCAGCCAGGAAACCGGTTTTGAACGAACTTTCTTTTCGATGGAAGCCTTTAAGGTAGGATAATACCCAAAAAACAACAGATACATCAAAAAAGCCTCTTTATCCGACATCAGAAAAAAGGAGAGGCATACAGAGATCCCATAAACCACCCAGCCCCATTTCACGCCAACCTCTATTACCACCGCCATCAGCATAACGCCTGCTATTGCCGGGAGTGCAATGGTTGCAGTGGGAAACAGATTGGTGAGAAACAGCAGAACGATTTCGAGTGCAGCAGCTGCACCACAAAAGGCGACTCGTATCGTTTTTGTCACAATACAGTCCCTCCCGTCAGCAGCAGGAAATCAGATCGCCGCCCATACATTCGCAGCAGCAGTCTGCACAAATCAAAGAGGAACAAACATCGCAGGAATTACAGCCGCCAGCTCCCTGCATATTGGGGTTATAACCGCCGTAGCGTCCGTTACGCTGATTCAAAATCTGATTCATAGCAGCCCGGTATTCGGGATTGGTGGGGTCCATCTGGCAGGCACGGGAGAAGTGGTTGGAGGCTTCTTCCAGCCATCCACGCTTATACAGGACAGAACCCTTTAGGAAATACCACTCTGCATTTCGTCCATCCATAGGAACGCCGTTAAGAATCTGCTCTGCATCGGCAAACCGGCCAGTCATAATAAGGTTTCGCACATCGCTGAAACTGGAATTTGCACGGTAACCGCCATACCCATATCCCGGATAGCCGCCCGGCTGTTGGTATCCACCCGGCTGCTGATAGCCGCCGGCAGCACCAGGGTTTCCGGCATTGCCGCCATTCCTGCGCTGCGACACAATGGTGTCATAGGCCTCGTTGATTTCTTTCATCTTCTCGGTGGCGAAATCTGCCAGAGGGGTGTTGGCGTAATTATCGGGATGATATTTTTTCGCCAGTTCACGATATGCTGCTTTGATTTCCTCGTCCGTTGCGGAGGGGGACACTCCTAAAACCTTGTATGGATCAGACATGCTTCTTCTCCTTTGCGTGCAAAAATAAAATTTCACGCTGCATCTCCGGCAGCCCTTTTTCGATCACATTTTCAATAATCGGTCCAAATCTCTGCCATTCCAAAAGATTCAGCGGTGCAATAATGCGTGATACCGTCATATTCAGAACACTGTTACAGGCTTCTTCGGCCTTACGTCGGGTTTCGCCTTCCAGCTCGGTGTTGGCTTCAAGCCCCAGAGCGCCAATAAAGGGGTTAAACTCTTTCTCTTTGATATCGCTGGGCAAATCATCCGCAGCATCCATCAAATAGACCCAGCGCCCCAGAAAATAGCCGAACTGTTCCAGAATCACAGAAAGGCGTTCATCCCCTCTGCTCCAGTTTTTCAGCACTTCTGCCAACAGCTTTGCAGTGGGGTCGGCACAGGCATCCAGTGAACCGGGCGTATTCTTCTCGGCACTCTGCTGTGCTGCCAGATATCGTTTGACAGACTCTGCCATTTCGGGATATGCTTTTGCGGCCTTACGATAGGAACGTCTGCCCAACAATCGAAGGAACCCCGCTTTACACTTTCCAAAAAAGCCGCTGTCCTGCCAATCATCCAGCAACTTGGCATCTGTCAGCAAAATCGAAACAGCGCCCGCATACCGGAACGCCTCCTGTCCGCCGGAACAGAATACACAGGATTTTAATGGATTGACCACACACCGCCCTTTCGCAAAAGACGGGCATTCCTCCGACAGTCCCATCAACACCATCGCCAAAAACGTACAATCATAGCTCAGCGCCAACCGGGAGATCCTGCCATAGGTTAGCCCCATCTGCTTACAGAGTGTGCAATAAATTCCTCGGTACTGTTCATATTCACGAACCAGGAGTTCTGATTTATGTGGACGGATATAGCCAAACACCTGATTCACCCCTATTAACCGTAACCGCATTTCACCTGTCCAAGTGACATTATTGTACTATATGAATCCGGCAAAGGGAGTGAATAGATTGTAAATTTTTCTTTTAACCTTTGGAAAGATCGTGCTTTTGTGATAATCATGCACAAAACCTGCCGTTTTCCAAACGAAAGCGGCAGGTTTTTACTCATAATTGTGAAGGAAAATAGTGATGCCAAAACGACTTCCAGTGGCGGATTTTCTTTTTTAAGTCCGCAGAGGTATATCGCCCTATTTTTAACAGCTTTTCATAAGAGAGCTTTTTCATCTCCGCACGAACCACAGAGTGGCTGTATCCATTACGCAGCAGTACATCGATTCCATGCATAACCGCCGCCGGAATCCGCTGACAGGTCAGCAACTCCATCAGGTCGTTTTCCTGACTGTGTTCACACCAGAGGATATCCTGCACCCGCAGCATGGCTTCTGTTTCCTGAAAAATCTCTTTTCCCACCGGCACAGGAGATGGCCCGGTAAGTTCCAGTCCTCTTTCCCGTTTTAGCATAACCGGAGAAGGGACAATTTCTTTGCCACGCATCAGGCAACGATAAAGGAACTCCTCTGCATACCCATAGCGACATTCCTGCACAAACCAGATCTGGTTTTCGAGCAGAAACTGCCGGCGCAAAAGCAAAGCCGCAATATCCAGATATAACTTTCCTTCCAGGCACGCCTTCATGTAATCCACGCCCTGTTTTTTCTTGACAACCCGGCTCATTGATTGCCTCTCTGCCGTGCGGGACTCCGCTTCTGTCATACTGCCAAACACCAGGTCTGCATCGGTATGTTCTGCTGTATGGTAATATTCCGAAAGAACACCGGAATACAGCCGTCTGGCAAAAAGAAACGAAATATACTTTCCCTTTGCTTTATGGATACCGGAATTTAATGCTTCTGCCGGTGTCACTTCCCCATTTTGGATTACACATCCAGTAAGCCCTTCCTGGCGCAGCAAGCGCAGGGCAGTCGCAACGGTTGCGTCGCTGGAACCCATATCAACGATAATTAACTCGCTGGAAAAAGATGTAATCTGCGAGCTAATATAGGGAATCATTTCGGAAAGCTTTTGTCCGAGATTTTTAACCGGGAAGATTATCGATACATCCACAAGCCTGCACGACCCTTCAAAAAACTATACTTCAGTATAGCACAGTTTCAGGGAAATAGGCATCCAAGATTACTGAATTTTTTCTTACAATTTTGTTAGATTTCAACCTTCACGCCGCCTGCGCTGCGGATAGACAGAACATGGCAGGTTCCCTCGCCAAAAACGGCTTCCATTTTCTCACGATATTCTGCCAAAAATGCCTTTGGTACAAATGCCTGGATGGTACCCGCAAAGCCGCCGCCATGGACACGCCAGGCGCCTTTTCCAGCCAGCAAGGTTTCAGAAACGGCCAACGCCACAGAAAGCCCCTGCTCTGAGGGATTGCTGCATGCAAATACGTTTTGCAGGCGGGTGGCAGAAGAACGGCCGGACTCGATAATTTTCGCCTTAAAGCCTTCAAAATCGCCTTTTTTAAGCAACGCAGCTTCTTCCTGTGCAATCCGGTTATCGCTGAAGAAGTGCATAGCTCTCAGCACCGCACGGTCACCTGCCTTCTGGCGCAGCTCACCCAGCTTAGACCAGAATACAGACTCATCTACGTCCCGCAGCACTTCTGCCCCAAGCAATTTGGCAACCGATTTCATCTCAACCGGAATGGAAGCATAGTCGCCGGTAAGGTCGGCATGGTTTCCGCCGGTGTCTACAATACAAAGGGCATACTCATAGGTATCCAGATCAAAATCGACTTTCTCAAGAACCGGTTTGGCTGGGTCATGGAAATCAATCGCAGTAAAGCCGCCCACGCTGCTGGCTGTCTGATCCATCAGGCCGGAGGGCTTTCCGAAATAGACGTTTTCTGCATACTGTGCGATTTGGGCTGCTTCTACGGGGTCGATTTTCCCATCATTAAACAGGTGGCTGATGACAGTAACGACCGCCACTTCAAAAGCAGCCGAGCTGGAAAGGCCGGAACCTTTTAGCACCTGTGTGGCAGTATAGGCGTTAAAGCCGCCAACCTGATAGCCCAGCTCACGGCACCGGGCGCACACGCCACGAATCAGCGAAGCAGACTTTTCTTTTTCCTGCTCCTGTACTGAAAGGTCAGACAGGTCAATCTCGTCCATTTTCTCATATTCCAAAGATTTCAGGCGTACAATATTTTCTCCGTTCGGCGCAGCCGCTGCTACAATATCCAGATTGACCGCTGCTGCCAGCACGCACCCATGATTGTGGTCGGTGTGGTTTCCGCCCACCTCTGTCCGGCCAGGGGCGCTGAAAAACTCCAAATTGTTGCAAGCCCCATAGCAGGTTTCATATCCCTTTACAATTTGTTCATACCGTGCCTTCTGCACATCGGCATCATGCCCATAAAGTTCAGCAAATTTTGTTACCATGCCGTTAACCTCCCAGCGTGAAATATTCATTCGATCTCCCGTGTTTCAGAGAGCTTTTCTTCAACACTCCTATTATAACAAAACCGTCCCCAAACCCATAGAGAGAATTCGTGCAGAAACATGAAAAAATCGTGCATATCCTCATAAAATATGGCATGTCCATAGGGGCGGGACAAAGAAAGCTGAAATTAGAGGCAGAGTGTTATTCCAGGTGCATGTATCCGTCTGCTTCCTGCCAGGGAACGAAAAAGCCCGCTCCATGAGAACAGAACACAGAACCGGCCGGATTTTCGGTGTCCCTCTCTGCTTCATATCCGATAGAAGCAAGGACTTTTTCTGCCTGTCCGCAGGGTTCATAACCGGAAAACCGAAGCGACAGCGAACCAGTACCACGAGTATAGGAAATCAGCTCTCGCTGATAGCCTGCCATTTTTTCTACCGGCGCCCTCCCGCTTATGACAGAAGTTTCCGAAAGCGTTTCGGGAATCTCAAATTCGCCGCCCATCTGCTGAATATCCGACAAAAGCCGACCGGTCAATTCTGTGGGAACCACCGCAGTAAAAGCATACCAGGGTTCCAGCAGGACACTGTCGGCCTTCATCAGCCCCTGCCGGATGGCCCGGTAGGTTGCTTCCCGGAAATCTCCGCCTTCGGTATGTTTTTCGTGGGCACGCCCGGCCAGCAGTGTGATTGTAAGATCGGTAATCGGGGAGCCTGTTAACACCCCTTTATGTTCTTTTTCATAAACATGGGTTTCGATCAGCCTCTGCCAGTTTAAAGCCAACTCATCTGTATGACATTCGCTGGCAAACACGACCCCGCTTCCCGGTTCTCCCGGCTCCAGACGCAGCTTCACCTCTGCATAATGGCGCAGCGGTTCAAAATGGCCTCTGCCGATGACCGTGTTGGAAATCGTTTCCCGATACAACACACGACATTCCCAAAAGGTGACTTCCTGCGAGAACCTTTCCCGCACCATCTCCTGCAAAACCTCCAGCTGAATCACGCCCATGACCCGAACCTGGATTTCCTGCAAGGCTTCCACCCACTGGACGCCAAGAGCCGGTTCCTCGTCCTCCAGAATCCGAAAATAGGAAAGCATGGTTTTATTCGGGCATTTCTTCTCATCAAAGTGGACAGCAGCCGAAAGCATGGGTTCCATCCTTTTTCCGGGGGCATGTGTGACCTCCCCGATACTCTCTCCGGCTGAAGCAGAAGAAAGCCCGGTTGCTCCGCAAAGGTCGCCTGCCTGCACCTGCTGGATGGTCTGGAAGCGGTTCCCGCTATACCGGCGCAGCTCGTTGATTTTATCTTCGCCCACCCAGTCTTTGGTTTTCAGCTGCCCACCGGTCACCCGCAGAAACGCTACCCGGTTGCCCTGTGTGTCACGGCGAATCTGATAGATACGGGCAGAAAACGGCGCATCCAGCCCGCCCGGCTCCGGCGTCAGCTGGTGAACCAGAGTGAGAAGCGGTTCTACCCCGGTTCCCGACAGCGCTGCCCCGGCCACAGCCGGGCAGAAGACCCCCTCCTTCATAAGTGGGGGAAGCAGGGTGTTCCATTCGCTTTCGTCAACGGCACCGGCAAAATAACGTTCCAGCAGAGCGTCATCCCGCTCGGCCGCCAGTTCCATCATAGCAGAGGTGATCTCCCCCTGCGAAAGGCAAACCGTGGTCTGAAAGCGCTTTTCAATCTGCCTCATCACCCGCTCAGGGTCTGCACCCGCCCGGTCTGTTTTATTCAAAAAGAAAAAGGTGGGAATCTGATTTTTTCGCAGCAGCTGCCAGATGGTTTCTGTGTGTCCCTGAACGCCCTCCACACAGCTGACCACCAGCACTGCCGCATCCAACACGCCCAGGCACCGCTCCATTTCCGCAGTAAAATCCGCATGTCCCGGCGTATCCACCAGATACCAGGGCGATTCTTTCCAGACAAACGGAGCCTGTCCCGAAAAGATGGTAATGCCCCGGCGCTTTTCCAGCGGATTGTCATCGAGGAAGCTGTCTTGATGGTCGACCCGGCCGGCCTGACGAATGGTGTGGGACTGGAACAGAATCTGCTCAGACAGGGTCGTTTTTCCGGCATCTACATGCGCCAGAATCCCCAATACTCTGGTTTGTGACATGCTTTTTCCTCCCGACTGCTTATTCTCCATCCCGAGCCATTGCCAGAAGCTGTTCCTCTGTCAGAATCGTCACGCCCAGATTCTGCGCTTTGGTCAGCTTGCTCCCGGCCTCCTCACCGGCTACCACAAAGCTGGTCTTTTTGGAAACCGAACCGCTCACCTTGCCGCCCAGCTTTTCAATCAGCGCCGAGGCTTCACTGCGGGTCATGGTGGGCAGTGTTCCGGTTAGCACAAAGGTTTTTCCGGCAAAAAGGGAGCCTGTCTGCTGTGTTTCCGGGGCAACCATATTCACACCGGCCGCCTGCAATGCGCCGATCAGGTGACGGGTACCCGGCAGGCTCAAAAAGCGGACGACCGCCTCTGCCATGATTTCTCCAAATCCATCAATTGCGGCAATCTCTGCGGCATCAGCCTGCATCAAAGCCTCCATAGAGCAAAAACGTCCGGCCAGCAGCTTGGCTGCCTTGGCTCCAATATGCGGAATCCCCAACGCAAAAATCAAGCGGTAAAAATCATTGGACTTGGACTTTTCCAGCGCATCCAACAGGTTCTGGGCAGATTTCTCCCCCATCCGTTCCAGCTGCGATAGCTGGGAAAGTTCCAGTGAATAAAGGTCTGCCGGGGTATGCAATAATCCTGCATCTACCAGCTGTTCCAGAATAGCGGGGCCAAGCCCGTCAATATCCATAGCGTCACGGGAAGCAAAGTGAATCAGGTGGCGCAAAAGCTGAGCGGGACATTCCGGGTTGGTGCAGCGAATAGCGGCCTCCCCTTCTTCCCGGCTTACCGGCTCACCACAGGAAGGGCAGACTTCTGGCATCTGGAAGGGCTCGCTTTCTTCGGGATGGGACACTACCGAAACCACTTCGGGGATGATTTCCCCGGCCTTGCGAAGAATCACACGGGAACCCACCCGCAAATCCTTCTCTTTGATGAAATCCTCATTGTGAAGGGTGGCACGGCTGACCGTTGTCCCTGCCAGCAGCACCGGCTCAAAAACACCCGTAGGGGTCAGGACACCGGTACGCCCCACATTGATCTCCACCGACAGCAGCGTAGTTTCCTTTTCCTCCGGGGGATATTTAAATGCTTCGGCCCATTTGGGGAACTTGGCGGTGCTGCCAAGCCGGGTGCGCTGTGCAAAGGAATCCACCTTGACAACAGCGCCATCGATGGAATAGGGCAGTTCCCCACGCATCTCCCCAATCCGGCGAATTTCTGCAATCACTTCTTCGATGGTATCGCAGACCTGATAAAACGGCGCTACGGTCAATCCCAGTTCCTTCAGCCGTTCGAGCGACTGGGAATGGCTCTCCAGCGTTTCGCCTTCGATCTGCTGAATGTTAAACACAAAAATATCCAGCATCCGGGAAGCGGTGACCCGTGCGTCTTTTTGCCGCAGCGAACCGGCCGCAGCGTTACGGGGGTTTTTAAAGGGCTTTTCTTCGTTCAGCTCCTGACGGGCGCAAAGCTGATAAAAGCTCTCGTGGGACATGTAAACTTCGCCACGCACCTCCAAAAACGGGACTTTTTCTTTCAGTTTTTTGGGGACTGTCCGGATGGTACGGATATTCGCTGTGACATCTTCCCCCACCAGACCATCTCCACGGGTAGAGCCTCTGACCAACACGCCGTCACGGTATTCGAGGGATACCGATAAGCCGTCAAACTTTGGTTCCACCACATACCGCACCGCCCCGCAGGTTTCCCGAACCTTGCGGTCAAAATCCAACAGTTCTTCTTCTGAAAACGAGTCGTGAAGGCTCTCCATGGGAACGGTATGCTCCACCGGCGCAAACGTATTGAGAGCGGGGCCGCCCACCTTCTGTGTGGGGGAATCCGCTGTAACCAGTTGTGGAAATTCCTGCTCCAGCTCCTCCAATTGCCGGTATAGCATGTCATATTCATAGTCGGAGATTTCGGGAGCATCTTCTACATAATACTTCTGCCCATGATACACAAGCTGTTCCCGCAGTTTTTCTGCCTGTATTCTGGCTTCCTGAATTGTCATGATGACACAACCTGCCCTTCTGTAACGTTACAAAAAGCCCTTTTCCTAAGGCGGGACCCCCCACCCTCAGAAAAGGGCTATCCATCAATATGCGGCGCTGAGAGGGTTCAGCATCCCATATTCTTTGTTTTCCATATCATCAATATACCGGATGGCTTTTCCTGCGCCCTTTGCCACGCAGTTTTCGGGTTCTTCTGCCACCCGAACCGCAATTTTGGTCTTTTTCGAAAGCAGCTTATCAAACCCGGCCAAATGTGCCGAGCCGCCTGTGAGGATAATCCCATCCTCATAAACGTCTGCCATCAGTTCCGGCGGGGTGCTTTCCAGAGTTTCCTGTACACGCCGGACAATCTGCATGGCGGGCTCGATCATGGCCTCCAGCATTTCATCCGAGGTGATATCCGCCCATTGGGGGAGGCCGGTGAGGGCGTTGCGCCCTTTGATGCGGAAGGTACGGGTAGCCGGCTGAGGATAGACGCATCCGATGGCAATTTTGGCTTCCTCTGCCATTCTTTCGCCAATCAGCAGGTTATACTTGCGGCGGATGTATTTGATGACCATATCGTCGAAGGTGCTGCCCGCTACCTGCATGGAAGAAGAAATTGCCACGCCGCTGAGAGAAATCACTGCCATATCGGTGGTTCCGCCGCCAACATCTACCACAAAAGTGCCGTGGGGCTGGGAGATATCCACTCCTGCCCCCATCGCAGCGGCCACAGGTTCTTCAATCAGACAGATTCGGCGCACACCGGTGGAACTGATGGCATCCACAACGGCACGCTTTTCCACTTCTGTGATGCCACAGGGGACGCTTACCACCACACGGGGCATGAACACTCGGCTTCCGCTGATTTTTTTGAGATAATGATGGATTACCTCCTGCGCCAGCAAAAAGTCAGAGATCACACCATTACAGAGCGGACGCACGACTGCTGTGCGCTGAGAAGTCCGGCCAATCATTTTGTAGGCTTCTTCTCCTACCGCCGTAACGGCATCCGTTGCCGTATCCACAGCGATAACCGCCGGCTCACTCAGGACAATGCCTTTTTTGTCAACATATATTTTTACGGAAGAAGTTCCCAAATCAATTGCAATATCTGTTCCTGCCACTTTATTTTTCACCTGTCCTTTATCCGTCAAACATAGATCACTTTTGGAAACCCTAAAAAATAATGGAATCGGGTTCCCTGCCGATTCCATTATTATATCACTGATTGAAAAAAATAGAAAGTACTATTCTGTAAATGAAATTAGAAATTCCCATGGAGAAGACATTCCTGTACATAGTCCGGAACACTCCGGCACTGGACAGGGAATTTTTCCCGGAGCTGGGGATGGGCGCTTTCCATCAGCACCGGAGCCCCTACTACTGATAGCATGGGGACATCGTTAAAATTATCGCCAAACGCCATCACATTTTCAGGGGAAATCTGCAATGCTTTACAAATCGCCTGGATGCCGAACCCTTTATCAGCAAGGGTGAAATCCAGCCACTGCATACCGGCGACTGCACTGTGAAAATAAGGCTCCCATTTTTGCGGAAGCTCCTTCTGCACCAGAGAAGTATCGGGATTGCAATAGGCCGAAACCTTGATGATATCTTCCGGGATTTCTTCGGCACTTTTCAAAATAACCGTATTATTTCCAAGAGAATCCCGTATACAATGGACAATTTCCTCTGCCTTGGGAATCAGATAGCTGGTGTTGGCACCGGATACCAGCACTTCACAATCCCTGCGGGAAATGATCTCGTGAATCAGCTGCTCTGCCAGTTCCCGCTTCATCACACTTTTATTCAACAGCGGTTCTTCTGCTCCCATGCCGTAAACCACTGCCCCGTTTTCACAAATATAATAGATTTCATCCGCAACCGGCGCAAAAAGCCTTCTAAGATTGGCATATTGTCTGCCACTGGCGGCACAAAACGCAATTCCCTGTTTTTTCAACTCCCGGATCATAGAAAAAACCGCATCGGGAAGCACTGTTGAATATTCCGGTAAAAGCGTACCGTCAATATCACTTGCAATCAACCGAATCATATCATTTCCCCCATTGATTTCAAATTCCTGTCTATTATAGCAAACTGATGAAAAGGACGCAACCGCAAGGGCCTTTCCAAGTCTTTCTACCTGCCGATGCCCTTTACTTGCTGCAAAGAAAAAGCTATAATAAACATAAATGATTCGACAAAAAGGAGGTCAGATTTATGACCAACCAGGAAAAAGCCTTATTGGCCGTAGAAGCCCTGAAACAGGAATACCCGGACGCTATCTGTTCCCTGACCTATCAGGACCCTCTCCAGCTCCTGATTGCCACCCGTCTTGCGGCGCAATGCACAGATGCACGGGTGAACATGGTGACCCCGGCGCTGTTTGAACGGTTTCCCGACCTTGACAGCTTTTGCGAGGGAAGCGAAGAAGAAATTGCAGAATATATCCGTTCCTGCGGTTTATATAAAACGAAAGCCCGTGATATTTATGCCATGTGCTGCATGCTGCGGGACGTTTATCACGGTGTCGTTCCCGACACGCTGGAAGAACTGACTAAGCTGCCCGGAATCGGCCGCAAAACAGCCAATCTGGTAGTGGGCGATATTTTCCATAAACCGGCAGTCGTTACCGATACCCACTGTATCCGAATCAGCGGGCGGCTGGGGCTGACAGATAGCACCAATCCGCTGAAAGTTGAAAAAGATCTGCGGGCTGTGTTGCCGCCGGATGAATCCAACGATTTCTGCCATCGCCTGGTCTTGCACGGACGGGCAGTGTGCATGGCCAGAAAGCCTCGTTGCAGCCAATGCGTGATGAAAGACTTCTGCCGCTATGCTATGGAGCAGGAAGCGTAATCCCCTTTTAGCCATACTATAAAACGACCGGGATATATGGTGCTTTTGAGAAGCCATATATCCCGGTTTATTTTTGTGAATAGTTTTATTTTGTATTCAGCCGTTGCTTTAAGGCAGTATAGGTGGTAAGATATGCCTTTTCTTCATATTCATAGTGGATGGTGCGATAGGAAAAGCCCTCCTGCCGTTCCCCAATCACATTGACGACCCATTCCATCACAGCTGGGTTCTTTACCAAGAGCGGGCCAATCAGATGGGTTCCCAGCAGGTTATGGAACCGGAACCCTTCTTCTTTGGTATCTTGCGTGTTGCCATGCCCCATTTGCAGCTGGAACAACGGAGAATCTACATTTTGAAGAAGGCTGCACTTATTGATAAAGCCAACCACAGGCGCTTCTACCAGTTCGGTGGTAGCAATCACATCTCCTGTAAAACGGGTATCCGCCAGTTCGGTAACTGTAAATCCGAGCAGGCCAAGCCCCTCGTGGACGGTCCCTTTTCCATCGGTGATACTCTTTCCCAGCATCTCACAGGAATTGCCGGTGAACAGCATGGGAACCCCATTTTCAGCTACGGCCGCCAGTTGTTCCCGATAGGGCAGCAGGTGGCGCAAAACCGCTTTTTGACTGCGCTCTGTGCCGGAACCACAGTAAATAAAATCATACTGTGAAAAGTCGATATCATCTCCAAGTGTCTTTCCCTCGATTTTGATTTCAAGCCCCTGGTCCCGCAGATGCCGTTCCAGAACCCGCATGTTCCCGGTTTCCCCATAGAGGTTCATGATATCATAATACAAAAACAGCAGTTTCATTCCTCAGCCCTCTTTTCCACTTTCTCCAGCAGCTTTTCCTTATCCGAAAAACAGGTGATGACATACTGATATCCCGGAGCCTTGTCTTTCATATAGGTGACTGCTTCCCCGATATCCTCGATTACATGGATGCGCTGAGAATCGATTCCGCAATAGGAAAAACGGACTGCCAGATCGTTGCAATATCTGCCGGTCAAAATAATCTCCTTGACGTGATCCGCTGCCAGCAGTTCAAAATCAATATCCCACAGCCAGGAGGTTTCACTGGTAAAATATTTGCGGCTGATGGCATCTACAATCACCGTAACCGTTACATCACGCTCATCCTGCACCGCCACACGGATAGACTGGTCATAAGAAATCGAGTTTTCGTGCTTGGAGGTGAGAAGGGTACCCTCTTTCTCCCCAACTGCAAATTTGACGATCCGTCCGCTTTTCATCTGGTAGCCGTTCAAAGCAGAAACAATCTGCTCGCCGGGGATGCCGAGAATATTACAAATGGCAAATGTTGCCAGCGTGTTATAAAAATGGTAGATTCCCGAAAAGCTCAGATCAATGTGATACTTCCCGTTGATTTCGATATAGGAATCTTTGAGGCTGGCATCGGTCACGGTATACGTTGTGTTGTTCCGATGCAGGCCGCAGCCGGTACAATGATAAGAACCGATATGGTTATAATGATAATAGTCATATTCCATCCGGGATTTGCAGTTTGGACAATAACGCCCGTCGTGATAGAGGCTGGTGTTTCGGTCGGTGGAAAACGGGAGACGGTCTACGCCGAACCAGGTAACCGCTTCTTTTCCAAGCCCAAAGCAGGAAACCAGCGGGTCGTCCGCATTCAAAACAAGGTGTGTTCCCTCGTGGATGCTTTCCCCGACAATATCATACACCCATTCCGGATGTCCGTTGCGGGTCATCTGATCCCGGTACAGGTTAGTAATGACATAGTGGGTGGGGGTAAAATGCTTGAAGGTATGGCGGGCAAAGCGCTCGTCGCTCTCCATCAGAATGATATCGCTCTTGACCCGGCCGCCCAGCGTACAGTCGTTGAGGAGGAAGGTCGTTACGCCTTCGATCTGGTTGGAACCTTCTTTGTTATAGGCGATTTTTTTGCCGTTGCTTTTCAGCACATGGGCAATCATTTCTACTGTGGAGGTTTTTCCGTTACTACCGGTTACCGCCACGATCTCATCGGGCAGCTTGATTTTTTTGAGGATGTTGGGGTCCAGCTTTAAGGCAATACGCCCCGGCAGACTGCTCCCTTTTCCCACAAGCTTGCCAATCACACGCAGCAGCTTGCAGAGCAGGATAATAATGCTTGTCTTCATAACTGTATCGCTCCGTTCCTGATCCGCCGCAAAACAGGCGGGTCGATATTCAGGATTCAATCGTTTCCGTGAAGTATTATACCAACTTTACCCCCCTCTTGCAACCGAAAGGGGAAAGTTTTGCATTTTTGCTCCTTTTTCGGCAAATCTCCACGGCTTGCCCTCGCTATAAAAAAATGGTATACTAATACGATGAAATGAATGAATCCGGCTGATTCCGGCACACTAAGTGCAGGAGGTGTCAGCTGAATGAGCTCGCATGAAAAATCAAAGAAAAAGCCCGCTGTGCTAAACAGCGACAGTGCAGAAGAAGTCAGCCAGCAGGAGGAACAGGCCTGCGATATGATTACCGAATCCGGTTCTGTAATCACGTCTGGAAAAGGGCACACCATCCATTGCCTTACGATTATCGGTCAGATCGAAGGCCATACGGTGCTGCCGTCTCAGAATAAAACCACCAAATATGAGCATCTGATCCCTCAGCTGGTGGCGATTGAGGAAGAACCCAAAATCGAGGGGCTTCTGATCCTGCTCAACACCGTTGGCGGGGATGTGGAGGCCGGGCTGGCGATTGCCGAACTGGTTGCAGGAATGAAAAAGCCTACGGTATCGCTGGTGTTGGGCGGCGGCCACTCTATCGGCGTTCCTCTGGCTGTGGCGGCAAAAAAATCTTTCATCGCCCCCTCGGCCACCATGACCATCCATCCGGTGCGGATGAACGGGCTGATGCTGGGCGTCCCGCAAACGCTGGATTATTTTCAAAAAATGCAGGATCGCATCACACGCTTTGTCACAAACAACTCGCATATCTCCGCCCAGCGCTTCACCCGCCTTTCGATGAACACCGAAGAACTGGTGATGGATGTTGGCACTGTTTTGGAAGGGGCGGACGCTGTGGACTGCGGATTGATCGATTCGTTAGGCTCGCTGTCGGACGCACTGGAAGCGCTGTATGAGATGATTGAGGAATCCAGACCTGCCGGCGGAAAAAAAGCAAAAAGAAAAAAGGAATAGCTTTGTTTTGCAGCGGCCAGCCATTGCGGCTGCTGCCTTACATATAATCAATTATTTTACATAGAAACTGGTGAGTAGATTGGCAGCTAAAAAAACAACCGGGACCCGAAGTAATTCCCGTACAAACTCCAAAACCGGACAAAAACGCAATTCTCCTGCAAAGCGTCCGTCATCTGTAACGAACTCCGCAAAACAACCCGCTCCCCAACAGTCGCACAACCAGATACGGGCTGTCCTTCTGTTTGTGGCTGCGATTTTGATGGCGTGTATGGTATTGATTCCCGGAGAGAGCTTCTGGAACTGGATGCACTGCTTTTTGATGGGCATGTTTGGCACATGGGCAATCCTGTGGCCCATCCTGTTGATTTATGTGGCAGTGATGACTTCTTCTGAAAAACCGATTGGGCATTTGCGCTCCAAAATCATCCTTTCTGTTGTGATTATTATTATGGCCTGTTCTGCCAGCTATATTTTTTCCGATATCCAGCTGACAGAAGATACCGGTTATTTTTCCATCCTGGGTAAGCTCTATCAGGAGGGAATCACCTCCGGTGGCTCTGGGCTTTCCGGCGGATTGCTGGGATATCCCTTTGTCAGCCTGATGGGTGGAGTGGGTTCTAAAATTGCGATTTTGCTGGTTCTGTTTGCTTCTTTGATGATTTTGACCGGAACCACCCTGATTCAGCTTTTTAGAACCATGGCAAAACCGGCAAAAGCGGTTGCCGATAATGTCAATCAGGTTTGGGAACGCCGTGAAGTACAGCGAAGCCGTATGACCAACATTGATATCGAGGTTGACGAAAGCCCTCTCCCCGCTCACCCGGTACAGTCGCCGGTTCCGCAGGCTTCTACTGAAAAAGGCAAAAATGAAAAACGAGAAAAACTGTTCCATATTTTTGGAATCGGGAAAGACGAAAAAGAAAAGTCGGTTGCGCCCGCTCCCTCTGTTGCCGATCCCAGCCAGCAGCTTCCTGCACCTGCGCCTGCGCCTGCTCCTTCCTCTGCACGGGAAGCGCTGCTGGCCGCTGCAAAAGAAGAAGTGCCGGAACAGGTTCCGCTGCATCCGCCCATAAAAAGGCAGATGGAAGAACCTCCCAAGCCCGCTGCGACACCATCTGCTCCCACCTCCCCCACCTCGGATTCTCCGAACGAAAGCGGATACATCTTCCCGCCTGCTTCTATGCTGGAAGCCAGCCGTCAGCCAAACGCCGCTTTGGAGCTTGACGAGCAGCAGCGAAACGGGCAGCTGCTGGTGCAGACTCTGAAAAACTTTGGGGTTCAGACAAAGATTCTGGACATCTGCCGTGGCCCGGCAGTTACCCGGTATGAGCTTCAGCCTGCCGCCGGCGTCAAGATCAGCAAAATCACCAATCTTGCCGACGATATCGCCATGAACCTGGCGGCTTCCGGGGTGCGAATCGAAGCGCCGATTCCGGGAAAAGCCGCTGTTGGAATCGAAGTTCCCAACAAGCACAAAAGCATCGTGCGGATGCGGGAACTGATTGAATCAAACAGCTTTTTGACTTCCAGAAGCAAGCTGACTGTGGCGCTGGGACGTGATATTGCCGGACAGGTTTCCTGTGCCGACCTTTCGAAAATGCCGCATATCCTGATTGCCGGTACGACTGGTTCCGGTAAATCCGTGTGCATCAACTCGCTGATTATCAGCCTGCTATATAAATCCACTCCGGACGAGGTTCGGCTGCTGATGATCGACCCCAAAGTGGTAGAACTGGGCATCTATAACGGAATCCCCCACCTGTTGGTGCCGGTTGTGACAGACCCCCGCAAGGCTGCCGGAGCTTTGGGCTGGGCGGTTACCGAAATGCTGAACCGCTACAAAACGTTTGCCGATTGCAGCGTGCGTGACCTGGTGAGCTATAACAAGCTGGCAGAATCAAAGAATTATCAGGATGACGATGGACAGCCGATGCCCAAAATGCCGCAGATTGTGATTATCATTGACGAGCTTGCCGACCTGATGATGGCGGCGCCCAACGAAGTGGAAGATTCCATTTGCCGTCTGGCGCAGATGGCCCGTGCCGCCGGGATGCATCTGGTGGTTGCCACACAGCGCCCCTCGGTCGATGTGGTTACCGGCTTGATTAAGGCCAACATCCCCAGCCGTATCGCCTTTACCGTTTCTTCCCCGGTGGATTCCCGCACCATTCTGGACACCGGCGGAGCGGAAAAGCTGTTGGGACAGGGCGATATGCTGTTTGCACCGGTAGGCTGTCAGAAGCCGGTGCGGATTCAGGGCTGCTATGTCAGCGACAGTGAGATTGAATCCATCGTGAATTTTGTGAAGCACAGCCGTGAAGAAGTTACTTATGACGATAAAGTGATGGAAGAAATTGAGAAAAACGCAGTACAGGAACACGACAAATCATCTGAAGGCGGCGCCGACGGCGGCGAACAGGACCCCATGCTGAATGATGCCATCAAATGCGTGGTAGAGGCAGGACAGGCTTCTACTTCCCTGTTGCAGCGGCGGCTGCGCCTTGGCTATGCCCGTGCAGGCAGACTGATTGACGAGATGGAACAGCTGGGCGTGGTAGGCCCTCACGAGGGTTCCAAGCCCCGTCAGGTGCTGATGAGCTATCAGCAATGGCTTGAACGCTCTGCCCAACAGGCAGATTAATGGGAAAGGAATCAAACATATGGCTTTTTTACCAATCTCTATGGAGGATATGAAAGAGCGTGGCTGGGAGCAGGCGGACTTTGTTCTGGTAACAGGGGATGCCTATGTAGACCACAATACTTTTGGCAGCGCCATTATCTCACGGGTATTGGAGGACGCCGGGTTTCGGGTAGCGATTCTTTCGCAGCCGGACTGGCGTACCGATGTGGATTTCCAGCGCTTTGGAAAGCCCCGACTGGGGTTTCTGGTCAATTCCGGGAACATTGACTCGATGGTAGCCCATTATACGACCGCACGCAAGCGCCGGAGTGAGGACGCCTATTCTCCCGGCAAAAAAACAGGGCGCCGCCCCGACCGTGCCGTAATGGTATATTCCCGAATCCTCAAACGGCTATATCCGGAAATTCCGGTAATCATCGGCGGGCTGGAAGCCTCTTTGCGCCGCTTTGCCCACTATGATTACTGGGATGACGCCATCCGTCCCTCAATTTTGTTGGATTCCAAGGCGGATCTGCTGATTTTTGGCATGGGAGAACGGCAGGTGGTAGAAATCGCCCAGCGGCTTCAAAACGGCGAACCGGTAAGCACGATGACGGATATCCGTGGCGTCTGCTATGCTGTGCCTACCAGCGAATATCAGCCCGGCCCGGCGGTAGACTGCCCCAGTTTTGAGCAGGTCTGTGCGTCAAAACGGGAATATGCCGTTTCTTGCCGCAAGCAGCAGGATGAACAGGACGCTGTGAGAGGAAAAAGGGTGATTCAGCGGCATGGGAAAATGATCGTGATACAAAATCCCCCTGCAATGCCTTTGAGCCAGTCTGAGCTGGACCATGTTTATGAGTTGCCGTATGAGGGAACTTATCACCCGGTTTATGAATCCATGGGCGGCGTCCCGGCTATCGAGGAAGTGGAATTTTCGATCACGCACAATAGAGGATGCTTTGGAGCCTGTAATTTCTGCTCCATCGCCTTCCATCAGGGGCGGGCGATTACCACACGGAGCGAGGAATCGGTAATCCGGGAAGCACAAAAGCTGATTCAAAAACCCAATTTTAAGGGATATATCCACGATGTGGGCGGCCCAACGGCCAACTTCCGGCTTCCTTCCTGCCAAAAGCAGGCGGAGCTTGGACTTTGCAAAGGGAAAAAATGCCTTGCTCCCAAGCCCTGTCCGGCGCTTCAGGCAGACCACAGCGAATACCTTCACCTGCTGCGCCGTTTGCGGGCTTTGCCGGGCGTGAAGAAAGTGTTTATCCGTTCTGGTGTGCGATATGACTATGTATTGCAGGACCCGGACGAAACCTTTTTGAAAGAGCTGGTACAATATCATGTCAGCGGACAGCTTCGCATTGCGCCGGAACATTGCTCGGCCGGGGTATTGGACTGCATGGGCAAGCCTCATATTGAGCCATACCATCAATTCCAGAAGCGATTTTATGAAATCACAAAGTCCATTGGCAAAAAGCAATACCTTGTCCCCTATCTCATGTCCTCCCATCCGGGAAGCACCTTGCGGGATGCTGTGGAACTCTCGTTGTTCCTGAAAAAAGAAAAGCTGCATCCGGAGCAGGTGCAGGATTTTTACCCGACGCCCGGAACGATTTCTACCTGTATGTTTTATACCGGCCTTGACCCCTATACATTAAAAGAGGTTTATGTTCCACGGACAGACCGTGAAAAAGGGATGCAGCGGGCGCTCCTGCAATATTATGAGCCGAAAAACCACGCCGTTGTGGTGCGGGCTTTGCGGGAGGCCGGACGGAGCGACCTGATTGGAACGGGGCCTGACTGTCTGGTGCGTCCGCTGCCGGGAGAAAAAACAGAACGCAAGGCTGCTTCTGTGAATACCGGAAGGCGTAAAGGACACCATGGCAGGGAGGGACAGAAATGGAACCCGGCAACCGCCAAAGGAAGAAAACGCCGCTAAAAATAAGACTGCTGTTGGGGATGGGGATATTCTTTCTGCTCTCCCTCTCCGCTGTTTTTCCTCCGACACAGCCTATTTGGGAACAAGCTTATCAGCTTGCGGGGCTTGGCGCTCCAAAATGTGACGGCCTTCTGGTTCAATTCCTGAATGTTGGAAGCGCTGACGCTGCGATTATCCACACCGAGGATACCACCATTCTATTAGACGCAGGAACCGTTGACTGTGGACGTAAAATCTACCATGAATTGCAGCATCTCGGTGTTGAAAAAATTGATCTGGCTATCAATACACATCCTGATGCAGACCACATCGGCGGATTTGCAGAAGTTTTGAACAGAATCCCGGTGGCAGAATACTGGTCACCGGTAATGCCGGAAGGATGGCAAGGAGAAACCGAAGAATACCGGCTTGTGTCGCAGGCCATCTCCAGCCATAAAGTCCCGGTTAAAAATGTATTGGCCGGAGATACCTTTTCGAAAGACGGGATACAGCTGGAAGTTCTCTCCCCTCAAAAGCCAGAAAAATCCGATAATGATAATTCACTGGTAATCCGGATGACATATCATAGAAAATCCATCTTATGGATGGGAGATGCCGAGGCCTCTGTCGAAGAAAAGCTGATTGCACAGAACATCGATTTGGACTGCGATATTTTGAAAGTGGGGCATCATGGAAGCAACACCTCCACAACAGCAGCTTTTCTCAAAAAAGCATCGCCGGAATTTGCTGTTATTTCCTGTGGCGCACGGCGCCCGCCGAGTCAGGAAGTCATCAACCGGCTGGAGAGCTTTGGCGCACAGACTTTCTGTACTGATGTTTCAGGCACTATCCGTTTCTATTTTGAGACGGAAGGAATCCGCTTTGATATGCAAATCAAACCAAGACAAGGAGAATGATTTTGATGAAAACTTTGACTGTGGACCGTTTTGAAGGAAATTTTGCCATCTGCGAACAGGAAGGCGTTGAGAAGCTGTTTGGAATCGACCGTCAGGAATTGCCTTCTGGCGTGAGAGAAGGCGACGTTTTGGAAATCTCCGATGAGGGCGAAATCTCTGTAAATGATGAAAAGACCCGCCGCCGTCGGGAACAAATTCTTGCAAGACAGAAAAAAATGTTCCATAAATAATGGATTCCAATTATGACAAAAACCCGGAAGGCTCAAAGCCTTCTGGGTTTTTTGCTTCAACACGGATAAAAAGAGCCCGGACACCAAGCGTGTCCGAGCTCCATTTATCGTCATGGTTAACTTTTTACGAAACTCTTATTTTGTTGGAATATCTTTATGGCTTGAAAATCTTATTATTTGAGGTTTTCAGACATCATTTCTGTGGGCTGAGGCTTGCCGCATCCAGTACAAATATCTTCAGCAGAGGCATCATTACAGCTGACAAATGCGTCGCCAACCGTTGCAGTTGCGCCAAACTCAACCGGAACAGCTACACAAATATCCTGGGAAATTGTAAAAACGCAGGAGCCATTTCTTTCTCCTTCGCAAGTAACTTTTCCGGGGATCACCACAGGCGCACCACAACATTTCGTAAAAGTTGCCCCTGTTTTTGCAAACGGATTGACAGTTACAGGCACACAAATAGAAGCAGACTGATATCCGACAGCCGGACAAGTCTGATCCTCTAAAGCTAACATCTCATTATTTTGCATGGTTATTATCTCCTTTCAACGAGAGTAATCCATTATATTCCAAACATAATGTTTTGGTTCATCGCTTGTGAAAACAACTCAATCATTTTATTCTGACAGCCTGGATTTGTGTTTTTTACACTGATATTCTAAATGCAAAAAAGCGGAGCTCCCAACCTGAAAAAAATCAGGCGGAAACTCCGCTTCACTTTGCAAATATCTCTTAAAACGGGATGAGAGTAATGGGGCAACTGTCTTTTTTTACAGGCTAAAAAAGCCCGCAAACCCGCATGAATACTGACAAAAACGGGGTGGACATCTAAAGTGTCCACCCCAGATGGCACGTTGCACCAAAAAAGATATTTTGCTTTTTTGTGTTATCGAGGGCATTTTCTCCTTCATAAACCAGGAGTCAAGATGATGTC
>CAJFNK010000004.1 GCA_904394685.1 Candidatus Heritagella gallinarum
GCTGCGGGGGTCGATTTCAATGGCACGGTTCAACGCTATGATAGCGTCCTCATAGTTTAATTCCTTGAGGTACTTTTCGCCCAGAGAAAGCTGTTCCTGATACTGGCCGCCCTGATAGGCGTTCCAGCCAAACCAGCCGCCCACACCCAGACCAGCCAGCACCAGCAGCATAACCAGCACCCACACGAGCGGCTTTTTGCCTTTATGCGGTTTTGCGGGTTTAGTGGGATTTCCCGCATTTTGGCTGGGGATGGCTTCCGGCGGGGAATACTGGAAATACTGGACAGAGGCTGGCTGAAAAGCCGAATCAGGAACAGAGCTGGAAACCGGGCCGGAAATCGGAGCCTCTGAGCGGGGCGGCGCCGGTGGGGTGTCGATGTTTTCGCTTGGGGTGAGCAATATCGTTTTATCGTCAGAGGACGGGCTGACGGCACTTTTTTGAGGGGAAAGCAGCACGGTCTCATCATCGGAAGGGGCTGGCGATGAAACAGAAAGGGGTGAACCGCAGCTCTCGCAGAAGCGGGAATCGTCTGGGTTAAAGGTTCCACATTTTGGACAATACATGGCAAAATCTCCTTTAAGTCGGGGCAACATGCCCGGAATAGCTAATGATAACAATCCATTCTCATTATATAGCCATCAAAAAGCAAATACAATTTGTGACAGGAACTGTGACAGCCTTTTTAAAAATCGGACATAAAGTGGGATGATGCCGCCTTTTTTCTTTCGTTGCAATAAAAGGCGGTTCGGGGTATAATACAAATCAGGTAACAGAAACTTTATGGAAGGAGAGAGCGCTATGGCGTTGGAAAAAAAGACCCTTCCCCTGTATGAAAACCGGCAGGGCGTGTTAACCTGCCAGAACAGCCGGAATCTGCGCTTTCCGCCTCACCTTCATTCGGATTTGGAAATTATATTTGTGGAAAGCGGATGGTTGACGGTTTGTGACGGGGATGTTCCCTACCAGCTTTTTCCGGGGGATTGTGCTGTGATTTTCCCCGGCCGGATTCACAGCTTTGAAACTCCGGAAGAAAGCCACTCCCTGCTGGCGCTGTGCCCGGTGGAGATGGCCGGGGATTTCCGGCATGGGCTTTTGCGCTCCCATCCCAAAGTGCCGGTGGTTCCGGCTCAAAAGCTGCACCGGGATGTGGCGTATGCCATGCGGGGGATTTGGGAAATCTCGGAGCAGGGAGAAAATTTTTCGGCGGCAAAGGCTTTTGTCCAGCTGGTGTTGGCAAGGGTACTGCCCTGCATGGAGCTTACCGAAAATGTGGGGCTGCCGATGGCAGACCTGACCGCACAGGTAATTGGCTGGATTTCGGAAAATTATGCCAGCCCAATTTCGCTGGATATTCTGGCGGAACAGCTTGGGGTGAGCAAATATCGGATCTCCAGAGTGTTTGGAGAAAAATTGCAAACCAGTTTGAGCGATTATGTCAACCGGCTGCGGATTCATCAGGCACAATCCATGCTGCACGGAACCGACCAGGATGTGCTTTCGATTTGTCTGGCGTGTGGATATGAGAACCCCCGGACGTTTAACCGGGAATTTAAGCGGATATGCGGCTGTACGCCACGGGAATACCGGCAGCGCAAAGCCGGAGAAGGGATTGCCGTGCATGCGGTGGATAAGGAGTGGTAGCAATGGGACAGGAAACCATTATGAACCGGTTTCTGGTGGAGGTTTTTCACGAGGTGCTGCGCCGGGAGGATGCGGCGATTGCCGAGGCGGGATTTAATTTATCTTCCCGTGAAATCCATGTGATTGAGGCGGTGTGTGAAGCGGAAAACCGGGGAGAAGGCGAAAACAGCAGCGCTGAAATCGCCGCCCGGCTGGGCGTGACGGCCGGGACGCTTTCGGCGGCGGTAAAGGTGTTGGAGCGAAAGGGCTATCTGTATCGCCGCCGGGATGAACGTGATAAGCGGATTGTGCGGTTGTGGGCAACCGAAACCGGATGGAACGCCAACCGCTTTCACGAGGAATTCCACCAGAAGATGATTCAGGCAGTGCTGGACGTATTGGATGAACAGGAGGCGGCCATCTTTGCCAAAGCATTGGAGGCCATCGCCGTGTTTTTCAGAAACGGCAGATAAGGGGGAGGCTGTGATGAACGAACCCATCAAGGTGTTGAAAGAAATTGAAAACTGGGATGTCTTGGATGAAAACCGCCAGCTTACAGGGCGCATCCACCCACGGGGAACCCCCATGGCAAAAGGGGAGTTCCATCAGGTGGTGCATATCTGTATTTTTCACGGTGGGAAGCTGCTGGTGCAGCAAAGGCAGGTGTGGAAAAGGAGCTGGCCCGGCCGCTGGGACATTTCGGTAGCAGGCTGTGTATTGGCGGGGGAAACCAGCCGTCAGACGGCAGAGCGGGAAATTTCCGAGGAAATCGGGATTTCGCTTTCGCTGGCAGGAAAGCTCCCCTGGATGACGATGGTGTATGAGGATTGTTTTGATGACTGGTGGATTGTGGAGCAGAAGGAGCCGCTGCCGCCGCTGCATCTTCAGGAGTCGGAAGTGATGGACGCCCGATGGGTAAGCCCGCAGGAGCTGGAAGCGCTGCTTGATTCCGGAGAGATGATTTCCCATCCCCCGCTTCGCTGGATTTTAGAAGAATGGAAACAGGGGAGAAATGGCAATAAAAGCCGTTTTTGAAGGGATGAAAATCCACTGAAAACAAGGAAAGCGAACGGTTCTGTAAAAAACCGAATGAAACCGAACAAAAGCGAAAAAAGCCAATACAAATACAAAAACAAATACTAACACTAACACTAACACAAATACAAAGACGAATAGAGAGTGGGTTTCCTGATTCTTCTCCCAAAGAAGGGAGAAGAATTACAGGAAACCCACTAAGATAACGGTGTCGCCTCGCTTCGTCTTTGAAAAATAAATTAATTTTCACAGATAAATGGCCGAAAGGAGAGAACTGCCATGATTTACAAGAGTATCCCCGAACTGATTGGAAACACCCCTTTGCTGGAACTGGGACGGTATAGCGCCCTGCATGGGCTGAGCGTTCCGCTGCTGGCGAAGCTCGAAGCCTTTAACCCCGCCGGAAGCGTGAAAGACCGTGTGGGGCTGAACATGATTCTGGATGCAGAAGAAAAAGGGCTGCTGCGTCCCGGCTCGGTGATTATCGAGCCAACCAGCGGAAACACCGGGATAGGGCTAGCCTGCGTGGCGGCCTCCAGAGGCTATCGGGTGATTTTGACCATGCCGGAATCCATGAGCATCGAGCGGCGCAAGCTGCTGGCGGCCTATGGGGCAGAACTGGTGTTGACCGAGGGCAAAAAGGGGATGCAGGGCGCTGTGGACAAGGCAGCAGAGCTGGCCAGAGAAATTCCGGGGGCGTTTTTGGCAGGGCAGTTTGAGAACCCCGCCAACCCGCAGGCGCACCGCAAGACCACCGGCCCGGAGATCTGGCGTGACACCGAGGGCAAAGTGGACATCTTTGTAGCGGGAATCGGAACCGGCGGCACAGTGAGCGGTACCGGCGGCTATTTGAAGGAGCAGAAGCCCACGGTGGAAGTGATTGGCGTGGAGCCTGCCGATTCTCCGCTGCTGACCGAAGGAAAGGCTGGCCCTCACGGGCTGATGGGCATTGGGGCAAACTTTGTGCCGGGGAACTATGACGCATCTGTGTGCGATAGGGTGATGACGGTAAAGACCCCGGACGCTTATCAGGCGGTGCGGGAGCTGGCCAAAAGCGAGGGATTCCTGGCAGGCATTACGTCGGGGGCGGCGCTATGGGCGGCAACCCAGGCGGCAAAGCTGCCGGAGAATCAGGGGA
Organism: Candidatus Heritagella gallinarum; assembly: GCA_904394685.1. Lineage (GTDB taxonomy): Bacteria > Bacillota > Clostridia > Oscillospirales > Acutalibacteraceae > Heritagella_A > Heritagella_A gallinarum. The sequence goes on from CAJFNK010000004.1 coordinate 3,795, forward strand.
AACAGATTGTGGTGCTGCTGCCGGACACCGGCGAGCGGTATCTCTCGACCCCTTTGTTTAATGAATAAACCTTGATCTTGTGTAAGCGTACGGAGAGGAAGCTGTTTGCAATGAAAGCGTTTATGAACGAAGATTTCCTGTTGGAAAGCCAGCCTGCACGGCGGCTGTTTCACGATTGGGCAGAAAAGATGCCTATTGTGGATTATCACTGCCATATCGAACCTCGTGATATTGCAGAAGACCGCCGGTTTGAAAATATCGCCCAGGTGTGGCTGGGGGGCGACCACTACAAATGGAGGTTGATGCGTTCTAACGGGACGCCGGAAGAAGAAATTACCGGAAACGCCCCTGACAGGGTAAAGTTCCAGCGGTTTGCCGAGGCGCTGCCCCGTGCCATTGGAAACCCGCTGTATCACTGGACGCATCTGGAGCTGAAACGGTATTTTGACTATGAGGGGCCGCTGAACGGGGAAACAGCGGAGCAGGTGTGGAGCCTGTGCAACGAAAAGCTGGCTGATCCGTCTTTTAGTGCCCGTAATCTGATTCTTCGGTCAAATGTGGAATTTGTAGGCACTACAGATGATCCGGCAGATTGCTTACAGTTCCATCAGGAGATTCAAAAAAGCGGCTTTGCGGTACGGGTTAGCCCTTCGTGGCGGCCGGATAAGGCTGTGAAAATTGAAAAGACAGACTTTGTGGCATATATCAGCCAGCTGGGGGAATCGGCCGGGATAGAGATCAGGCGGTTTGCTGATTTGCTGGAAGCGCTGAAGAAGCGGCTGGACTGGTTTGAAAGCCTTGGCTGCCGTGCCAGCGATCATGGGCTGGAAGGGATTCCCTGCCGGGTTCTCCCCGAAAAGGAGATTGGGGCGATTTTTAGAAAACGGCTGGAAGGGGAGCGGGTTTCCTGGGAAGAACAGGAAGCCTATCAAACAGCGCTGCTATTGTTTTTGGGGCGTGAATATGCCCGGCGTGGCTGGGTGATGCAGATTCATTACAGCGCTATGCGGAATCCAAACTCCCGGCTTTTTGCCGCTGTGGGCGCTGATACAGGGTTTGACTGTATTGATATTGACCCGACCGCCCGCAAGCTGGCGGGATTGTTGGATTTATTGGAGCGGGAAGGCAGCCTGCCCAAAACGGTGTTGTATTCTCTCAACCCGGCGGATAATGCTATGTTAGGGGCGTTGATTGGAAGCTTTCAGGGTACAGAAGCCCAGGGCAAGGTGCAGCACGGAAGCGCCTGGTGGTTTAATGATACCAAATCCGGGATGGAAGCCCAGCTGACCAGTTTTGCCAACCTGTCAGTATTGGGGAATTTTATCGGGATGCTCACAGATTCCAGAAGCCTGCTTTCCTATACACGGCATGAATATTTCCGAAGGATTTTATGTAATCTGATTGGGCGCTGGGCGGAAAATGGAGAAATCTTTTGGGACGAAGAACAGTTGGGCAATCTGGTGCAGGATATTTGCTGCCGGAATGCTATTCGGTATTTTGGGCTGCAATAAGTTTTCAACAGGTTTTTAAAAGTTGGTTGAAAACAAAACGGGTTGCAAAAAGCTGGCTCCGGATAAGGGGTCAGCTTTTTTGCTTTGGTAGGGATGGCTATCAGTTTCCTGAAAATTATTAGCCCGATTTTTAAATCAGGGATTTTGTCAATCTGGCTCCGCTCCCTGCTTTTAACGGCTTCCTCTATCTGCTCGCATTTCCGGGCAAGATTTGCCCGGAAATTCTTGCTAGTTAAGATTGCCAGTTAGATTGCTTTTTTAGGCTGCGCTTCGCTTGCCGTTTATAGGGGGCTCCTCGCCCCCTTTTCTCGCCTGCCGGCTCGGTCGGTGCCCTATTGTGTGCCACTGGCACACGGCACCCCCTCGCCAGAGGGAATAATCCCCTCTGGACTCCATAAGTGGCTCCGCTCCGTTTTTTTCGATTGCATTTCTCTTTGAACATGGTATAATAAAATATATTTGGGTTTTACCGAATCAAAAAGGTACCCTGTAAATCAACTTGGAGGGAACATCCATGGACAAAAAGACGTTTTATATCACTACACCCATCTATTATCCGTCCGGCAACCCCCATATCGGACACAGCTACTGCACCGTTGCCAGCGACGCCATCGCCCGCTATAAACGAATGCAGGGGTGCGACGTCATGTTCCTTACCGGCACCGATGAGCATGGTCTCAAAATTGAACAGAAGGCCGCTGCCGAGGGGATTTCTCCCAAGGAGTATGTGGATCATATCGTTTCCATCTTCCAGAACCTGTGGAAACTTTTGAATATCAGCAACGACCGCTTTATCCGTACTACCGATGAGTACCACATCAAAGGCGTACAGAAAATCTTTAAGGAACTGTATGACCGTGGGGAAATCTACAAGGGCAAGTATGAAGGCTGGTATTGCACCGACTGCGAGGCCTTCTGGACGGAAACCCAGCTCAAGGACGGCAAGTGCCCCGACTGCGGCCGTGAAGTGAAATGGGCCGAAGAAGAAGCCTATTTCTTCCGTCTTTCCAAATACGGCGACCGCATTTTGAAGCTCTATGAGGAACATCCCGAATTTATTCAGCCCGAAAGCCGCAAAAACGAGATGATTAATTTCATCAAGCAGGGACTGGGCGACCTGTGCGTTTCCCGCACCAGCTTTACCTGGGGCGTGCCGGTGGACTTTGACCCCAAGCATGTGGTGTATGTGTGGGTAGACGCTCTGCCCAACTATATCACCGCTCTGGGCTATGGCAGCGACGACCTTTCGGACTACAACAAATACTGGCCGGCCGACGTCCACTTTGTGGGCAAAGAGATCGTCCGGTTCCACACCATTATCTGGCCTGCCATCCTGATGGCGCTGGATCTGCCCCTGCCCAAGCAGGTGTATGGTCACGGCTGGCTGCTGTTTGGCGACGGCACCAAGATGAGCAAATCCAAGGGCAACGTGGTGGACCCCTATATCCTCTGCGAGCGCTATGGCGTGGATGCGATCCGTTATTTCCTGCTGCGTGAAATCCCCTTTGGCAGCGACGGCCTGTTCACCAATGAGGCGCTGATTGCCCGCATCAATTCTGACCTGGCCAACGACCTGGGCAACCTGCTGTCCCGTACCACCGCCATGGTGCAGAAATACTTTGGCGGCGTGATCCCCGCTGAGAAAGAAGCCGAGCCGCTGGACAACGAGCTGATCGAGATGGCTTCTACCCTGCGTGACCGCTGCGATGCCGCTATCGACAAGTATCAGTTCTCCAACGCACTGGCCGAGATTTGGAAGCTGATTGCACGCAGCAACAAATATATCGATGAAACCATGCCCTGGGCGCTGGGCAAGGACGAGAGCAAAAAAGCCCGTCTGGCTGCTGTGATGTACAATCTGTGCGAGAGCCTGCGGATTGTTTCCATCCTGCTTTCTCCCTTTATGCCTCAGACTACGCCCCGGATTCAGGAGCAGCTGGGCGTTTCCGGCGAGGCCGTTTCTTATGAGAGCGCCGGCAAGTGGGGCGTTCTGCCTGAGAGCGCAGAGATTCGCAAGGGCGAAACGCTGTTCCCCCGCATTGATGTGAACAAGGAGATCGAGGAGCTGAACAAGCTGATCCCCAATCCCATGGAGCAGAAGAAGGAAGAAGCCAAGGCCGAGGCTCCCAAAGCAGAGGCCGCCGAGAAGAAGGCAGCCCCCGAAGGGGTGGCCATGATCGGCATTGAGGACTTTGCCAAGGTGGAGCTGCGGGTGGCCGAGGTGCTGGCCTGCGAGCCGGTGAAGCGTGCCAAGAAGCTCCTGAAGCTGACGCTGAATGACGGCGAAGGCGAGCGCACGGTTGCCAGTGGAATTGCCCAGTGGTATAAGCCGGAGGAGCTGACCGGGCATCATATTGTGCTGGTGGCGAACCTGAAGCCTGCCAAGCTGTGCGGGGTAGAGAGCCAGGGAATGATTCTGGCAGCCGATACGCCGGACGGGGTAAAGGTGCTGTTTGTGGACGAGATCCCCGCTGGTTCCAACATTCATTAAGAGAAAAGGGCCGCCCAGGGAGACCTGCGGCGGCTGTTTTTTCTGAGAGAAAAGGCGGAGCCACTTATGGAGTCCAGAGGGGACTGTACTTCTTTGCAAAATTATAAAAAAATTGAGGGTTCTGTCATAAAAGGAGTGGTATCCGTATGTATCCTCATCATGAACAGGCTTTAGAAAACTTAAAAGCATATTTTTCCAAGGAACCGGGTGTAATCGCTGTGATCTTCGGCGGTTCCGTTGCCAAAGGGTTGGAGCGCCCGGACTCCGATATCGACGCTATGATTGTGGTTACAGATGAACGCTACGAAGAACTGAGAAATCAAAATCTTCTTTCGCAAGTCATTTTTGGCTATTGCGATTATGAAGGCGGCTATTTCGATGTGAAATACATGACCAAGGGCTATCTGGCTGCTGCCGCAGATCATGGAAGTGAACCCACTCGGAATTCTTTCGTGAAAAGCCGCTGCCTGATGACCACCGACCCGGAAATCCCGGAGCTGGTGGAGCGGATTCAAACCTTTCAGAAACAGGAAAAGGCCGATAAACAGCTTTCATTTTATGCCGCACTCAGCCTGAACACGGGGTATTTTTGGCACTTCATCCAAGAAGATCCCCTTCTCAAAGCCCGGACTGTCAGTGATATCGCATTTTTTACGCTGCGCCTTTTGCTGGAAGATCGGGAAATCTTCTTTCCCTGTGCCAAAAGCCTGATAAAAACTGTCGAACGTCTTTCTGATAAGCCTGCGGGTGTACTGGAAAATTGCCGTGCTTTTCTGGAAAATCCCTGTGACGATACGCTGCACGCCTTTGTAAACCCGGTGCTCGCTTTTATCGAGTTTCGTCCGCCAGAAAATTACGATCTCGTACTTTCCCGTTATACCGAAGACAATGAGCAGTGGTGGTATCAATCCCGTCCGCTGATTGCGGAATGGTAAAAGATTGATTTGAACCCAGAGGAGGACTTACTTTTGGATTCCCTAATTTTTGATTCTCATGCACATTATGATGATTCCGCATTTGACAGCGATAGGGAGGAGCTGCTGGCCATGCTGCCGCAAAAAGGCGTTTGCCATGTGATTAACGCCGGGGCAAGCCTGAAAGGCAGCGCCGCCTCGATTGCGCTGGCGGAAAAATATGAATATTTTCACGCTGCCGCCGGGATTCATCCCGAAGACGCTTTTGGCCTGCCGGAGGACTGGCAGGAACAGCTGAAAAAAATGCTGGCACACCCCAAGGTGGTGGCGGTGGGCGAGATTGGCCTGGACTACTATTATGAGGACGCCTGTCCCAGAGAGATTCAGCAGCAGGTGTTTGAGGCGCAGCTGAAACTGGCCAAAGAGTTTGACCTGCCGGTGATTATCCACGACCGGGAAGCCCACGGCGACACCATGGAGTTTTTGCGGAAATACCGTCCCAGAGGGGTAGTCCACTGCTTTTCGGGCAGCGCCGAAATGGCAAAAGAAGTGGTTTCGCTGGGAATGTATGTTGGATTAGGCGGGGTCGTCACCTTTAAAAACGCCCGCCATCCGCTGGAAGTGGCGGCGGTTGTGCCGCCGGATAGGCTTTTGAACGAAACAGACGCCCCCTATATGGCGCCGGTGCCGTATCGGGGCAAGCGGTGTGACTCCACGCTGATTCCCTATTCTGCGGCAAAGATTGGGGAGATCAAAGGGGTTTCTGCCCAGGAGGTTCTCTCGTGGGGCAAAGAAAACGCCGCTCGTCTGTTTGGCATTACACTGTGATCAGGGAGGGAAGAACATGACCATTACCTATGAATACCATTCCAATCTGTATGTGAATTTAACCAACCGGTGTCCCAACCGGTGCGAGTTCTGTCTGCGTACCCACAGCGCCGGGAGCATCTATGCCGATGACCTGTGGCTGGAACGGGAACCTTCGAAAGAGGAAATTCTGGAGGATATTAAAAAGCGGGATTTGAGCCAGTATCGACAGCTGGTATTCTGTGGATATGGCGAGCCCACCTGCCGGTTCGATGACATCCTCTGGCTGTGTGACGAGGTGAGGAACTTCAGCCCCATCGACATCCGCCTGAACACCAACGGGCTTTCCGATCTGATCAACGGGCGCAAAACAGCGCCGGAGCTGGACGGCCGTCTGGATGTGGTTTCGGTGAGCCTGAACGCCTGCAATGCGGAAAAATATGAGGAGCTGTGCCACTCGGACTATGGGCTGGAGGCTTTCCCGGCCATTTTGCGCTTTACCGGGGAAGCGGGGCTGTATGTCCCCAAGGTATATATGACAGTGGTGGACACCATGCCCCAGACGGAGATTGACGAATGTCGCAAGATCTGCGAAGGACTGGGAGCAATTTTCCGTGTGAGAAAATACATACCGAATTAATTTTGCACACCGCCGGGAAGGAGAGGCTTTTCCGGCGGTGTTCTTTTATGTCGGAAATCTCACATTTTTGTAAGCTTTTAAATTTGTTTACTTTTCCCGCTTCGAACATGGTATAATAACTTCACGGCACCTGCTGGGAAATTGGAATCGATCATGTTTTTTGAAAAAGCTCCCGAAGAAAAGGAGATGATACGGATGCCGGATCTCAACGAACTGTTTGCTTCCTGGGGATACCAGGCGCTCTATACGTTTTTGTATGCACTTCGGATGGTGACGCCGTTTCTGGTGTTGCTGATCGTGCTGCAATGCTATCGCTCGGTCAAGATGGGCAGAAGGCCGCAGGCGCCGGTGATTATGCTGGAAGAAATGACGACGCATGTGAAGCTGCCGGTGTTATATTGGGAAAACTCGATTGGCCGGAGCAAGAGCTGCGATATTTCTCTGCCGGATGCCACCATGTCCCGTGACCACGCTGTGTTGATGCGGCGGGAACAGGGCTGGCTGGTGGTGGACACCAATTCCAAGGCAGGAACCTTTGTCAACGGGCACAAGCTCAAGCCCACCGAACCAAAAGCGGTGTATCCGGGCGACACGATTTCGATGGGAAGCTCGGTGCTTTCGCTGCGCCAGACCACCGAGGCCGATATTAAAAAACGAAAATTTTTCCAGCGGGAAGGAAAGAACCCGCCCTCACCGGCAGGGTTGTTTTTCCTCACCGTTCTGGTTCATTTGATTATGGCGGTGCAATGCTGCTTTGGGGCGGCAAAAGAAGGCGAGGTGTTCACCTGGGAGCCTCTGGCGCTGTTGGCGGCGCTGTTGGTGGTGGAGTGGACGCTCTATCTGTTCTCGACCAAAGGGCTGGGCAGAGTCAGCTTTGAGGTGGAAACAGTGGCGCTGCTCTTTAGCGGCATCGGGATTTTCCTGCTGGCGGGGGACAGCATGTCTGTGGCCATCACCCAGCTGGCGGCGATGCTGCTGGGAATCATCATTTTCTGTATCCTCATCTGGTTTATGGGAGATTTGGAGCGTGTGACCAAATGGCGGTTCCCGCTGGCGCTTTGTGCGGTGGGGCTGCTGGCGATCACGCTGCTGATCGGCACGAGCATCAACGGCTCGAAAAACTGGATATTCATAGGGCCTATCAGCATCCAGCCTTCGGAGCTGGCAAAGATCGTATTTATTTTTGCCGGGGCTGCCACGCTGGACAAGCTCCAGACGACCCGAAACCTGACGGAATTTATCGTGCTGGCGGCGCTTTGCGGCGGCTGCCTGGTATTGATGCGGGATTTAGGCTCGGCGGCGCTGTTTTTCGTGACGTTTTTGATTATTTCGTTTATGCGTTCGGGGAGCATCCGCACCATTGCGCTGGCGTGTTCGGCGGTGGTGATCGGGCTGTTTATGTTCCTCAAGGCCAAGCCCTATGCGGCAGCCCGGTTTATGGGGTGGCGGCATGTCTGGGAGCATATCAACGACAGCTATGGCTATCAGCAGAGCCGCACCATGACCTATGCGGCCAGCGGCGGATTTTTCGGCACCGGCCTGGGCAACGGATATCTGCATAACGTGGCGGCGGGCAACAGCGACTTGGTGTTTGGCATGATGGCAGAGGAGCTGGGGCTGCTGCTGGCGGTAATCACGGCGGTTTCGGTGATGCTGTGGGTATTCTATGCCAGAAGCGACGTGACACGCAGCCGCTCGACGTTCTACTCCATATCGGCTTGTGCGGCGGCGGGGATGCTGCTGGTGCAGGCATGTTTGAATATCTTTGGCCCGCTGGACGTAATTCCGCTTACCGGCGTAACGCTGCCCTTTGTGAGTGCCGGTGGTTCGAGTATGCTTTCGGTGTGGGGAATGATGGCGTTTATCAAGGCTTCGGATGAGCGAACGTATGCGGTGCGGCGGAAATAGGCGGGCATTGCCAAAAATACGATGTGGCTATCTAGGGGCGGTTATCAACCGCCCGGAAAACGTAAACCAAATCCAAAATCAATTTTGGCATCGAACAGGACGCAGGCGGGCGCATGATATGCGCCCCTACGGAAAAACCGATAGAGCGCCTCTATCTGCTTCCTCTATCTGCTCGAATTGCTGGGCAATTTTTGCCGGTTTTGTTTTTCATTTAGCTTTTTTGGGCTGCGCTTCGCTTGCCTTTTGTAGGGGCTCCTCGCCCCCCACATTCTCGCCTGCCGGCTCGGTCGGTGCCTTATTGTGTGCCACTGGCACACGGCACCCCCGCCAGAGGGAATAATCCCCTCTGGACTCCCTAAGTGGCTCCGCTCCACTGTTTTGGAAAGGATGGTATCTGTTTTATGAAGACTACGGGTTTCCGTTCATTTATTCTCTATCTCATTACTGCCGGATTCGTATTCTGTATGTGCTTTTTCCTCTTTGAATTCTTTACCAAAGGCGGAGAATGGGCCATGCAGCCCTATAACCAGCACCTTGTAGCCGGCGGCCAGCTCACCTGGGCGGGAAGCATCCAAGACCGCAACGGGACTCTCCTTGTGGGAAGCAAAGACGGAAAACGGGTATATAACGACAACGCCGCCATCCGCACGGCTACCGTCCACACCGTGGGAGATCAGAACGGCTATATTTCTACCGGCATCCAGCTGGTATACCGCCCTCAACTGGTGGGCTATAACCCGGTATTGGGCGTTACCACCATCACCGGAAATACAGCAGGCGGGAATATCAACCTGACGATTGACAGCGGCCTTTGTGAATCCGCCATGGAACTGCTGGGTTCCCGAAAAGGCGCTGTCATTATCTATGACTACACGACCGGGGAGATTCTGTGCAAGGCCAGCACCCCCTCGTTTGACCCCGAAAATGTTCCCGAAGATATCGAAACCAACGAGAAGTACAACGGCGCTTATCTGGACAGGACGATTTCTTCTTCCTTTACGCCCGGCTCTACCTTTAAGGTGGTAACAGCGGCCAGTGCGATGGAACATCTTTCGGACTGGGAGAGCCGCACCTATACCTGTAACGGCTCGGTGACGATCAACGGGCAGAAGATCACCTGTATGGGCAACCATGGGGAAATCGGGATGCAGGCGGCTTTGGGAAATTCCTGCAACGTTTATTTTGCACAGCTGGCGGTGGATTTGGGAAAGGACGCCATGACCGAAACCGCCAATGAAATGGGCTTTAATCAGGCACAAAAGCTGGATGAGATCGTTGTGACCGCCAGCACCTATGATGTGTCGGAGGCCGATGACAATGCGCTGGCATGGTCGGGAATCGGGCAATATAAAACGCTGGTTACGCCGTATCACATGATGCGGATGATGGGCGCCATCGCCAACGGTGGGGCGCCGGTAGAGCCGCATCTGGTGAGCAGCATGAGCGGCTCCGGCCTGAGCAGCTATCAGTCGAAAACAGAAACCGGCGATAGGATGATGGAAGAATCTACCGCAAAAGCCCTTCAAAAGATGCTGCGGGGCAATGTGGAAAGCTATTATGCCAGCGGGATGTTCCCCGACAGTATGCAGGTATGCGCCAAAACCGGCACGGCTGAGGTGGGCGAAGGAAAAGAGGACACCGGCTGGGTGGCAGGCTATTGTGCAAATCCCGACACCCCCTATGCGTTTGCGGCGGTGGTAGAGGAAGGCGGATTTGGCAGCCAGTCGGCAGCGCCGATTGTTTCGGAGCTTTTGCGCCAGCTGGAATCAAAATAAAAATAAAAGTAGAGATAGAAAACCCGGTGTGGGGCTTCAAACGGCCTGCATACCGGGTTTTTGTGTTATCGGGAATAAAAAAGTGGGGAGAAGGGAAAAGCGGAAACATGGTAGAGTACGGGCAGGCGGGAAACCGTCAAAACAGGCAGAAAGGAGAGAACCGTGGTGCGAGAGAAAGAATGGCTGACATGGTTTTCGCAGGAAGGGGACGGAGAGGGGGATTCTGGCAAGCGCCAAAAGAAACCGGAAGCGAAAAAGCGCTTGGAATCTGAGAAGGATTCGGAATCTGGGAAAGATTCGCAATCTCCCAAAGACTTGGAATCTGCCAAAGACTCCGAGCGCACCCTTGCCAAAGAGGAATATCTGGCAGAGATGCGGGCCAGAGGAGAAGAAGAAGTCCGGCGCAAGATGGAACGCAGCGCAGCAGACTGGATTCGGGAGAGCCGGGCGCTGGAAATCGCCTATCCGGGCTTTAAGCTGGAAAATGAATGTCGTGACCCCCGTTTTTTGCAGCTGCTGGAAATCGGGATGGACATGAAATCGGCGTTTGAGGCGCTGCATCACAAGGAGATTCTGGCCAGTGCGGTGCGGTATGCGGCAGAGAGCGTGACCCGAAAGCTGGTGGATAGCTTGCAGAGCCGGCAGGGACGGATGCTGGAAAACGGAGTGTCCGGCAGGAGCAGTGGCGTTGTCCGGCCGGATGTGAAGCGCATGACCCGAAAAGACCGGGAAGAAGCGGAAAGACGGGCGCTTCATGGGGAGAGAATCACGTTTTAAAAAAGGGTTTGATTTGACCGTGTAGGGGCGCACGAACACCGGCGGTGTTCTCTGTGTGCGCCCGGAACGTCCCCCTCAATGATACCGGATGTCGAACCGCCCGGAATGTACCGCTCCCGTTTTGAAATGAATAAAAATTTTGGAATCCACTGAATATGGAGGAGTTGATTGTATGAATGATCTGAAACTGAATTTGCAGCTGTTTGCAGTCCAGACCACCACCACCAACGGGGAAAACAACGATTTGACCCCCGAAATGAAAACCTATTACGAAGATCGCCTCATCGATCTGGCGGAACCCAGACTGGTTCACGACCAGTTTGGCGACAAGTATCCCATTCCCCAGAACGGCGGCAAGGTGATCGAGTTCCGCAAGTATAGCCCGCTGGCAAAGGCGCTGGAACCCCTGACCGAAGGCGTGACCCCCGACGGTAACAGCCTGAATGTGACCGCTGTAACCGCCGAGGTCAAGCAGTACGGCGATTATATCCAGCTTTCCGATATGCTGCAGCTCACCGCTATCGACAACAACGTGGTGCAGTGTACCAAGCTGCTGGGCGCTCAGGCAGGCCGCACGCTGGACACCCTGACCCGTGAGGTTCTGAGCGGCGGCACCAACGTGATTTATGCGCCCAAGGTGGCCGACGGCGTAGAAACCCCGGTTTCTTCCCGTGCCCAGCTGGACGCTACCAGCCGTCTGACGGTGGATTTGGTGTTCAAGGCAGCCGCCACACTGGAGGCCATGAACGCCGCCCCCATCGACGACAGCTATGTGGCCATTATCCATCCCTTTGTGGCCTATGACCTGATGCGCTGTGAGGAATGGGTGGACGCTCACAAATACGCCAGCCCGGACAACATCTATGCCGGGGAGATCGGCAAGATCGGCAACGTGCGCTTTGTAAAGTCTACCGAAGCAAAAATCTGGAAGGGTGAAGGCTGCCCGGATGGGCTGGCGGTGTTCTCCACGCTGGTGTTGGGTGCAAGCGCTTATGGCGTGACCGAGGTGACCGGCGGCGGGCTGCAGCACATTGTAAAGCAGCTGGGCTATGGCGAAGACCCCCTGAACCAGCGCTCCTCCTGCGGCTGGAAGGCGACCCGTGCCGCCAAGCGTCTGGTAGAGGAATATATGGTGCGGATTGAATCCTGCTCCGCTTATTCCGCAACGGCAGAAGCCAACTGAGTTTGAAAGGAGTGCTTGCACATGGCAGGAAAGAAAATGGTAAAGGTAAAGCTGTTTAAGGATTACGGCGAGTACCGGGACGACGTGTTTGTGGCGGTGAACGGGGAAAGCTACCTGCTCCAGCGGGGCGTGGAGGTAGAGGTGCCCGACTATATCGCCGAGGTGCTGCAACATTCCGCCGAGCAGGACGAGAAAACCCAGCAGCTGATGGCGCAGACTCAGGCACGATATCAGAAAAAGACCGCCTCTTTATGAGGCGGCTCCTTGTGAGGTAACTCATTATGAGGAGGAAACGCTATGACCATTGACGAAGCAGTGGCCCAGTGCGACCGGGTAAAGCCCAACCAGTATCCCAAAAGCGAAAAAATCCGCTGGCTCTCCCAGCTGGACGGGACGATTCAGAAGGAAATCCTGGACTACTATGAGGCGGGGGAATTTGCGGGATATGGGGAAGACACGCCGGGCGAAACCGAGCTGCTGGCCCCGGAACCCTATACCGGGATTTATGAAGCGTATCTCTCGGCACAGGTGGATTTCCACAACGGGGAGTTTAGCCGCTATCAGAACAGCGCACAGCTCTATAACACGATTCTTTCGGCGCTGGCGGCGTGGTTTCGGAGAACCCGGATGCCCCTGCAGGAAAACTCCATCCGCTGTCAATTTTAAAGAAAGGAAGTCCCCCGTCTGTTGCTGCTGCGGCAGGCGGGGGATTGCGGTATCAGAGATGTTTTTACCATATATGGGCGAGGTGCCCCGTGTTCGCTCGGTGCTAAACCAGTTTGGCGGCTATTGCCACACCAACACCTGCACCGATGGGCAGTTTTATGAGATGGGCAACCTTTCGGCACGGGACGCCCCCCTGCTGCGCCCCCGCAAGCAGAGGGGCACCATCCGGCAGTTTTCTCAGCCCTGGGGGCTGTTTGGGCGGGAAAAGCTGTGCTGGGTGGACGGAACCGATTTTTATTATAACGGCTTTTTGGTGGGGACGGTTGAAGCCAGTGAAAAGCAGTTTGTGGGGATGGGCGCCTATCTGCTCATCTGGCCGGACAAGAAATATTACAACATCCAGACTGGGGAGTTTGGCGATTTGGGGGCTTCTTTCACCAGCGACGGCTCGGTGGGGTTCACCCTTTCCAAGCAGGACGGGACAGCCTATGAAGGCTATACCGCCAGCGCCGAGCCGCCGGAATCCCCCGAAAACGGCGCTTTGTGGCTAGACACCAGCCAGACGCCCCATGTGCTCAAGGAATATGCCTCCTCTGGGCGGATGTGGGTGGAAATTGCCACCACCTATGTAAAAATCAGCTTTGCCAATCTGGGAAAGCTGTTTCAGCAGTATGACGGGGTAACAGTTTCGGGCTGCACCGGGACAGCCAAGGGGCTGAACGGCTCGTGTGTGATTCAAAGCCAGGGGGATGACTGGATTGTGATTCCCGGCGTGCTGGACACCGCCTATGAGCAGTCGGAGCCGGTGACGATTGCCAGGGAAATCCCGGACATGGAATTTTTGACCGAGAGCGAAAACCGGGTGTGGGGCTGCTCCTCCAAAAAGAACGAAATCTATGCCTGCAAGCTGGGCGACCCCACCAACTGGAATTGCTTTGAAGGCATTTCCACCGACAGCTATGCGGCTACGCTGGGTTCGGACGGGGCGTTTACCGGCGCCTGTACGCATCTGGGCTATGTGCTGTTTTTTAAGGAGGACATGATTCACAAGGTGTATGGAACCCAGCCCTCTAACTTCCAGATTACCAACAGCCCGGTGCGGGGGGTCAAGAAGGGCAGCGAACGCTCGCTGGTGATTGTAAACGAAACGCTCTATTATCACAGCCGCAACGGGGTGTGCGCCTATGACGGCGGGATGCCGGTGGCGATATCGGCTTCACTGGGCAGCGGGGTGTATCAGAACGCCCGTGCAGGCACGGTGGGCGACTGCTATTATCTCTGCATGGAAAGCCCGGAAAACGGCTGGGAGCTGTTTGTGTATGACGAATCCGCCGGGCTGTGGCACCGGGAGGACAAAACCTGTGTGCGGTGGTTTGCCAGAGTGGGGGGCGAACTGTATTTTATCGCAGAGGACAACCGCCTGTATGCAGTAAACGGCAGCACGTCCCTTTATGAAGGGGATGAAGGCTCGCTGGGAGAAACCGAAGCGCCGGTTTCGTGGTTTGCCGAGAGCGGGGACATGTATACCGAGGTGAACCGGTATCTGGCAGGGATGCAGTTCTGCTTCCATCTGGAGCCGGGAAGCCGGGTGACGGTCAAGCTGCGGTATGATAACGGCGACTGGGAACCGGTGGCGGAGATCTCCACGCAGGAAAAGCGCTATTATAACCTGCCGGTGATTCCCCGGAGATGCGGGATGCTGCGGCTGCGCCTGGAAGGCGTGGGCGACATGCAGCTCTATTCTGTGACCCGCACCATGGAGGACGCTACCGAGCTGCCGGAGCCGGGAAACTGGAAAACGCCGTAGCAGCGGGAGTTTCGTCCGAACAAAAAGGAGATGGAAAGAGATGAAGGGATTATCATTTACCCTGCCGGGGCTGGAACAGGCGACAGATCCCCGGCAGCTGAGAACCTGTTTGCTGCGCCTGGTGGAGGAGCTGCAATATGCCCTCTCTAACCTGGACATGGGGAATTTTACGGCGGACACGCAGAAACGGCTGGAGACGGTGGAGAAAACCGCCCAAAAAGCCGATGAAACCGCCAACGAAAACGCAGCGGCCGCCAAAGCGGGATTTGAGGAAGTCTATGAGGAGATTATCCGAACCGCCGGGGAGCTTTCCAGCGAGTTTGAGGTTTCTCTGAACCAGCGGGAGGACTCCATCCTCTCGCAGGTTTCGGAGGAGTTTACCGCCAAATCGGACACGGCCCAGCTGGAAGAAACCTTTCGCTCGGAGCTGGAACAGACCAGCCAGAAAATCGAGATGCGGTTTTCGGATGCCGCCAACCTGACGCAGGAAGTGGCGGGGGATTTGCAGGAATACCAGAACCTGGTGGAAACGTATATCCAGTTTAACACAGAGGGCATCACCCTGGGAAAGCAGGGCAGCCCGTTTCAGGCGGTGCTGGGAGAAGAACGGCTTTCGTTTTTGCAAAACGGCGTGGAAATCGCCTACCTCTCGAACAACAAGCTGTATATCACCAGCGGCGAAATCCTTGACCGCTTTACGGTGGGCAACGACGCAAGCGGGTATTTTGACTGGATTCCCCGTGGCAGCGGCAATCTGGGAATGAAATGGAGAAAGCCGGCGCCGCCTGCGGCTTTGCAGCGGCGATGACCGGGGAAGGGGGCTTTGTATGCCGGAACTTGTAAAAAATTACAGCAACGGCTCTGCCATTAAAATTGTCTATTCGGTGTCCCAGAATGTGAGCAAAAACCAGAGCACCGTCACCATGACGCTGTATGTCCACCGTGACAGCTATGGCCCCAGCTGGAACACCCACTGTAATTCCTATATCCAGCTGGACGGCGCCAATGTGATGACCTATACCGGGAGCTTTCGTATCAGCACCAGCTGGGTGAAAATCGGCTCTACGGTGAGCAAAACGGTTACGCACAACAGCGACGGCACCAAAACCATTGCGCTCAAGGGCTTTTTTGACTCGCAGGGACTGACCACCAAGCTGGACGACCTCACCGTTACGGGCAATGTGACGCTGAAAACCATTCCCCGTGCGTCCAAGGTGAACGGGGTTTCGGGCAGCACCATCGGCAGCCCGATCACGGTTTCCATCAGCCGGGAGGTATCGGGCTTTACCCACAAGGTTTATTATTCCTTTGGAAGCGTGAAAGACCGGCTGCTGGGCAGCAATGTGGGAACCAGCCTGACCTTTACGCCGCCGATGGAGGACTGCGGGCAGGTTCCCAACAGCACGAGCGGCACCGCTACCATTCGGGTGGACACCTATAACGGCAGCACCAAAATTGGCTCGTCCAGCAAAAACATCACGCTGAAAGTGCCGTCGTCGGTGGTGCCTACCATGACCGGGATTAGCTTTACCCCGATAAACGGGCAGGTTCCGGCGGGGTGGGAGATTTATGTCCAGACCAAAAGCAAGGTGACGGCCAAAATTACCGGGGCGGCGGGCGCTTATGGCAGCACCATCAAGAGCTATTCGATATCGGGCGGGGGATATTCCGGGACGTCGTCCAGCCTGACCACCGGCTTTTTGAATAAAGCGGGCAGTATCTCGTTCACAGCCAAAATTACCGACAGCCGGGGGCGCACCGCCACCAAAACCGCCAGCATCTCTGTGGAGGAATACGCTCCGCCGGTGCTTTCTTTGGCAAAGGCGTTCCGGTGCAACGAACAGGGAGAGGAACAGGACGACGGGGCGTATCTCTCGCTCACGCTCCAGTTTTCGGGGCATGACCTGGGCGGCAAAAACGCCATCACCGGCGGATACCGCACCCAGGCCGAGGAGGGAAGCTGGTCGGGGCTTTCGCCGGCAGAAAACGGCAAAGCGGTGATTTTTCCCGCCAACCCGGATTTGACCCTGACGGTACAGGCGCAGGCCGCCGACACCTTTGGAGAGGTCACGAAAGACCTGACGGTGAACTCCACCCGGTTTATCATGGACTTTCGGGCGGGAGGAAACGGAATCGCCTTTGGAAAAGCGGCGGAATATGACGACCTCTTGGACACCAACTGGGAAGCGAGGTTCCGCAAGGGAATCCAGATGATGGACGCCAATGGGGCGTTTTATGCGTTGGTTTATAATGGCGCTAACCTCTGGATCGGAGCACTCCGTACAGATGACAGCGGCGAAACACTGGCAGGGCATCATACCGGGAAAACCTATATCAGCGCCGGGATCGACGAAGTGACCGGGAAGGGGCATAACAGTATTTATGTCAGCGTCCCTTCTTCTGAATCAGAAGCCCAGAATTTTGAAGCGCTGCACAAAGGGAATACCATGCAGAAATTATGGAGCGGCTCCTGGAGCAGCGGCACGATCACGGTACCTGGCAGCGACCAGTACAGCATATTCAAGATTTCCATGCAGGGACAGGGCACTACCATTTTGGCGGCAAAGCAGGCACAGTATGTGAGAGGCGGAAACAGCTATTCTTCCGACACCCCCTCGGTTGTTTTTTATCATTTTGCGGCAACATTCAGCGGCGAGAAATGGACGTTTGTGGCGTGTAACAGTAACGCTCTGGGCAGTACCAGCCTGAACAAAATCACGGTTACAGAAATCTGGGGAATTGTATAAGGAGGCAGCCAACATGCAGATACAGGTAACAGACGGATATATTACCGGTTATGCCCAGACCGGCGGGTTTGTGGATGGGATAGAGGTGCCGGATGATTTTTTGGGGGATATGACCCCGGAAGAAATCCGGTGCTGCCGGTTTGAAAACGGGGCGGTGGTATTGGATGAATCCCGGCTTTTGCAGCAGCAGGAAGCTGGCGAGCTGGAACAGCTTCGGGAAATGCGGGCAATTGAATGTTTCCCGGTGGTCAACCGTGGAAAGCCCTGGTATGACCGGCTGACCCCGCAGCAGCAAAGCGAACTGGACAGCTGGTATCAAAGCTGGCTGGATGTTACCATTAGCCATGACATCCCCCAGATGCCGGCCTGGATACGGGGTGGGCTGAAAGCAGGAACCAGAGAATATATACAATAAGGCAAAAACGCAAACAATATTTCTTTTTGTATAAAGGAGGGGTGGGAGATGGCCACCACGCATAAGGTACAATGGGGGGACACCCTGTGGGATTTATCGAGAAAATATGGGGTTTCCATCGACTCAATTGTGAAGGCAAACAAGCAGATCAAAGACCCGCACTG
Source organism: Candidatus Heritagella gallinarum (assembly GCA_904394685.1). GTDB lineage: Bacteria > Bacillota > Clostridia > Oscillospirales > Acutalibacteraceae > Heritagella_A > Heritagella_A gallinarum. The sequence goes on from CAJFNK010000004.1 coordinate 21,600, forward strand.
GATTTATACCGGCGACACGTTGGTAATTCCAACCGGAGGTTCTTCGGGTTCTTCTTCCTCAAAGGGAAGCCAGTCAGGCGCCAAGCAGAGCAAGCCGCCCGCTTATGAATCGGGAAAACCGACGTATAAGCCTTCGGGAAGCCTGACAGCGCTGGAAAACCAGCTCAAGAAGCTGGAATCCCAGAGGCCGGGGGAATACAACTCCCAGTATACGGAGCAGATTTCGCAGTTGGTAGATCAGATTCTGAACCAGAAGGAATTTTCGTATGATTTGGCGTCTGACCCCATGTATCAGCAATATAAAGCGCAGTATATGCAGCTGGGCAATCAGGCGATGCGGGACGTGATGGGGCAGTCGGCCGCCCTGACGGGAGGATATGGCAGCAGCTATGCCGCCACAGCGGGGAGCCAGGCATACAACCAGTATCTGACGCAGCTGAACCAGCAGGTGCCGGAGCTTTATAATGCGGCCTACAGCCGGTATACAGCGGAGCAGGACCGGATGCTGGACCAGATGGATCTGCTGATGGAAATGGATCAGGCGGATTATGAAAAATACCGGGAACAGGTTTCGGACTATCAGGATCAGCTGGACTATTATAAAGACAAATATCTCGAGCAGCAGGAGCGGGAATTCCGGGAATATCAGGAGAAGCTGGACGCATGGCAAAAGGACCGGGACTATTACTACAAGAAGGGGCAGGACGCACAGGACCAGAAGCGCTGGGAAGAAGAAATGCGGCGTAAATGGTATACGATGTGATTGTTTTTGGGAGAAAAGGGATTTGGGAAAATTTTTTAGGGCGTTTCTGAAAACTAAGAAATTGACGAATTTTCCGCAAGCAACAGGCAGATACAAGGCAAAAAACGCAGGAATCTTTTATGGATTCTGAGTATTTTTAACGCAGTAGCTGCCGTTGCACGACATCATGAAATGATGTCCGTAGGAAAAGATAATAATTTCGACTTTTCAGATAGCCCCTAGTTTAAAAAGCCTTTTATCCCAATTCTTTCTTATCCAAACCCTATCAAAAGGATGGTTTGCTGCTCAGGCCGCAGCGGGCCCCTACTTTCTTGCCAGAAGAAAGTAGGCAAAGACTGGGCAAAGGGACCGCCTTGGTCCCTTTGCAATCCCCCACGAAAAGCCTTGTGAGGTTATTGCTCCAAATTCCCCCCGCAAACAGTTTTCGGGAAGTTTACAGGAATCTTATGACATTCCGGTCACGGTATGATATAATAGGCGTATGAATCCGGTGACGGGAGGAATTTTTTTTGGAAACTCTGCAAAAACAGATGGAACGCCGGCTTTTGGGCTGGCGCTCTAACTGCTATCTCAAAGCCTTTTTTTATGCCATTGGGCTTTCTTTTTTGGTGTTCTTACCTTTTGTAATCGTGGATAACGGGTACTTCCTCTATTATGGCGACTTTAACGTCCAACAGGTGCCGTTCTATCAGATGTGCCACGATGCGATTCGCTCCGGCAATATCGGCTGGAGCTGGACAACTGACTTGGGTGCCAATTTTATCGGCTCCTATTCGTTTTATCTGCTGGGAAGCCCCTTTTTCTGGCTAACGCTGCCGTTCCCCAGCGAGGCCGTGCCATATCTTATGGCGCCCCTGCTGGTGCTGAAATTTGGCTGCGCTTCGCTCACCGCCTTTATCTACCTGCGCCGCTATGTGCGCCGGGAAAGCTGGGCGGTAGTAGGCGGCATCCTCTATGCCTTTTCCGGTTTTTCGGTTTATAATGTCTTTTTTAACCATTTCCACGAGGCAATCGTGGTGTTCCCGCTGATGCTGGCCGCTCTGGATGAATATATGGAGAACCGCCGCCGGGGCGTGTTTGCGCTGGCGGTGTTTGCCTGCTGCTTCGTCAATTACTATTTCTTTGTGGGACAGGTGGTTTTCTGCCTGCTCTACTGGTTTGTGAGGATGTTTGCCGGAAGCTGGGAAATCAGCCTCAAGGACTTTTTTCTGCTGGCGCTGGAAGCGGTGCTGGGCGTGGGCATGGCCTGTGTGCTGCTGGTGCCCTCGGTACTGACGGTGCTGCAAAATCCCCGTGTGGATAACCCGCCCGACGGCTGGAACGCCCTGCTATATGACCGCAACCAGCGGTATCTACATATTTTGCAGAGCTTCTTCTTCCCGCCCGATATCCCGGCACGCCCCAATTTTACCCCGGACTCCGGCTCAAAATGGGCTTCGCTGGGGGCATGGCTGCCGCTGCTTGGCATGACCGGCGTGATTGCATGGCTTCAGCTGCACCGCCGCCACTGGGTAAAGAGGATTTTGGGAATCTGTTTCCTGATGGCCATGGTGCCCATCCTCAACTCTGCTTTCCAGCTGTTCAATTCCTCGTATTATGCCCGCTGGTTCTATATGATTACGCTGATGACCACACTGGCCACCCTGCTTTCGCTGGAAAGCAGCCGGGTAGACTGGAAACGTGCCATCAAGTGGAACACGGCAATTGTGCTGGCGATTGCCCTGCCGATTGGCCTGATGCCTCACACCGAAACGCAGGACGAAAAAACCGTTACCCAGTATGGGCTGGAGGAATATCCCAGCCGCTTTTGGGCGTATGTGGCCATTGCCCTTTTGTGCCTTGCCATCCTCTCGGTGGTGTTCCGGTTCTATCGCCGCAATCCCCGGTTGTTCCGGCGCAGCATTGCCGCTTGCCTGGCGGGGGTGAGCGTGCTGTATTCCATCTTTGTATTGGCGCTGGGAAAAACACAGAGCGAAAATTCCCATGTGTTCCTCATGCCTTATTGCCTCAACGGCGGGAAGGACGTGGAGGTGCCCGGTGGGCTGGAAAACTGCCGCTCCGATTTTTATGATTCTCTGGATAACGCCGGAATGTTCTGGCAGATTCCCAACATACAGGCGTTTCATAGCATTGTCCCCGGCTCGATTATGGAGTTTTATCCGAGTATCGGCGTGACCCGTGACGTGGGCTCCCGCCCCGAAGTGAGCCATTATGGATTGCGTGGGCTGGTTTCGTGCAAATGGCTGTTTGACGACACCCACGACTCCGAGTATTTTGGCGGCACTCTGCGGGATGACCCCCAGATGCCCGGCTGGACGTTCTATGGCACTCAAAATGGATATGACGTATGGCAAAATCAATATTATATCCCCATGGGGTTCTGTTATGACCAGTGTGTCAGCCGGGAGCAGTATGACGCAACCACCGAAGGCCAGCGGGAGCTGCTGCTGCTCAAGGCCATGGTGCTGGACGAGGAGCAGATGGAGCGCTATTCCGACTGCCTGACCCCCATAGAGAGCGTGAATACCCTTTCGTATACAGAGGAAGCCTATTTGCAGGATTGTCTGGATCGAAAAGAAACCGCCTGCACCTCGTTCTCCTATGACAACGAAGGATTTTCAGCGGTGTCAGAAGGGGAAAACGACCGGCTGGTGTTTTTCAGTGTGCCTTATGAAGAAGGCTGGAGCGCCACCGTTAACGGGCAGGAAGTGCCGGTAGAAAAAGTCAATGTGGGCTTTATGGCGGTAAAAGTCCCGGCGGGTACTGCCGAGATTCGCTTTACCTACCGTACGCCCGGACTGATGCTGGGAATGGCCGCAACAGCGGTGAGTGTGGGTTTGCTGGTGGTCTATCTGCTGGTTTGCCGCTGGAAACGCCGCCGCACGCCAAAGCCCTGCCGCCGTCCGGCACTGAAAGCGGCGCCGGTGCGGGAAATGGGTGAAAAGGCGGGAATTCATTTCTCCTTGCCGCAGCCCCTGCATCAGGGAGCGGATGGGCCTGAAACGGAAGGATACGAGCAAGAACCACATTCGGATGACTGAGAAAGGAATGGTAGCAATGCCAATTGTATATCTGGTAATCCCCTGTTATAACGAGGAAAAAGTCCTACCCGAAACCAACCGCCGCCTCACCGAAAAGCTGCGGGGGATGGTGCAGGCCGGCATGGCAGATGAACAAAGCCGCATCCTCTATGTAGACGACGGCAGCCGTGACAAAACCTGGGAGCTGATTCGAGCCTACCATGAAGCCGACCCCATGGTGCGGGGCGTCAAGCTGGCGCACAACCGGGGGCATCAAAACGCCCTGCTGGCCGGGTTGATGACGGCGATGAAAGACTGTGATTGTGCAATCAGTATGGACGCTGATTTGCAGGACGATGTGGACGCTATCGACCAGTTTGTGGCAAAGTTTCTGGAAGGCTGCGACGTGGTGTATGGGGTTCGCAACAAGCGGGATACCGACACAGCCTTTAAGCGCTGCACCGCCGAGGGCTTTTATAAGTTCATGAAGTTCCTGGGCGCCGACATCGTGTTCAACCATGCCGACTACCGCCTGATGAGCCGCCGGGCGCTGGAAGGGCTTTCGGAATACCGGGAGGTCAACCTGTTTTTGCGGGGCATTGTGCCGCTCATCGGCTATCGCAGCGACTATGTGTACTATGACCGCCACGAGCGTTTTGCCGGGGAGTCCAAGTACCCGCTGAAAAAGATGCTCTCGTTTGCCATGGACGGCGTGACCTCTTTCAGCGTGAAGCCGCTCAAAATGATCTCCAATCTGGGGATGCTGATTTCAGTTCTCAGCGTGCTGGGGCTGATCTATGCGCTGATCTCCTATTTTACCCACAACGCAGTGGCGGGCTGGACAGCGATTGTATCCTCTATCTGGCTGCTGGGCGGGCTGGAAATGCTCTGTCTGGGCGTGGTGGGAACCTATATCGGAAAGATTTACAGCGAGGTCAAGGCACGTCCCCGCTTCCGGATTGAGGAAAATCTGGGAGAAACAGATAAATCTGCATAATTCTCCAAAAATCAGCTTGATTAATTCTATACTGGAATTATATTTTGTACAAATCCAGATATAATAAGGAATAATGCAGAATCCGGCCACACCGGATTCTGTTTTTTGCCCGTTTTTCAAATCTGATGATGGCCGGGAATGGCCGGTTAAGGAGATGAATTCTTTGAAAGGAACGCCTGACTTAAAAGGAACGCCTGATTTAAAAGGAACCCCCGATTTGAACGAGGTGTCGGAGAAGAACCAGTCGGAGAATGAAAGCGTGGATATTTATTCTCATTCCAAAAAACCCCGTTCCAAAAAGATGCTGGTGCTGAGTATCTGTTTGTCTGTGTTCAGCGTGCTGCTGATCCTGACGGGTTCTGCGGCGCTTTATGCCAATTCCCTGCTGTCGAGATATCAGTATGTGGAGGATGAGCCAGACCCGGATACAACGGTTTCTAAAAAGCCCATTGCCAGCGTAACCGACCAGAAACCCGAAGAAGGCAAAGCAGAAAAGATCGACGGCCTGTATCATGACGATATGGTCACCAATATCCTGCTGCTGGGCGTGGATGACTATATGCCCAACGACCCCGGCCGCAGCGACTCGCTGCTGATGGTTTCACTCGACCGCCGCCATCAGAAACTGAAAATGACTTCGTTTATGCGGGATACCTATGTTTCGATTCCCGGCTATAACATGTACAAGCTGAACACCGGTTATTTCCTGGGCGGCGCCCCCTTGCAGGTAAAGACCATCGAGAAGAATTTCAGCGTGGATATCGACCGCTATATCATCATCGATTTTTCGGCGTTCCCCAAAATCATCGACGCTCTGGGCGGCATCACGCTGGAGCTGAGCGCCGACGAGGCTGCGATTATCAATAAGGAATCCGGCGAAACCGGCGCTGTGGAGGGTGTAAACCACCTGAGCGGCAAGCAGGCTCGCTACTTCTCCCGAATCCGTGACTATAAGTTTACCGATAAGACCACCGGCGAAGTGTTCTACAACGACTATGGACGTATCCGCCGCCAGCAGTATGTGATGGATACGCTGGTTGCAGAGTTTAAAAACGTGGACGCCGGAAAGATTCTGACACTGGCCAATGAAATCGTGCCGTATCTGGTGAGTAATATCAGCCCCGACGAGATGCTGACGCTGGCCAAGGACGCTCTGACCTATATGAGCTATCCCATTGAATCGGTTCAGGTGCCTCATGACGAGCTGCATTATGGCGAAACACTGCATCCGGCGCATATTGGCGCTCCATATAGCGTGTTGATTCCCGATATTGAGGAAAACACCCTGTATCTCAACCACTTCCTCTATGAAGATTCCTTCCCGGAGCTGGCCGACTATAAGCTGCCCAGCGAGCGGGGAGAAAATCAGAACGAAGAATAAAACAGACAGCCTCCGGAAAAACCGGAGGCTGTCTGTTTTTCGGAGGAAAGAAAAGCAGCGCTGACTGACTGCTTATACTCAGGAATCATAGTTTGCCGTTAGCAGGATTGTAGCATCGAGAATCACGGCGTTCTGATAACTCTCAATCTGATCATTTTCGGTCATGGCCCCTGCCAGCGTGCTTTCATAATCCGTATACCAGCTGGCGGTAACTGATGGGTTTTTGAGATAGGTTTCCCACTGGTCGTCGTTCATTTTTTCCCCAATATCCGGGCCGGTGTTGGCGATCCTTTCCCGCAGGGAGTTTTTTTGCTCCTTGCTCAGCTCATCCTGCAGCAGGCCGCCCTGCCAGTGCTTTCTCGTTTCGCTGGAGGTCATGGTGCGGGGTTCCCCGTCTTGGAAATAAACGGTCACGCTTTCACAGGGCTTCCCAAAGGCTTTTTCCATGGCTCCCGCAACTTTTTTCATGTCGGCGTCTGCCGGATAAAAGATATCCGCCCGGAAAAACGAGCCTTTTCCGTCTTTGCTTGGCCCAAAATACAGGATGGTTCCCGCAGATTCCACCCCGAACACCTCGGCTTTTTCGATAAGTGCGATGGCGTCCCCTGTTTTTTCGTCGCTGACCCGCAGGTTTTCGCCCAGAGCATCCCGGCTGGTGTCAAGGCTTTCCAGCACCGAATCAATGCTGCTTCCCCACGGGGCATCGGGGAAGGCCGGAGAACCCGACTGGGACGGCGCCTGCGTGCAGGCCGACAGGGTCATCACAGATATTGCCAAAATTGCTGCAAGAAAACTTTTCTTCATCCGTTTTTTCATCCGACTCTCCTCCTTTTTCATGTGAGGTCGCATATCATGCAGAATGATTAATTCTTGACTTAATTATATCATTTTTTTAAAAAATGTAAATAAAATATAGGTAACATTTTGGATACAGTATTGTAATCTCTTAAAAATACAGAAACCATTTATCGATTTACTTTCAATACGGAATCTTTGTAGATACAAGGGTTGATTGGCTGTATGATACAGATAAATCTGCATAAGCAGGGAAGATAAGGGAGAGACGCACAGTAAATTTGTCGGTTTTGTGAATAATCTGTAAAAGAGATGCAAATAAAAATTGTGAAAATCACATATTGCCGAATTTTGCAGTTCCCCGTATACTGATACACATAGGAGAACCCGGCAGGGGCCGCTCAGGCGGAAACCTTGCCGGGATGTTCGTTTTTCCCGCTGGGGAGGCGGACGGGAATTTTAAGAGCGCCTTTTTATCGGCGCTGGAAAGGATTGGTTATTGATATGGCATCCAAACTCAAAACCGTGATTCATCCCAAGGGCGACTTTTTTGACCTCAAGGGAAATCACACCAACGTGCGCACCGAAGTGGTGGCCGGCCTGACTACCTTCTTCACCATGGCGTACATCATCTTTGTCAACCCGGATATTCTGGGCGCTGCCAAAATGGACGCAGGCGCTGTGATGCTGGCAACCTGTATCTCGGCTGCTATCGGCACCCTGCTCATCGGCCTTCTGTCCAACTACCCGCTGGCGCAGGCTCCCGGAATGGGCCTGAACGCCTTCTTTGCCTTTACCATCTGTGGACAGTATGGATACAGCTGGCAGGCTGGTCTGGCTGCGGTGTTCATCTCCGGCGTTCTGTTCATCCTGCTCACCGCTACCGGCGCCCGTGAGGGCATTGTCAATGCCATCCCCATGCCGATCAAAAAGGCAATCAGCGGCGGCATCGGCCTGTTTATTGCAATCGTCGCCCTGAAAAACGCCAACCTGGTGGTTGCCAACGAGAGCACCCTGGTGGGTCTGGGCGATTTCAGCAATCCCCGTGTGCTGCTGGCCATTATCGGCCTGATTATCACCATCGTGCTGGTGGTATGGAATGTAAATGGCGGCCTGTTTATCAGCATCCTGGCTACTTCTGCCATTGCTGCTGTGATGCAGTATGCCATGCAGCTGCCCATGGGTCTGCCTGAGTCCGTCCAGCTTGAAAGCTTCCCCTCTCTGGCTCCCACCTTCGGCCAGTTCTTCAACGGCTTTGGCGAGCTGATTGATGTCAATCAGGGCGTTGGCGTTGCCATCTTCTCCCTGATCTCTGTTTTGATCTCCCTCACCATGGTGGATATGTTCGACACTGTTGGTACCCTGTATGGCACCGCCGGAAAAGCCGGCTTCCTCACCAAAGAGGGCAAGCTGCCCAACGCCAGCCGTGCCCTGCTGGCTGATGCAATCGCTACCTCTACCGGCGCTGTGATGGGTACTTCCACCGTTACCACCTTTGTAGAGTCCAGCGCAGGTATTTCTGCCGGCGGCCGCACCGGCCTCACCAGCGTGACCACCGCTGTTTGCTTTGTCATTGCTATTTTCCTTTCCCCGTTCCTGGGCTTCATCCCCAGCGAAGCTACCTCTCCCGTTCTGGTGCTGGTAGGCGTGATGATGATGGGCGGCGTGCGTGATGTGGATTGGAATGATATGGAGATCGCCATCCCCGCATTCCTGACCATCGCCATGATGCCGTTTGCATACAGCATCTCCGAGGGCATTGCCTTTGGCTGCATCAGCTACACCATTATCAAGATGTGCCGTGGCAAGTTCAAGGAGGTTCATCCGGTTATGTATGTGATCTCCGCCCTGTTTATTGTCCGTTACATCCTGTTGATTGTCAATGCTTGATCGTCAATGCTTGACTGTAAACGCTTGCCGTTTATGAACGGATCATCCTGAACCCCAAAGAATAGAGAAACTCCCCTCTGATGCAGGAAAAACTGCATTGGAGGGGAGTTTCTATCATAGTTCTATTTAGGGGCTATAGAATAGCTGTCAGTCATAAAGCTGGTTGTTGTCTAAGAACTTGCGGCACACATAATAGGCGCCGCCCATCAGCAGGGCTTCATCGGTCTGGAAGGGGGCATAGTCGATGAGCAGGTCGGCGCCGGTGCGGAAGAACGGGGTGGAAACCACGGCACTGCGAAGGTTTTCGAGGAAATAAGCGCCTGCCTGTTGATAGATACCCTGGATGATGATCTTTTGCGGGTCGTGGAAAATGACCATGGAGCGAATCAGCACGGTAAACCAGTTGATGACCTGGTCGAGGCTCTGGCAGGCGCACGTCTCGCCCTGGTTGGCGGCCTCAAACAGGGCCTGCATGGTGAGTTCGCCCGAAGCTGCGGCGGTCGGGATGGAGGAGTCCGGGAATTGGCCGGCCAGTTCGGCGGTGCGGCGCAGCACGACGGGCGGGGAAACCAGCACCTCAAAACAGCCCTTTGCCCCACAAATGCAGGAGAGGGAAGAATGAGGGTCGATGATGGTGTGGCCAAATTCGCTCATAAAGCCGTGGGTGCCGTTTTGCAGCTCGTGGTTTTTGATCACGCAGCCGCCGGTGTGGTTGTCAACTGAAAGGTGAATCAGGGAGCGCAGGGGCTGGTTGACGGGGTCGAGAAGGTCGGCGTAGCCGCAAAGCGAGCTGCCGTTTTCGATATACAGCGGAGCTTCAAAAGGCAGGTTGCGGGCGAAATCTTCGAGAACCGGCAGATTGCGTGGCCAACGGTGGTGGACGGAATAGCGGATGATTCCATGGGAGGAATCGATGATGCCGTCGCCGTATACCATGATACCGCAAACCTGCTCTCCGGTAATGCCAAACTGTTCCATGGCCTCTACAATCCCGTGGGAGGCAGACTCGATACAGGCGGCATAGTCGGTTTCGAGAATGGAAATTTTCTTGGAGTAGTCAAAAACCACCTGTGATTTCAAGTCCATGATATGGACCCGCACCTCGTCAAACGGCAGGTTGACCAGAATAATATATTGATAGGTGGGGTTGAATACAAATAGTTCCGGCTTTTTTCCGCCTTCGTCGGTGGACTCCCCTTTTCCTGCCGAGAGAATCAGCTTTTTCTGCACCAGTTCACTGGTGATTTTGGTAATGGTGGTCTTGCTCAAACCCACCCGCTCTGAAATTTCACTCACAGAAAGTTTATCTGCATAACGGAACAAAGAGAGCACCAGTTTTTGATTGTTATATTTGATATTCCGGGGTTTGCTGCTTTTCCTTCGGGAGCCGATAAATTCTTCAGCCATAAAATCGGCATCTCCTTTCTCTTGCAAAATCTGAAAAAACTCCTTTTTGGCGCTGCGAGTGGGAAACTCCCACCTGAAAAACGGAATATACACTTCGTTTATAAACTATAACTATTGTATCATACCAGAAGAAAAAATACAAGGCGGAAGCATAGAGAGGTGTTTTTTGCAAGAAAAAGAGGATTGAATTGCAAAAAATTGCATTTTTGGTAGATAAATTTACAAAAAATACATGTGATTGAATGGAAATGTGTGCTATACTAGTAAAATATTAGTGACTGATGAAAAAGGACACGAAGGGCTGCTGAAACGGAATTGCCGGGTCAGGAATGAGTGACCGAATCAGGCCCAATAATTTAACATGAAAGGATGGGAAAACAATGGCAAATGTGTATTCCGAGATTACTCCCGAGATCGAGCGTCTGGCGGAGTTGTGCCAAAAAAACGGGAAAATTGACCCGGAGTTGTATACCAAATATGATGTAAAGCGTGGCTTGCGTGACCTCAACGGCAAGGGCGTGATGGCTGGTTTGACCGAGATCTCTGAAATCCGGGCTACCAAAAAAGTGGATGGAAAAGACGTCCCCTGTGAGGGCCAGCTTTTTTATCGTGGCATAAATGTAGAAGATCTGATTCGCAACTGTGTAAAAGAGCGCCGCTTTGGCTTTGAAGAAACCACCTATCTGCTGCTGTTTGGCGAGCTTCCCACACGGGAGCAGCTGGCAGAGTTCAGCCAGCTGTTGGCACACTACCGCAGCCTGCCTACCAGCTTTGTGCGGGATATCATCATGAAGGCTCCCAGCCGTGACATGATGAACACGTTGGCCAGAAGCGTGTTGACGCTGTATTCTTATGACGATTTTGCCAGCAATATCTCCATTCCCAATGTGCTGCGCCAGTGCATGCAGCTGATTGCCCTGTTCCCGCTGCTTTCGGTTTATGGCTATCAGGCCTACCGCCATTATCACGACGGACAGAGCCTGTTCATTCATCCCCCGATGGCAAACCTGTCTACGGCAGAAAACATCCTGCACATCCTGCGGGCAGACTGCCAGTATACCCAGCTGGAAGCCAAGGTGCTGGATATCGCCCTGATTCTGCACGCCGAGCATGGCGGCGGTAACAACTCCACGTTTACCACCCATGTGGTGTCTTCTTCCGGTACGGATACATATTCTGCCATCGCAGCCGCTCTTGGCTCGCTGAAGGGACCCAAGCACGGCGGCGCCAACATCAAAGTGGTGCAGATGTTTGAGGATATGAAACAGGTAGTAAAAGACTGGAAGGACGAGGAGGAGGTTTCGTCTTATCTTCGCCGCCTTCTGCATAAACAGGCGTTTGATAATGCCGGCCTGATCTATGGTATGGGCCATGCGGTGTATTCTCTCTCCGACCCCCGTGCCAAGGTGATGGAGGCATTTGTAAAGAGCCTTTCGGAGGAAAAAGGACGTCTGGAAGAATATGAGCTGTATTCGTCCGTGGCCCGTCTGGCGCCTCAGATTATCGCACAGGAAAGAAAGATCTACAAGGGCGTCAGCCCCAACGTGGACTTCTTCAGCGGCTTTATTTACAGTATGCTGGATTTACCGCTGGAACTGTATACCCCCATTTTTGCAATCGCCCGTATTTCCGGCTGGAGCGCCCACCGTATCGAGGAGCTGACCAACGCCGGAAAGATCATCCGTCCTGCCTATGGCTCGGTGCAGGAGGAACGCCCCTACATAGCCATCGACCAGAGAAAATAAAGAATACGCTTTACAATTCAGCGTTTTTTGATGCCGGTATCTTTTGTGGATGCCGGCATCTTTTTGTAGATGCGGCATCTTTTGTAGATGCCAACATTTTTTGTAGATGCCAGCATTTTATTTTTTTGGTTCTACCGGGCTGCCCCCCAACATATCCATAAAAAGAGAAGTATCCGGCAGGAATGGTGAGTTCCTGCTGCAAATCTGGCAGGAAAAGGGGAAATGGCAATGGCACGAAAAGCCCGGTGGGGGACGAGAGTGATTTCGGCAGCGGTGGCGCTGGTAGCCGCCGGGTGCTTTACTGTTCGGATTTTGCCGTGGTTCAATGGGGAACGGGCGGCGCTGGCAACCGCCGACCTTTTTTTGCCAAAGGCGGCACAGGAAGTGTATCGTCAGGAGCTGACGGTAAAAGAAAGCGTGATCGAGCCGGACGGTTCGGGAAATCTGGCGCAAACACAGCCGGAACCGGAAGCCAGCCCAACCCCGTCTGCTACGCCAAAGCCCACACCCACCCCAAAACCAACACCTGTACCAACGCCCAAGCCGGGCGCCAAAGCCTATCCGATTACCGAAACGCAGATGGGCGGCGGAACACAGGTGGGGAATCTGTTTATCCGCAACAGCACCAAGCAAAATCTGGATTTTAAAAAGGAGCTGCAAACCCTTCCCGACCTGAAGATCAAAGCGGACGGGACCCCGATGGTGCTGATTTACCATACCCACACGACCGAGAGCTATCTTCCCTCAGAAAGTCCGTGGTTCTATGAGGGGACCGAAACCCGCAGTCAGGATGGGAACCAGTCGGTGGTGATGGTGGGCAACGCCATTGAAGCCCAGCTGAAAGCGGCGGGATTCGGGGTTATCCACGACACCACGATTCATGATTACCCGGCGTATACCGGCGGATATACCCGTTCAGCCGAAACCATGAAGAAAAATTTAAAAAAATATCCTTCTATTCAAATCACACTGGATATCCACCGGGATGCGATTGGGGGAAATGATGGGGAACGAATCAAACCCACCGCCACCGTAAACGGGAAAAAGGCGGCGCAGTTTATGATCCTGACCGGCTGCGACGACGACGGCACGCTGGGATTCCCCAACTGGCGGAAAAATCTGGGGCTTGCGCTCCAGCTGCAACAAACCGCCTCTGATTTGTATCCCGGCCTTGCCCGGCCGCTGAACTTCTGCAACCGGGTTTATAATGAAAATCTCACCACCGGCTCGCTGCTGGTGGAATGTGGCACCGAAGTCAACACCGTGGAAGAAGCAGCCTATACAGGCAGGCTGTTTGGAGAAGTGCTGGTAAAAACATTGCAAAAAATTATGGAATCGCAGGGATAAGCGGAAAAAGCAACCGGAGCAAACGGAAAAACCTATACGAAAGGGAATAAGGATTTGCCGAAAGGCCATACTAAAGTACAGATTTTTGAAAAGATTGCGGCAAGGAATGGAACCTTGTCTGGAACTAAGAAAGGATTACAGGATGAAAGGGAAACCACGGATCAAAAAATCGAGCCGGGAAAAATCCTGGTTCTGGATACCGTTTGCGCTCACCATCAGTTTATTAGTGTTGTTTTTCTGTATGGCGGTGGTGGATGTCCGATGCCGCCAGATGGGGCTGGGAGATTATACACCGGCTGTGAGCATGCAGACCGCCATTGGCGGAAGGACGCTGCTGCATATCGATATACTGGGAGTAGAAGGGGATTTGGATATTACGCTTGTTGATAACTTGGTGGAATATGTTGAAGAAAAATTACAATTTGTAATAACTGGCGGGAAATCGGCATGATAACCGGCGGCGATGTTGCCGCAAGTGCTGCCGGGAGGTTATAAACAATTTGTGAAATGAGGCTTTTACAGGGGGAGGAGAGTTGTTTTTTGTCGAAAATCTGCTATAATGATTTCATACTGGATGAGTATGCGCCGGAATGATTCCGGCATCAGATAGATTTGCCAAAAAACAATGGAGGTGCCGGATTTGAAAACGTGGAAACGGATTGTGGGAATACTGCTGGGCATCATGTTGATTACGATGCTGTGCAGCCCTGTATGGGCAGAGCCTTTGCCGGAAAGGGAGACCAGAACCGAAACGCAGGTAGAGGAGCCTACCCCCGACCCGGAGGAAACGCCAGATCCTGAACCACAGGAAACGCCTACTCCAGATCCACAAGAAACACCTACTCCCAAGCCAGACAAAACACCTACTCCGAAGCCCGAAAAAACGCCTGCTCCAAAACCAAAGGAAACACCTACCCCACAGCCTCAAAAAACGCCTGCTCCAACTTTAAAACCAACAGAGAGGCCTATCTCACAGACAACTTCCAAGCCTTCGCCAACCCCCACGCCAACCCCTACCGCAACCCCGACTGCAACCCCTTCTGCTTCGCCTTCTCCCACCCCTGTTGGCGGGACCGTGAGCAGCCCGGTCAGCTCGGAGTATAAAAGCGATATTTCGGTAACCGTGTCTTCTACCGACACCAGCCGGGTCAACCTCATCGGGATTCTGGCCTGGGTATGTATTGGATTGGGCATTGTGGTCGTATTGCTGGTGCTGCTCAGCAACCGCTATGGCCCCCGCAGCGGAGGAGGCCGCAAGCGCTATCAGAGAAGCGGCTCTCGCCGCAAGAAGAAGGGCCGCCTGCTCAGCGACCGCTATTATCGGGATAACTATCGAAACCGGTATCGGTAATCAAAAGCCTGTATGAGGAAATTTCCTCATATGGGCTTTTTTTGAAGAATGTGAGGAAATATCTGGTAAATTCTATTGAAAAACCCAATTTGAACCGGTATACTGAAACTATATTATGTATACTGGGAGGTGCCGTTTGCTTTGAAGCCACAAAGAAAGAAAAAGACAGTCAAAAAAATCATGGCCGGCCTGTTATCAGTCTGTATGCTGCTTACCGGGATTGGGGCAGCAGTTTTTGCCGATGTCCTTTCTGACTTGGAAGAACAGAAGAACGATTTGCAGGCACAGCAAAAAGAGCTGGAAGAAAAAAGCCAGCAGCTGAACGAGCAGCTGGAAAAGCTAAAAGATGACCAGTCTAAGCAACAGGAATATTATGATTCCCTGGAAGAACAGATCGAAGTGGTGATGGATCAGATCGACACCGCCAACGAACGGCTGGAACAGCTGGATGCCGGGATTCAGGAGAAGCAGGAAGAAATCTCCGGCGCACAGACCCAGCTGGACGGGGATTTTGAGCAGCTCAAGGAGCGGCTTTGCGCCCTGTATAAGATGGGAAATGCAGGCACGCTGGAAATCCTGTTGAGCGCCGAGAACCTGCCGGATTTGATGCGGAAAACTGAGATGATGTCGGCTGTTACCCGGCATGATACCCAGCTGATGGATTCCATCCGGGAGCAGATGCAGGGAATGTCTGAACAGAAAGCCCAGCTGGAAGCCGACCGGGACGAAGCCGCCTCTTTGCGGGAGCAGCTGGAAGAAAAGCGCCAGGAACTCACCTCTTTGCAGCAGGAGAGCGCACGGGTGCTGGAGGAGCTGGGCAAGACGGAAGAACAGCTTTCTCAGGAAATCAGCGACGCCGACCAGCAGAAGGAGCAGCTGCTGGAACAGCTTTCGGAAATCCAGAAGCAATGGCTGGCCGAGAAAAACAAGCCCACGCCTACCCCGGAACCCACTCCTGACCCGGAGCCTGACCCCGACCCAGAGCCGGAACCGACTTCTCCGCCGTCCTCCACCGGCTATACCTGGCCGGTTCCCGGATTTCCCAAAGTAGGCGACGGCTGGTATGAAGGCGGGCGTGCCCACAAGGGCATTGACATCATCGGCGCCGGGATTTATGGACAGCCCATTGTGGCGGCACAGAGCGGGCAGGTGTTGACCGCCTATACAGCGGATGAATGGGGCTTTGGCTGGGGCTATCATGTGATGATTGGCCATGACGACGGCTATGCTACCCAATACGCCCATATGAGCCGGGTGGCAGTTTCTACTGGGCAGTATGTAAAGAAAGGGCAGATCATCGGGTACGTAGGCAATACCGGCGACTCTTATGGCGCCCACCTGCATTTTGAGCTTTGGGAAAACGGTGAGCGCATCAACCCGGAGATCGTGCTGCCCTATCGCTGAGAAAAGAATCGACTGCTACATATGCGTCCGAAAACGTGGAGAAAGCTGCGTTTTCGGACGTTTTTTGTTTGGGAAAACGCTTTTTTCTTGCCCTTTTTGCCCTACCTGTGCTATACTGATTCTGATTATTGTGATTTGAATTTACCGGAAAGAACAGGTGATTTGCATTGGCAGTGCCACAGGATAAAATACGCAATTTCAGTATCATTGCCCACATCGACCACGGGAAAAGCACCCTGGCCGACCGGATTCTGGAGCAGACGCAGGCGGTTGCCCTGCGGAATATGGAAGACCAGCTGCTGGACAACATGGATTTGGAGCGGGAGCGGGGCATTACCATCAAAGCCCACGCCGTTACCTTGGTCTATCGGGCGCAGGATGGGGAGGATTATGTTTTCAACCTCATCGACACCCCCGGCCATGTGGACTTTAACTATGAGGTTTCCCGTTCGCTGGCGGCCTGCGAGGGCGCTGTGCTGGTGGTGGACGCCTCTCAGGGCATCGAAGCCCAGACACTGGCCAACACCTATCTGGCGGTGGACGCCGGATTGGAGCTGGTGCCGGTGATTAACAAGATCGACCTGCCCAGCGCCGACCCGCAACGGGTGGCCGACGAGGTGGAGGACGTGATCGGGATTCCCGCCCAGGACGCCCCCCGCATCTCTGCCAAGCAGGGTATCAATATCGACCAGGTGATGGAGCGTATCGTGCAGGATATCCCCGCACCGCAGGGCGACCCCGAAGCGCCCTTGCAGGCGTTGATTTTCGACTCCTATTATGACGCCTACAAAGGGGTCATCGTGTATGTCCGCATCAAGGAGGGAACAGTGCGCCCCGGCGACACCATCCGCATGATGGCGGTGGGGAGCGAGTTCACCGTGGTGGAGTGTGGCTATCTGCGGGCCACCTCTCTCGAACCGGCAGATGCGCTTTCGGCCGGCGAGGTGGGCTATATCGCCGCTTCTATCAAGAATGTGCGGGAGGCTCGTGTGGGCGATACCGTCACGCTGGCAAACCGCCCGGCCGCCGAGCCGCTGCCCGGCTATCGTGCGGTGCAGCCCATGGTGTTCTGCGGTATCTATCCGGCAGACGGCGCTCATTACAGCGATTTGCGGGATGCGCTGGAAAAATTGCAGCTCAACGACGCTGCCCTTACCTTTGAGCCGGAAACCTCGGTGGCGCTGGGCTTTGGCTTCCGCTGCGGCTTTTTGGGGCTGCTCCATATGGAGATTTTGCAGGAGCGTCTGGAGCGGGAATACAATCTGGACTTGATTACCACCGCCCCCAGCGTGGTATATCACATCACCAAAACAGACGGCGAGATGGTAGCGGTGGACAATCCGACCAACTATCCCGACCCCACCCTGATCGCCAAGGCCGAGGAACCCATGACCGAGGCGCATATCTATTCGCCCAGCGAGTATGTGGGCAATATTATGGAGCTTTGTCAGGAGCGCCGGGGCGTGTTTAAGGATATGAAATATCTGGACGCCGACCGTGTGGACATCCATTATGAGCTGCCCCTGAACGAGATCATCTATGACTTTTTTGACGCATTGAAGTCCCGCACCCGTGGCTATGCCTCTTTTGACTATGAGCTGATCGGCTATCAGAAGTCCAATCTGGTCAAGCTGGATATCATGCTCAACGGCGAGGTGGTGGATGCGCTGTCGTTTATTATCCATGCGGACAAAGCCTATGGGCGTGCCCGCAAGATGGCGGAAAAACTGGCGGAGAAAATCCCCCGTCAGCTGTTTGAGGTGCCGATTCAGGCCTGTATTGGTGGAAGGATTATTGCCCGTGAAACGGTGCGTGCGCTGCGCAAAGACGTGTTGGCAAAATGCTATGGCGGCGATATCACCCGAAAGAAGAAGCTGCTGGAGAAGCAGAAAGAGGGCAAAAAGCGGATGCGCCAGCTGGGCACCGTAGAAGTGCCGCAGGAAGCCTTTATGAGCGTATTGAAGCTGGACGAATAAAAGCAGCTTACCAATTCCAATAAAAAAGCCAATGATTTGCACAAACAGCGAGAGTGTCCAAGGCAACGCAAGCCCTGAGTGACATCGAGCCACTTGCTTTTGCCATGACAATCCGCTGGCAGACCATTGGCTTTTTCTGTGAAAGGAGGTTTTTCCGTGCTGGGGTTATATGTACATATCCCGTTTTGCGACGGGAAATGCCCCTACTGCGATTTTTATTCCCGCCCAGGGGATGAAGAAGTGAAAGAAGCCTATACCCGTTCGTTGGAAGCCCGCCTTGCACAATGGGGAGAAAGGCTGCAAAAAGAGGGCGTCCCCACACAAGTGGATACCCTGTATTTTGGCGGCGGCACGCCCAATTTGTTGGGGGCTTCCCGCCTTGCACGGCTGATTGCGGCGGCCAGACGAAATTTTGCCCTTTGCGATGTGGAAATCACAGTGGAAGTCAACCCGTCCACCCGGCTGGACGAGTTTTTCCGGGAGATTTTCGCCGCCGGAGCCAACCGGCTGTCGATTGGGCTGCAATCTGCCCATGAGCAGGAGCTGCAAGCCTTGGGGCGCCGCCATACGGCACGCCAGGCCGCCGAAACGGTGGAGGCTGCCCGCAGAGCGGGATTTTCCAATCTTTCGCTGGACTTGATGCTGGCCATTCCCGGCCAGACGATGCAAAGCGCCCTCTCGTCGGTGGCGTTTTGCCGGGAGCTGGGGGTTCCGCACGTTTCCGCCTATCTGCTCAAGGTAGAGCAGGGGACGCCGTTTTGGGAGCGCCGGGAGGCATTAAACCTTCCCGACGAGGATGAAACCGCCGACCGGTATCTGGCGGTATGCGAGGCGCTGGAACAGTCGGGGCTAAAGCAATATGAAATCAGCAATTTTGCTGTTCCCGGAAAAGAGAGCCGCCACAACCTCAAATACTGGCACGGGGAGGAATATCTGGGGCTTGGCCCCGGCGCCCATTCCTTTGTAGAGGGAAAGCGCTTTTATTTTCCCCGTGACCTTTCGGGCTTTTTGCAGGGGGCGCCGCCGGTTGCCGATGGGGAGGGCGGGACGCTGGAAGAAGCGCTGCTGCTCCGCCTGCGCCTGACCGAGGGGATTACCAGGGAAATGCTGCTGCCCTTTGGGGAGAAGGGGGAAGCGGCCTTTTTATGGATGGAGAAAAAAAGCCGTCCCTATCGTGCGGCGGGACTTTTGCAGCGGGAGCCGGGAAGGATTGCCCTGACGCCGAAAGGCTTTCTGGTTTCCAACGAGCTGATTGCCGAGCTTCTTCCCAAATAAGAGCAGGGGATATTGTAAAAAGGAGTTATTTTTCATGCGGTTAAGCTATCAACATACCCGTTATGCCTGTTATGCGGGATATATCACACAGGCAATTATCAACAACCTTGCCCCACTGCTGTTTATCATCTTCCAAACCAGCTATGGGCTGAACTTTGAGATGGTAGGGCGGTTGATCCTGATCAATTTTGGCACACAGATTCTGGCCGACCTGATTGCGGTAAAGTTTGCCGACACCTTTGGCTATCGGGCTTCTGCCGTGGCGGCACATGCGTTCAGTGCGGCTGGGCTGGTGCTGCTGGGAATCCTGCCGCAGGTGCTTGCATCCCCCTATATGGGGCTGGTGATTGCCGTGGTGGTGTATGCACTGGGCGGCGGTCTGCTGGAAGTGCTGGTAAGCCCGATTGTCGAGTCGCTTCCGGGCGACAAAAAGGCCAGCGATATGAGCTTGCTTCATTCCTTTTATTGTTGGGGACAGATGGGAGTTGTGCTCATCAGCACACTGCTGCTCACCTTTCTGGGAACCGATATCTGGATGTGGCTGCCGATTGGATGGGCGGTTCTGCCGTTTGCCAACCTGTTTTTCTTTATGAAAGTACCGCTTGTCCCGCCTGTGCCGGAAGAAAAGCTGATGACGGTGGGGCAGCTGTGTAAGAACAAGCTCTTTCTGCTGATGCTGGTGGTGATGCTGTGTGCCGGCGCCAGCGAACTGACCATGAGCCAGTGGTCGTCCCTGTTTGCTGAAACCGGTTTGGGGGTTTCCAAAACATTGGGCGATTTGTTGGGGCCCTGCCTGTTTGCCGCCCTCATGGGGACAGGACGCCTTTTATACGGCCTGTATGGCAGCCGGCTCAACCTGAGAAACAGCCTGATTTTCTGCGGCTGTCTGTGCATCCTGTGCTATCTTACCACCGTGTTTGCGCCTCATCCGCTGCTCTCTCTGGTTGGCTGTGCGGTGTGTGGTTTTTCGGTGAGCCTGATGTGGCCGGGCGCCTTTTCGGATACCGCTGCCCGGTTCCCCATGGGCGGCACAGCCATGTTTGGCATGATGGCGGTGTTTGGTGATCTGGGAGCTTCGCTGGGGCCGTGGATGTCCGGCGTGGTGAGTGACCTTTCGCAGAAAACCAACCTCTTGCAGCAGATTCAGAGTTCAACCGGAGAAGAACTCTCTCAGCTGGGACTGAAAACCGGCCTGCTGGCGGCTGTGATTTTCCCGCTGGTTCTGGTATTGTCGATGTTGTATTTGAAAAAACGTCGTAAGGCAGATATAAAAGAATAAAAAACAAGTATGTAAAAAACCCGTTCTGTGCTAATAAAGTCAGAACGGGTTTTGAATTATAAACAGCAAAAATATAAAGAGATATCACCGGAGTTGTTTCACGATTGGAATTTTTCAGAAGAGGTCTTTTTATATAGAACAAATTTTCCATTCCGATCACAAATTGCCAAAATCACATCTTGTGGAGAGTGAATATGACGCTGTTTTAATTGCTTGTCCAGCCAAGTTAAATCCAATCCCATACGTTTTAAATTATCCTCCAAAATACGACCATCCATAATGAGTTCCGTGAATAACAGTTCCTGTTCTGGGGATAGATGCTAATATTATGCATCTGCTTACTCATATGAATGCAAATTTATAGCAAAACACCTATTACAATTCAAACCCTGATGGAAGAATTGCAATAGGTGTTTATTTCCATTATTTGTGCTTTTCAGTACACTCTGCTTCTTCCTTCGTTCTATGAACCGTTCCAAAGGGATGTTTGGGCGGTGCATAAATCGAATACAGCTTAAGTGGCGTGCGACCAATGTTGACAATATTATGCCATATGCAAGCCGGAATAACAAAAGCAAAGTTGCCGTTCACTCTCTGCTGGCAGTCCAGATTATCCTTACATTTTCCCATCTTAACTAAAGCATATCCATCTTCAATCCGGATAAACTGGTCGGTGTCCTCATGCATTTCCAGTCCTATACTACCACCAACCGGGATGCACATCAAGGTAACTTGCAAATGATCCCCGGTCCATAATGCAGTCCGATAGTTGGAGTTTATTTTTGTCATACGGTCAATGTTCGTAATCATTGGTTCCGGCCCACAATCCTTTATTTGTAAATTGCATGTGTGATTGTTGTTATGATACATGGTCTTCACCTCTTATAAAAACGATAGAAAGCAGTTCTGATACAGTTACAAGTGAAAGTCCCGGCTGCAATCCAGCTCCAAAGGCTGCCCTGCAGCCGGGGTGATTCGTTACAGAACCGTGATTACCGAATCACAGCATCTATAATCTGTGTCGATATTATGGGCGATAAAACGAGCTTTAAAATTTCGGGGATTGCATATGGCCTCGGGCATCCCTCCCGATACATCCAAATCTTCCGGAAGGACAAACTTGATACATTTAACCAGGACATCCCGACAGTTGGGGGAGTCGTGTGCAGGAATAGTAATCGCTTTCATTCCCCGTTGATACTCGTCTCCGTTAGGTCCGATCTCGGTGAGAATTACGGCTAAAGCAACCCGTTTCCCAGGGCAGACATTTTTGATCGTGACATCCAATTGAAGAATTCGTCCCAGAGATTCCAGATAGGTGTCTCCCACATCGATAACGACGGAATCCTGACATCCGTCAATGGTCAAATCCACGGGAACCGGGCAGGGTTCGGGATTTACAACAATGCCACATTCAACTGTTACGGAAGGATCGGGAAAAACAACTACGTTTCCTTCGTTGTCCGAATAGGTGATGGACTGGTTGACCAGTTTTTGTCCAGGGTCTGGCGCAATATGCTTAATATAGAATTCTAAAGATGCGCCCTCATTTGCAGATACGCCCAGTTCTGAAATCTTCTATTGAATGGTGTTGGAATCTATCATCATAGCGGTCCCTTTGGTGGGCGGGATCATACTTGTGATAGCAAAATCAGAATTGACTACTTCGTCAATAACAATATTGGTAGCGCCTGTTTTAGAAATGTTTGCGGCCAAATCCTTAAACAGTTCTTCTAAATCTGCATCATCTGGTGTGACTGCCACATGGGAGGCGTCCGGGTCGGTGGCCCAGTCGTTCAGCACACTTACATCAATACCGTCCGACCCAATCAAACCGATGCAATAAATAATTACACCGGACGCCCTTGCTGCTGCCGCAACCGGAGCCGGCGGAGGGCCTGCCGTGGTTTTACCATCCGTAAACAGCACAATCACCTTTGCGTTTGTAGAAAGAGGGTCAAAGAGTTGTGTGGCCTTTGCAAAAGCATCTGCGTGGTTGGTAGAACCGTCTGCCGTGAGGCTGTCTACCGCATTTTTTAGCGTGTCTACAGAAGTGATCAGCTGTGTGTCTGCTGTTGCAGTATCGGAAAAACTAACAATGCCCATCCGGCTTCCAGAACCAATATTTCCATCTTGCGAGCTATCGGTTGCTTCATCAATGATATCAATAAAGGTTTTTGCCCCAGCTTTCATGTTGGCAAGCGGACTGCCTGCCATACTTCCGGATCTGTCCAGCACCAAGACAATATCGGTAGGGCTAGATGAAATATCCGGTGAAGCAGAAAGTGCAAGGGTCACCTTCAGCATTCCATCACAGTCAATGCGGTCCACATCGATTTGCTTATTCGAGTTTGTAACCCCCATCGTGTTTCCTCCTAAATATAAAATCGAGGAAAAATATCCCGATTTATCTTATGTTCTCAAGCAAAAGGTGGACACACTGTCTTGCAACTTTTTTAGAAAATGTAATGGGCTAACAAGTTGTATGAGTGTAAAAGTGTTATAGTCAGCAAATCCACAAGAGGAGCACTACAGGTAATAAAATCTCTGGATCTCATCCGGCGGCGGTAGCTCCACTTCAGATTTTTGGAGATGGACAGTGATTCTTTCTGTGAAGCGGCGCCCAAAATAATGAGAAACGTTTCGCTTCCTAAGCTCCCTGTATTTATATTTTCTTTAGCTGCAACCTTTATTTTGACAGAAATGTTCCCCAAATATGCCGCAAACATATCCCCGAAGCTCAAAGGGATTTAAGTTCTGCTCTGACCTTGCTATGAGATCAATTTTGATTGGAAAGCAATTAAGGGAAAAACATCGCTGTGGAATCCCTGAAAATGTTTACGCTTTTTTTGGAGCATAGCCTAAAAAAGCATGCGGATATGATTGGCTTCGAAACCCGTAACGATGCGAATCTGTTTACTGCAGAACCGGTCATGTGGGATATGCAGCAGATTGGAGACTCTTGGACTCCCGGTTGGGCGGATTTTGAAAATTTCGATAAGGTATTTAGCCAATACGAGACGGAAGAATTCAAAGAGTACTGCACTATTATGCGTGACTGGTACAATGAAGGGACTTGTGCGAAAAGATGGAGCTACTCTGAAAGACGCTGCACCCGACCGTAAAGCAGGCAGAATTAAGCTGGAATTTCTGGGAAGCTATCCAAATACTCTGGACGCACACGAAAATAGTAGTAGCAACCTCGATGCATAGAAAATGTCAGAGACTGAAATCAAGGACGGTGAGTATACGGCTGCCAGTTATTCAGTTGCAACCAGCAGAATGTATATGGCTCCTGATAACGGTTCCGCCACCTGTACCGTTCTGAATACTGTCGGAAAGAAAAAAGAAAGATGTGTGTAACTTATTTAACTGCTCAATACAGGTTACAAACTCTACAAGTTAATTAAGCAGGGAAAGAAGGATTCGACTATAAGTATGATGATCAGGGTAATTGGGTTCATGTAGAAGGTAAATATAATTTTAACAGTATGCAGTGGCAACTGGCACAGTATGATGTATGGAAAGAGGCAAATTCAGTAAAGTAACAGCTGGGAAAGTATTCCGAAAAGCCACTTTTTCTATACATATGGAGAAAGTCAAAAAATAATAAAATAAATTCTCAAACAAAAATGAATTTGTTATAATTATTAGAGATTTGTCGTTGGCAAAATAAAATCGCAATAGTAAAATGAGTGTATCAAATATTCCTCCTAAATTTACAGCTCGTTTTATTATTTGCCGTAAAGATAACAAGACGAGCCCTGTATCTGGAGAAAAATTATGATTTCAAAATTTTTAGAAAGGAGCAGTTGCGTAGTATCAGGAAACAAAAAGATTAAGGAGGAAGAATTTGTGAAAACTGTATTGAAAAAAGCAGCGTCTCTATGTTTGTCAGCGACTATTTTAGCAACCTCTTATATAAATCTGCTTCCATCGTCGGTTACACAAGCGCAGCAGGTAGCAGGAAATGCTCCGTTTATCAATACCTGGTTGGTATCCGGCCCATTTGACGAAGCAGCTGCGGATGAAATTTATCAAATTTCTGCCCCGGAAGAACGGGAAAATCTGGCTTTAAAGGCTCATGCAGAGGCAAACAGCGTTTTCCATAATACCGATGAGGATTTGGTTACCTTTGCAGGCTCTAAAGCAATCGACGGTTCAAAATCTACCGAATGGGTATCGTATTTCCCAGATGGAATTTTACCTAAACAGCTTACTTTGACTTGGGATGATCCTATTACTGTTCAGGAAATTGCGGCTTATGACCGTAAAAGTACCGATCCAGGAGATAATACCACTTCAATCCTATGTGAATTATACAATGCACAGGATGAATTAATTATTTCTGGTGAGACAACAGACCCTACTTTCGATCAGGTAGGAAATGTAGTTTTCGATACGCCCCAGAATAATGTTTCGAAAATTGTCTTAACCATGCAGAAAAACAACGGAAGTTTTTTGAATCCCGGAATTCCGGAAGTAATGGTATATGCTGAGAAAGAGGCGGGAGCAATTCCGGAAGATCCTGATACTGAGATCAATCCGGTTTTGGGAGAAAATTTTGGAACCGAGACGGAAGAACTTCCGTGGGAATATTTTGATGATCGGTTGTGGAACCGGAGTTATGATGACTACAATGACTTATATGGATACTATGACATTAAACAGAATATTCCTACGCAGAATCAATATCTGTATGCCCATACCTATGTATATAGCCCCACAGAGCAAAACGCACAAGTACGGGTAGGAGCCAGTGGTTCTTATAGCGTTTTTGTAAATGATGTACAAGTACAGGGGGCAACAGAACCTGTATTGGTGCAGAAAGATTTGACGGTGAAGGACATTACGCTCAAAAAGGGATGGAACAAACTGCTGATTCAAATCAATCATACCTTTACGGATGATGTGTACCGTGATCACAATAAGATGGACAATAATGTGATCTATGCAGGATTTTACGGCCGTATCACGGATAGTAACGGAAATGAAATTGAAGGATTACAGTATTCTGTTAGTGGCAATGTCAAGGAGAATGCGCCGCTGCAAATCGATACAGGTGCCTTAAAAGCCAATCAGGATGACGATGATAATCTTCCCGAAGGAAATATGCCGACTGGATATACGGAATGGCCCTATGTTTGGAATGTATCAACAGCCAATAACAGCTATGGTGTACATGCGACAGCTTTCCAGCTAATGGCAAGCGGCGGCAAACCGGGATACAGTTGGAAAATTACTGAGGGCAGTTTGCCAGAAGGCGTTACATTAAACCTTGACGGAACTTTTGATGGTTATGTAGACGATGACCCCGGAGATTATCCGTTTACCGTACAAGTGACCGACAGTGAAGGAAATACGGCTGATAAGCAGTTGAGTATCCATGTAAAAGAGCGACCCAACAAGCTTTTTGAAGAAGGACGTGTCAGTGCACTCAGCCATGCTATTGGAGTGTATCCCAGTCTGGTAGACCCTAATTTTTCTGCAGACTTATGGGCACAACGTGCCAAGGCAGAGGGTCACTCTTATCATTTCCGATACGGTTAAAAACCGTGGTGATACTTCCACTCCATTGATGCTGCTTTATCATATGAATGTGGGTTATCCTTTGCTTTGCGAACAGGCAGTCGTATCCATTCCATCCAGCAGGGTCACGCCCCGTGATGCCAGGGCAGCAGAGGGATTGGATCGTTGGGACAAAGTAGAATCTCCCACTCCGGGATTTAAGGAGCAGTGTTATTTTCATCAATTTGAACAACAGGGAAAAGCCTCTGTTTATAATCCGGAAAAAAAGGTGGGATTGGAGATTTCTTTTGACACAGAGGAACTCCCGCTTTTTACCGAGTGGAAAATGATGGGGGTACGGGATTATGTTCTGGGTCTGGAACCGGGTAATTGCCATCCTAATGGACGCAATATCATGCGTCAGGAAGGAAATCTGTCCTTTATAGAGCCTGGAACGGAAAAGAACTATTCTGTTCGGGTAACCTGTTTTGAGTAAATGAAAAATATATCTGAAAATATCAGGAAGCGACCTGTCTGGTAATCTAAAACTAATCCTTCATAGCCACCTTTGGGACCTTGGATGCACTGTCCAAAACTTTAGGTTTGATGCCTTTTGGCTTTGACTAGATCTCTTTCAAAAATATTCTTCCTCGTATAATACGTTTCAAGGTTAATAATCAGGTATCAGCAGGCTATAAAAGCGGAGTCTCCACCCTGAAAAATCAGGCGGAAACTCCGCTTTTTGCTGCTGATATGCAATTTTTTATTTTACAGGTAAACGGTTTCTGGAAAATCACTCCAAAAGCCCGCAAACCCGCATGAAACCTAAAGAAAAAAGAGTTGATAAATTAGATATCCGCTCCAAATGCGAGAACAAAGCAAAAGAAAAGGCCAAACCTGGAACGCAACTTGCGTCCAGGCTCAGCCTGGTGCGGATAGCAGGACTTGAACCTGTACGCCATATGGCACCAGAACCTAAATCTGGCGTGTCTGCCAATTCCACCATATCCGCCTGATTTTTTTATTATACCTAATCTCTGCTAAAAAAGCAAGATTTTCTCTCCTAAAATTGTAGTTGTCCTTGTCTTTTTATTTTTTCACAATATTCTTATTGACAGCATCCGGGGGGTATGGTATTATGAGTTAGTCAAACCTAACCGTTTGATTTGTTTTTTATCCATGAGTTAGCTTTAACTAACCTATATATTGGCACAGGGAGGAGTCTGGAAATGAGCGTGGTAATCGTCGGTGGAAATGAACGGATGGTATATCAATATGAGGACGTTTGTAAAAGCTATGGCTGCAAAGCCAAAGTGTTTGTAAAAGAAAACGGCGCACTCAAAAAGAAACTGGGAACCCCTGATCTGTTGATCGTGTTTGTCAATACCGTTTCACACAAAATGGTTATCAGCGCAACCCAGGAAGCAAAACGAAATTGTGTACCGATTGCACGAGTACATACCAGCAGCATTTCTGCTTTGGAAAACCTTTTGTGTCAACACTGTGGAGGAAAATAAATGGTATTGGAAAAGATTCTGATTGAAAATGGCGCACCCACTCTGGCAAACCTTAAAACCGCCAGTTTGTTTACCCTTCCTGTGGAAGACGACAGAGAAACGCAACAGGTTTTGAAAAAGTGGGAGAGGGATTTGGGACAAAAAGGGATTTCCATCGAAATACTTCGTGCCAGCCCGCAGAGCCTGTTGGTGTATGTATACCGAAAAAAACGGCTTCAGCGTGATCTGGAACATCCCAGAGCCCAGTGTATCCTTTGCTCTCAGGGGTATCGACATCACTCCTCTCAGGAGGCGCTGGACATCTTGAAAATGCGAATTTCTACGCAAGACGGTTTTCCCCACGAAATTGGGCTGTTTCTGGGATATCCACCGGAGGATGTACAGGGATTTATCCAAAACCGAGGACAAAACTGCAAATGTTGCGGGTGCTGGAAAGTATATGGAGATCCGGAATCGGCTACTCGGCAATTTGCACGGTTTAAAAAATGCAGAGAAGTTTATCTTCGAATGTTTAACGGAGGACGGAGCCTGCACCAGCTGACCGTAGCCTCCTGACACCGCAAAAAATATACCTAACCCAAGAACCCCATCCGGCATTTTGATAACAGCCGGGATGCCTATTCTATATTTATCAAAGGAGTGTCAACTATGAGCAAAATCGCAGTCGTTTATTGGAGCGGAACTGGAAACACACAGGCCATGGCCGATGCAGTTGCTGCCGGGGCTTCACAGGCAGGGGCGGATGTTACCGTATATGAAGCCGCTGATTTCAGCGCCACACAGCTGGAAGAATTTGATGCGGTTGCATTTGGCTGCCCATCTATGGGGGCAGAACAGCTGGAAGAAAGTGAGTTTGAACCCATGTTTTCATCCTGCGAGCCTTTGCTGAACGGCAAAAAGCTGGCGTTGTTTGGCTCTTATGGGTGGGGAGATGGTGAATGGATGCGAAACTGGGAACAAATCTGCCGGGAGGATGGAGCCGTTCTGGTGTGTGACAGTGTGATTTGTCAGGAATCCCCCGATGAAGAAGCACAGGAATCCTGTATGGAGCTTGGTAAGGCACTGGTATGATCGCAAGAAAACTCCGCTGTCTTCGTGATGATTGAGTTTGGAACAGCAGAAACGGCAAACACATTTGTGCTTGCCGTTTCTGCTGTTTTGTCTATAAGGAGAGGAAAATTCGCCCAATCCCCATTATTCAATTGATTTCAGGGATTCTACCATACTGATCTTTCGCAGCTTGCGTTCCATTACCAGATTGACCAGCAGCGAGAACAGCATGGTGAGCAGGAAGGACCACAGATAGCTCAGGAATTTGATGTTTCGTCCGAACATCACCATGTCTACCTCAACGGTGTTGATGACAAAGATGTGCAGCACCACGCCAAGCCCCAGTCCTACCATACAGCCCAAAAGGGTCAGCATGATGATTTCACGATAGACATACATGCTCACTTCCCGGTCGAAGAATCCCAGAACCTTGATGGTGGCGATCTCCCGTTGGCGCTCGGTGATGTTGATGTTCGTCAGGTTATACAGGACGATAAACGCCAGCATCCCGGCGCAGAAGATGAGGATCAGCACCACATAATTCAAAGTCCCCAGCATGTCGTTAAAGGTGTCCACCGTTTCCTGAGAGAACGATACCATCTTGACCTGGCTGTTTTCCAAAAGGGAATCCGCCACCTGCTGGTGGTCTTCTTCTTT
This sequence comes from Candidatus Heritagella gallinarum, assembly GCA_904394685.1. GTDB lineage: Bacteria > Bacillota > Clostridia > Oscillospirales > Acutalibacteraceae > Heritagella_A > Heritagella_A gallinarum. The sequence goes on from CAJFNK010000004.1 coordinate 50,962, forward strand.
GCAGATGCCCAGCACCTGGTTCCATTCCAGATTGCCAAACAGCGATTCATAGGCCGCAGAACCCATATAGAGATAATGGTACACATACTGCTCTGTCACGCCGGTGATGGTGACATCCCGCCAGCGGTCGCCGATTTTTACCCGCAGGGTGTCGCCTTGTTCGGCGCCGGTGAGCTGGGAGAGTTTCTCGCTGATAATCACGCTGTTATCGTCAAAGGGAACGGTGTCGTGGCCTTTTCGTGTACGGAATTCTATCAGATCGGTAAAGACCACGCTGTCTTGCGGAACCTGTATATAGATGTTGACGGTGTTGCCGTCGGAATCCGTCACCTCACCGGAATGTTGGGCGGCAAATACAGGGCTGTCCAGATATTGCTCCATCAACCCCTGTGTGCTTTCCATGTCGGTGCCGTCCTCCAGCGTAACGGTGGTGTCATAGTGATAGAGTTCACCATACTGGATGTCCAGAATATCCGAGATGGAATCCCGGATGCCAAACCCGGTTACGAGCAGCGCTGTACACCCGGCGATGCCCGCCATGGTCATAAACAGGCGGCGCTTATAGAGGAACAGATTGCGGGCGGTGACTTTATGCGTAAACGACAGGCGTTTCCAGATCGGAGTAATGCGTTCCAGCAAAATCCGCTTGCCTGCCTTGGGAGATTTGGGGAGCATCAGTGAAGCCGAAACCTCCCGCAAAGCGCCCCAGCATACCGAGAACGTGGCGCCCATGGTGCAGACCATCAGCACCAGCAGCGAAATCAGCGCATAGCCAACCCGATACGGCGCAACCATATCCGGCCCAGCATAAATCATCCGGTAGGCGTTCCACACCACTTGCGGAAGCACCTGGAATCCGATCAGCGGCCCGATGATGCAGCCCAGCAGCGTGGCGCTTCCTGCATAGAAAAGATATTTACAGGCGATTCGCCCTTTGGTATACCCCAGCGCCTTATAGGTTCCGATGATGACCCGTTCTTCTTCCACCATGCGGGTCATGGTGGTGAGCGCCACCAGTGCCGCTACCAGAAAGAAGATCACAGGGAACACGGTGGAGAGAGAGGCCATGCGGTTGGCGTCGTTCTGAAAGCTCACAAACCCGGTGTTTGCGCCCCGGTCCAGCACATACCATTGCGCTGTGGCAATATCGTTGATTTTCTGCTGGGATTCGTCAATTTCCTTTTGGGCGTCCTCCAGCTTCTTTTCGGCCTCTGCCTTTTGCTGCTCATATTCTTCCTGCCCCTGTTTCAGCTCCTGCTCGCCTTCTTCGAGCTGGGCTTCGCTTTCCTTTAAAAGGGCTTGCTGTTCTTTCAGCTCCTTTTGCCCGTCGGTGATTTCCTGCTGGCCGTCGTTCAGCTTCTTCTCGTTGGCATCGATTTCGGCCTGTCCGGCCTCTAGCTCGGCAGCGGCGGCGTCAAGCTGCTTTTGGCCTTCTTCCAGTTGGGCGTTAACCGTGGCTTCTTCTTCCGCCAGCTGCTTTTCACCGGCTTCCAGCTCTGCCTCGCCTTCGGTAACGGTTTGCTGCTGCTTTTCCACTTCGTCGTTGGCTTCTTCCCACATGGAGCGGGCTTTTTTCAGGGTTTCCCGCAGGGATTCAGCCTGTTCTGTAAGCCCGGCATCCTCCAGCTTTTCAATCTGGCTTTCCAGGTCGCTTATCCAGGTTTCGATTTCGGTCAGCGCAGCCTGTGCCAACTGAAGCTGCTTCTTGCCGTCCTCCAGCTTTTGGCGGTTTTCTTCAATTTCCTTGCGGGCATCGGCAAAGCCCTGTTCTGCCTGTGCCTTCTGGTCTTGAAACTCGCTCAGCTTTTGCTGGTATTGCAGCTGTCCCCAACGCAAATCCCACTTGGCGTTTTCCAGGGTATCTCGTCCACGGTCCAGCTCCTCCTGCGATTCTTCCAGCTGCTGTTTGCCTTCTTCCAGCGCCAGTTTTCCGTCTTCGAGCTTTTGCTTGCCGTCCTCAATTTCTTTTTGGGCATCCAAAAGCTCCTGTTCCGCCTCTGCCAGCTGCTGTTCTGCTTTTGCCTTTTCCTCGTCCAGCTTTTTCTGGCCGTCGTCGAGTTCTTTTTGGGCTTCTCCCTTTACTTCATTGGTGCGAATCACCGTTCGTTCCTCGCCGGTTTCTTCCAGCGTTTCCTGAATCTGGTCAATTAGCGCCTCATACTTGCCGTCAAAGGCATTGAGTGAATCCGCCTCGTCTACGGTGGCGAAAATCTCGGTATACGCTTCCTGGTCAAAAGCGCTTTGCGGCAAATAGGCATAAAGGTCAAGCTGGCCGTCTCCCATAGCGGTAGAACCAATGGTAAAAGAGAGATAATAGGAGGTTTGCACCAGCCCGACCACCGTGAGCTCTTTTTCTTTGATGCCGTCGTTGTTTACCGTGATGGTTTTTCCCACCGGGGACTCCATTTCCTCCGTCTGGCGCATACCGAGGACACATTCAGAGTCATTTTCGGGCCAGCGCCCTTCGAGCAGGATGGGACGGTTGATATAATCCGGATTGTCTTCGGAAAGATCATCGGGCAGGCTGTGAAAGCGGGTGGAGAGTTCCACATCGTCCAGCATGACCGGGGTATCCACCTGATAGCCGGGCATCACACCGGTAATCCTCGACACCTCCCGAACTGCCTGTACGTCATCATCGGTCAGGCCCAATGTGGAGAGAATCTGGATATCCATCATATTGGAGTCATCGTAGTAGCCGTCTACCGTGTCCCGCATGTTGGGGGCGCAGGAGAGAAGCCCGCAAAAGAATCCGGCTCCCAGCGCCACAATTCCCAGAATGGCAAAAAACCGGCTCCGGGAATGGAATACTGCCCGCAGGGTGTCTTTTCCGGCGGCAGAAAGGCCGTGTCGCTTTTTCGCCATTACCACTCAATCCTTTCTGCCGGGAGAGGTGCGTCGTTGAGCGTCATTTCCTGCACCCGCCCGCTTTTAATATGAATCACCCGGTCTGCCATGGCGGTGAACGCCTGGTTATGGGTAATCACAATCACGGTTTTTCCGGTGTTCCGGCAGGTATCCTGCAAGAGCTTGAGAATATTCTTGCCGGTAACATAGTCCAAAGCACCGGTAGGCTCATCGCACAAAAGCAGCTTTGGGTTTTTGGCCAGCGCACGGGCAATGGCCACCCGCTGCTGTTCGCCGCCCGAAAGCTGAGAGGGAAAGTTCTTCATGCGCTCCTCCAGCCCCACCAGCCGGAGCGCCTCGGCGGCGTCCATCGGGTCACGGCAGATTTGAGAGGCCAGCTCTACATTTTCGAGCGCTGTGAGGTTTTGCACCAGGTTATAAAACTGGAACACAAATCCCACGTCATACCGGCGGTATTCGGTGAGCTTTTTGGGAGAATAAGCGCTGATTTCCGAGCCGTCCAGTAAAATTTTCCCTCCGGAGCAGGTGTCGATTCCGCCCAGAATATTGAGGACGGTGGTTTTTCCGGCTCCGCTGGGGCCTACGATCACCACAAATTCGCCCTTTTCTACGGTAAAGTTTACACCATCAGCGGCGGCGATTTTCTGTCCGCCCATCTCATAAAATTTTGTTACATCCCGAAATTCAACAAATGCCATATGAAATCCCCCGCTTTTCGGTTGTTGTTATCTTGTTTACAAAATTAGTATAGCGGGTTTTTATGAATAAATCTATGGATTATTTGCGGATTTTATGAAAACAAAACAACCCTCTCCCTAACGGGAGAGGGTTGTACGTTGGAAAATCGTCTTACAGAATTGATAAATTCCAAATTGAAAAAATGGGCTTTTATAACCTGAATAAGCGAATCATTGATAAAATTGTGGTCTCCGTTTTGCGTCTGCTAGTCATCAGGATTCTCAGATGTTTGTCGCATGGAATACGGCCAAAGCCAACACGGTGCTTTTAAGAGATTTTTAGAAAATATAGATCTATTTCCCACAGGCTTTTGTAGAAAGTTGATTCAGTTGTGAGGCTCCTGCTTTTTACAGGCCGGGCATTTGCCGTATAAAGTCAACTGGTGACGGTCAATAGAAAAACCGGTTTCTTCTTCCAGCTTTTCTTCCATCGCAGAGAGAGGACATTCGTGCAGCCGGATGCGGCTGTGGCATTGGGTACACACCAGATAGTGCCCGTGTCCCTCCCGCCCCGAATAGCGGAACACGCCGTCGGGCGAGGTTTCCCGGTCGATGAGGCCGTCGGCAGCAAAACGCTCCAGGTTGCGGTATACGGTGGAGAGCGCCAGGGTGGGGAACCGCTCCCGCAGGATGGCAAAAATCTCCTCGGCGGATATAGGGCCGTGCGCCAGTGTTACCTGTTCCAATATCGCCGCCCTGCGCTGTGTGTTCTTCATGGTGGGGCACTCCTTTCCCAATACTCTGCCCTTTCATTATATCGTTTCCCGGCAAAAAATCAAGTTCCCAGCGGGCGGGTTCTGTGCTATAATAAAAAGTAAACTTTATGAAGCTGTCTGGAGAAATCAGGCATGCTCTGGATTCGGAGGGTTCCTTTTGCGGGAAATTTATTTGGATAACAGCGCCACTACCCGGGTGTGTCCCCAGGCAGCGCAAAAAGCAGTTGAATTGATGACAGAATGTTACGGCAACCCCTCGTCCCTTCACACACTGGGATTCCGTGCGGAGCAGGAGCTTTTGTCGGCACGAAAGGCCGTGGCCGGTGCGCTTTCGGCGCTTCCAGAAGAAATCACGTTTACTTCCGGCGGTACCGAGGCGAACAATCTGGCGATTTTTGGGGCAGTATATGCCCGGCGGCACCGGAACCACCGGATTGTCACCACGATGATTGAACATCCATCGGTGTTGCAGGTGATGGCGCAGCTGGAAAAAGAAGGCTGGCAGGTGGTCTATCTGAAACCGGATTCTTTGGGCCGCATTTCCCCGCAGCAAGTGGAAGAAGCCATCACGCCGGACACGGCGCTGGTGAGCATGATGGCGGTCAATAATGAGGTGGGGAGCATCCTGCCCATTGAAGCCGCCGCCCGTGTGATCCGGCGGCAAAAAAGCCAGACTCTGCTGCATGTGGACGCTGTGCAGGCATTTGGCAAGCTGCCGCTTCGGCCGGGCAAAACCGGAATCGACTTGATGACGATCAGCGCCCATAAAATCCACGGCCCCAAAGGGGCGGGCGCTTTGTATATCCGAAAAGGCGTGCATATCCCCGCCCGCACGCTGGGCGGCGGGCAGGAGCGCAACCTGCGTTCCGGCACCGAGGCGCTTCCGGCGTGGTGTGCGTTTGGGGCGGCGGTGAAGGCGCTTCCGCCGGTGCAGCAGGAGCAGGAAGAAATCAAAAAGCTCTGGCAGCGCTGCCGGGAGGGCATCGCTGCCATCCCCGATGCGGTAATTCAAAGCCCGGAGGATGGGCTTGCGTATATCCTCAACTTTTCGTGCGGCGGCGTAAAGGCCGAAACCATGCTGCATTTTTTGGAGGAGCGGGGGATTTATGTATCGTCCGGCTCCGCCTGTGCCAAAGGCCATGCCAGCCATGTGCTTGAGGCGATGGAGCTGCCCCGGATGCAGGCGCTTTCTTCTATCCGGGTGAGCTTTTCCCGTGAAAACACCATGGAGGACGCAGAGGCACTGGTGCAGGCGGTGCGGGAAGGCATGGAAACGCTGGTGCGTGCCAGAGCCTGAAAAAGTTTGCACTGTAAATTTCCGGTAAATAGGCTGCCGGACACTGTTTTTTCATAAATTTATGCTATGCTGAAAACTCGGAGCGAAAAGCTGGGAGTCGAAGCTGGTAACTCGAATCTCCGGCAAAAGCCGGGGTTCGGTGAAAGGAAGGAAATTATGCAGGAAACCATACTGATTAAACTGGGAGAACTGGTGCTCAAGGGATTAAACCGCAAAAATTTTGAGTCGGTTCTGCTCAAAAATATCCGGCGCCGGCTGTCGGGGCTGGGAGAATTTGAAGTCAAATCCGCTCAGTCCACCATCTATGTGATTCCCAAAAACGAGGATGCCGATTTGGATGCTGCCGAGGAGAAAATCGGCAAGATTTTCGGCATCGTGGCCTATTCCCGTGCGTGTGTGGCAGAAAAAGAGCTTTCAGCTATTCAAAAAGCAGCTGCCGAGTATCTGCGGGAAGAACTGCTGGACGCTTCTACCTTTAAAGTGGAAACCAAGCGCTCCGATAAAAAATTCGCCTATAATTCCCCGGAAATCTCCAACGAGGTGGGGGGCTATCTTCTGGAGCAGTATCCTCACTTGTCCGTAAACGTCCACGAACCGGATTTAATTGTCCGGGTAGAGGTTCGGGATTTTGGCGCATATGTCCACGGCAATCCCCGTCCCGGCGCAGGCGGGATTCCGGTGGGAACCGGCGGCAAGGCGGCGATTCTCATCAGCGGCGGAATCGACAGCCCGGTGGCGGCGTGGAGCATTGCCAAGCGTGGCGTGGAGCTCACCGGTATCCATTTTGCCAGCCCGCCCTATACCAGCCAGCGTGCCGAAGAAAAAGTGGTGCGCCTACTGGAAAAGGTGAGCGAATACAGCGGGCGGATGGAGATGATTACCGTCCCGTTTACCCGGATTCAGGAAGAAATCCTTGCCAAATGCCCGGAGGAGCTGTTTACCATCATCATGCGCCGGTTTATGATGCGGGCAGCCGAGCGGATTGCCCGCCGGAACCATTGTGAGGCGCTGATTACCGGCGAGAGCCTGGGGCAGGTGGCCAGCCAGACCATGCAGGCCATTGCCTGCACCGACGCTGTGGCGAACATGCCGGTGTTCCGTCCGCTGATTGGAACAGACAAGGCGGAGATTGTGGCTACGTCGTATAAAATTGGCACCTATGACATCTCCATCGAGCCTTATGAGGACTGCTGCACGGTGTTTACCCCCAAGCATCCCCGTACCCGCCCGATTCCCCATTTGGTGGAAGCGGCAGAGAGCGCTCTGGATGTGGAGGGGCTGCTGGCGGATTGCCTGCAAAACCTGCGGTATACCAAAATCGGCTGGTACCGCAAAGAAGAATAAAAGTAGAACCCCACTTTGTTGTCTATAAACGGTACCCTGTTTGAAACACGGAAAGGAAGCCTTTTGATGAATGCTGAAATTCTCTCTGTTGGTACAGAATTGCTGCTGGGTCATACGGTCAACACCGATACCACCATCGTGGCCAGAGAGCTTTCCACCATCGGAATCAATGTGTTGTATTGCGCTACGGTGGGAGATAACCCCGCCCGGCTGGAAGAAGCTGTGCGGCAGGCACTTTCCCGCAGCGATATCCTGATTACCACCGGCGGCCTGGGGCCTACGGGGGACGACCTCACCAAAGAAACCGTGGCCAGTGCCGCCGGAAAAAAGCTGGTGCTGCATGAGGAAAGCCTGCGGCGTATCGAGGAATATTTTAAGGGCAGAACATGGGGCGAGAGCCAGAAAAAACAGGCGTTGCTGCCCGAAGGCTGCACGGTGCTGCCAAACGATGTGGGGACTGCCCCCGGATGCGTGTTTGAAACCGATGCAGGCAAGCTGGTGGTCATGCTTCCCGGCCCGCCCTCGGAGCTGACCCCCATGCTCACCCGGTATGCAATCCCCTGCTTGGCAGGCAGGGAGCAGGCGGTCATCGTTTCAGAAAACCTGCATGTGTTTGGTATGGGAGAGGGTTCTGTCGCCGAGATGATCGATGACCTGATGCAGGGCGCCAACCCCACTGCCGCCACCTATGCCAAAGAAAACGAGATGTTTGTGCGGGTAACAGCCAGAGCTTCCACCGAGGAAGAAGCCCGAAAGATGATGAAGCCGCTGTCGGAGGAGATTCGCCGCCGGATTGGCAGCTTTGTGTATGCGAACGACTGTGAAACGCTGGAGGAGCTGGTGGTGCGGGAGCTGCTGCGGCAAGGGAAAACCCTTGCTACGGCGGAATCCTGTACCGGTGGGCTGCTTTCCAAGCGCATCACCGATGTGTCGGGCGCTTCTCAGGTGTTCGAGATGGGCGCTGTGACATATGCCAACCGCATTAAAGAGCAGGTGTTGGGTGTTTCTCACCAGACGTTGGAGGAGCATGGCGCAGTCAGCCCCCAAACCGCCGCCCAAATGGCAGAGGGGATTCGCCGGGCGGCTGGCAGCGATTTGGGAATTGGTATCACCGGCATTGCAGGCCCCGGCGGCGGAACGCCGGAAAAGCCGGTTGGACTGGTGTATATCGCCCTGAGCGATGGCGAGACCACCTGGGTTCGCCGCATGAATCCCGGCAGCGCCGGGCGTCCCCGTTCGAGAAGCTGGCAGCGCAACGCCGCCGCCTCTCATGCGCTGGATATGGTGCGCCGGTATCTGTTGGGGCTGGGCGGACTAGGGGCTATCTGAAAAGTCGAAATTATCGTCTTTTCCTACAATCAAGGACAGCTACTGCGTTAAAAAACTCGGAATCCATCAAGGATTCCTGCGTTTTTTGCCTTGTATCTGCCTGTTGCTTGTGGAAAATCCTTTAATTTCTTTGTTTTCAGAAACGCCCTGGAAAACCCACAAAGATAACAAGACAGGCTGTTTTGCAGCTGGAATATGGAGGTAAGCATGGCAAAAAAGCATACGCCCAAGCATCAGCGGCCCAAAAAGCCGTTCTTGCAGAGCTGGCTTCCCTGGAAAGGGGACAGCGCCGGGCAGGTCGTATTAAAGCTGGTGACGCTGGTGATGCTGGTGGTGTTTTTGGGCTCCGCCGGTTATCTGGTCAACGAGCTGTTGATTCTTCCCGCACAGACCGACCAAGTGAACCATGAAATTCAAGACTTGTTTTATAATATAGAACCGGAAAGCTCGCAGGACTCCTCCCAGCCGTCGGAGAGTGGAAGTGGGGAAGAATCCTCTCAGACTGAGAGCAAAACGGAAAGTCAGAATACAAGGCCGGAACTGACGGATGAACAGGCCAGAGAGCAGATTAAAAAGCTGCAAAAGGTCAATCCGGATATCGTGGGATGGCTTCGGATTCCCAATACCGTGATCGACTATCCGGTATTAAAATCTTCGGAGGACGACCCGGAGCATTATCTGTATCGCAACTATAAAGATGAATACACCAAATATGGCAGCATCTTCATGCAGGCCGGTACCGCTTTGGATGGCTCTGACCAGAACCTGATCCTCTATGGCCACAGCATGAAGGATGGCCGCATGTTTGCCCAGCTGCTGCGCTTTGGCGAGTTGGATGTGTATAAGCAGTCGCCGGTGATTACCTTTAATACAGCAGATGGCGGCGGAAAATGGAAGATTATCTCTGTGTTCAAAACCAATACGGAGAAAAGCCAGGGAGAACCGTTCTACTATACCTATAAGCACTTTAACTCGGATTCTTCCTATCTCAACTTTGTCTATCAGGTGCGCCAGCGTTCTATTTTAAATACCGGTGTAGACTTTAACGAGAACGACACCATCCTCACCCTGTCTACCTGTTCCTATGAATTTGACGGCTTCCGCACAGTCGTGGTGGCCCGTCAGGTGCGGGAAGGGGAAGACCCAACGGTGGATACCTCTAAAGCAAGTTACAATCAAAAGGTGGTCTATCCCCAGTGCTGGTATGAGCGCTATGGCGGCAGTGTGCCAAAATGGCCGGAGACCTTTGAGGAAGCGTTGGAGCAGGGCGTAATCGACTGGTATACCAAGCCTTCTGAAAACTCATAAATACCGATTCGGGCAGCTTTTCGATGGATAAAAGCTGCCCCTTTGCATATTTTATAGAAGTCCGGTGTATTTGATAACGGCTGGAAAGGTGTGAAATTCATGGATTTATTTGGACAGTTCCGGGCGGCAGATTCCCTGTTCCGCCTGATAACCGGCGACATGGCGCATGTGACTTCCTACCCCTTTTGCCCAAGAGAGCCTGCTTTGCCGGGCAGGTCAGAGCCGATTGGGATGTCTTTACCTGAGGAACAGGGCGTTCCCAGCAGCCTGGTGGAAAAATTTTTACGTCTGCTGGAAGAAGACCCGACTCTCTGTCCCCACGGCGTGGTGATTTTGCGCCATGGGGAGCGGATTGCCGAAGCGGCCTGGAAGCCGTATTCGGGCAAGATTCCGCAGATGCAGTTTTCCCTTTCCAAAAGTGTGACCGGGATGGCGGTGGGGCTGGCTATTTCCGAAGGGTTGCTCTCGCTTGATGACCGGATGCGGGAAATTTTCCCCGAAAAACTGCCGCCTTTTTATATGGGCAAGCCGGGGGATGTGACGGTACGCCAGCTTCTCACCATGTCTTCTGGTGTGCGGTTTAATGAACTTGGCTCTGTTTCCGAAAAAGACTGGGTGCGGGCGTGGCTGCTTTCGGACTGTGCCTTTGCACCGGGGAGCCAGTTTTCCTATAACAGCATGAACAGCTATCTGCTGGCGGCCGCTGTGTGCCAAAAAGCGGGGATGAGCCTCACCGAATACCTCACGCCCCGCCTGTGGGAGCCGTTGGGCATTGCCGTCCCTCATTGGGAAACCTGCCCGATGGGCATTGAAAAAGGGGGATGGGGGCTGTATCTGCTGCCCGGCGATATGGCAAAGCTGGGGCAGCTCTATCTGCAAAACGGCGTTTGGAAGGGACAGCAGGTTTTGCCCCAAAGCTGGGTAGAAGAAGCCACCCGGCGGCAGATTGACTGCCGGATGGGGGAGCGGGACGCCTGGTATGGCTATCAGCTTTGGGGGCTGGCCTGGGGAAACGGCTATCAGTTTAACGGTGTGTTCGGGCAGTATGTGGCAGTTTTGCCGGAACAGGATATGGTGGTCGCTGTGACCAGTGGAAATGACCAGCTGTTTGAGGACAACACCCTTCGCTATCTGGAAGAATGTTTCTGTATCCCTGGCGCACTGTCTGACCATTCTCTTCCGCCGAATCCTCGTGAAACACGGGCACTGCGGAAAACGCTCGAAAGCCTGTGGGTAATCTCCGAGATGCGTCCGGACATATGCCCAATGGAGAAACAGCAGAAGCCGGGCTTTTGGGGGCGTTGGCGACAAAAACACACGGAAACCACCTTGCGGCTGCCGGATGCGGCCCGGTATAACGGGCGAAGCTATCAATTTTCACGCAACAGCGTTTCCCTGCTGCCGCTGATTATCGCCGGGGTGAGGGGGAATTTCCCCGGAAATCTACAAGAAGTGCGGTTCCGGTTTGGCTTGCAGAGTGCCCGGTTCTGGTTCCGGGAGGGGGACGAATCCTATGTCCTCGAAGCGGGGTATCCCGGCAGGATGATTCCCGGAAGCATCACCGTACACGGAGAGCGCTACCCAGTGCGGTGCGGCGTTTGGGAAGGGCGGGACGAAGACGGCCGACTGGTGGTCAAGCTGTATCTGGTGTTTCCCGAAACCCCCAGCGTGCGGGTGCTCAAGCTGATTTTTTATGGGGTGGACGGCGAAAAGCTGATGCTGCGCTCGGATGAGCACCCCTCGGCGGCACGGGCGGTTGACATGTTTGCCGGGCTGGTGACCGGTGGGCGTTCGGCAGAGGAGGTCATCCCGCCCGGATTGCAGCGCCTCCCGGCGTTTGGCCGGGTACGGGGGCTTTTGCGTCCTAAAGCAAAGGGACAATGGAAGCGTGAGCCGCAATAGGCGCACAATGTGTGGGCAAGAAGAAATAGACACAAAGAAAGAGTAGCTTTTTGTGGTTTTTCCTTGACGGCGAGATGGTTTATCTATTACAATAGTAACGTATCAAAGCGTAAAAACGCTGCTTATGAATCTTGTTGGAGGAGTGAACCCGTCATGGCCGAAATCAAACCGTTTTATGGTCTGCGATTTACCGAAAAGGCCGGTGCAATCGAAGCCCTTACCTGCCCGCCTTATGATATTATCAGCGAAGCCCAGCGTCTGGCTTATTTGCAGGAAAACCCCTGCAATGTAATCCGGCTGGAACTGCCCAAGGGGGAAAACCCCTATGAAGAAGCCGGGAAAACACTGAAAGACTGGGAGGAGCAGGGAATCCTGCGTCAGGACACCCAGCCGGCGATTTATGTGTATGAGGAGGAATTCCGCTCGGCGGTGACAGAGGGCGAAGTGAAAAAGGTCAAAGGCCTGATTTGCCGGGTAAAGGCAGAGCCGTTTGCAAAAGGCGTGGTACTGCCGCACGAAGAAACCCTGAGTAAGGCCAAAGAAGACCGCCTGAATCTGATGAAAGCCACTGGATGCAATTTCAGCCAGATTTATTCTTTGTATATGGACGAAGAACATGTGACACGGGAGAGGATTGATAACCTCTCGAAGGACACGCCCCGGTATGAATTTAGCGACGGGTTGGTCACGCACCGTTTGTGGATTATCAATGACCCGGTAGCCATTCAGGCCATCTGCGAGGATTTTGCAGACCGTAAGCTCTATATTGCCGATGGACATCACCGGTATGAAACCGCCGTCAACTTTAGCCGCTATTGCCACGAAACCGGCCGTTGCCCAGAGGGTGGCGATGCGGATTATGTGATGATGATGCTGGTGGATATGGAGCACGAGGGACTGGTGGTATTCCCCACACACCGGCTGGTGCGAAACCTGGAAGGCTTTGACGCACAGGCTGTGCTGGCGGGATGCAAGGAGCATTTTGAGATCGAGGAATTTGAAGGCGACGCCCAGATGGAAGAAAATATGAAATCTCGGCTCAAGGCGCAGTATGACGAAGGGAAAAAGGCCTTTGCCTTTTATGCAGGCGGCAATCGCTGGTATCTTCTCGCCCTGCGTGACCTTTCGGTGATGGAAAAGCTGTTGCCGGAAAAAAGCGCCGCTTCTCAGGGATTGGATGTCACCGTGTTGCATCAGCTGGTGCTGGAAAAGCTGATGGGAATCGACCGGGAGAATATGGCAAATCAGGTGAACCTCACCTATACCCGTTCGATGGAAGAAGCGCTGGAATCGGTGCAAAAGGGCGAGAGCCAGTGCGCTTTCCTTTTGAACCCCACCCGTGTAACAGAGATTCGGGATGTGGCGGCGGCCGGCGAAAAGATGCCGCAAAAGTCCACCTATTTTTATCCCAAGCTGATTACCGGACTGGTGATGAACCAGATGGAGCTGGATTAAACACAGAAAAAAGGCCGCTGCTTTTAGGCAACGTCCCATAAGGAAGTAAAAAGAATTTTGGTAGGAACCGGCGTGTTAGGTCACGCCGGTTCCGATTCATTTAGGGAC
>CAJFNK010000005.1 GCA_904394685.1 Candidatus Heritagella gallinarum
GGGCTGATGCAGGGGCAGTTCTTGGCAGGAGCGGTGAAGCGGCTGTTGGGATGAGCGCCCTTCACATCGCTGGTCTTGCCGTTCCAGGGGTTGCCCTTCCAGTCAACAGCGTTCTCAGGCGGATTCTTGTCCAGGCTCTCCCACCACACGGTGTTGTCGTCCAGATTGTGGGCAACGTTGGTGAAGATGGTTCCCTGACGGGTAGTAGCCAGAGCGTTGGGGTTGGACTTCTCGTTGGTTCCGGGAGCCACGCCGAAGAAGCCGTTCTCGGGGTTGATGGCATACAGACGGCCATCCTCGCCCTGACGCATCCAGGCGATGTCGTCGCCAACAGTCCAAACCTTGTAGCCCTTGTTGCGATATCCCTCGGGGGGAATCAGCATGGCCAGGTTGGTCTTACCGCAGGCAGACGGGAATGCAGCGGCGACATAGGTAATCTCGCCCTTGGGATTCTCGATGCCCAGGATCAGCATATGCTCAGCCATCCAGCCCTCGTTCTTGCCCTGGAAGGAAGCGATACGCAGAGCGAAGCACTTCTTACCCAGCAGCACGTTTCCGCCGTAACCGGAGTTCACGGAAATAATGGTGTTGTCCTCGGGGAAATGGCAGATATATCTCTTTTCTTCGTCGATGTCGCACTTGCAGTGCAGGCCCTTCACCCAGTCGGTGCTGTCGCCCAGGGCTTCCCAAACTTTGTTGCCCACACGGGTCATGATAGCCATGTTCAGCACAACATAGATGGAGTCAGTCAGCTCAACGCCGATCTTGGCGAGAGGAGAACCAACAGGTCCCATGGAATAGGGGATCACATACATGGTGCGGCCCTTATAGCTTCCACGAGCAATATCATACAGCATTTTGTATGCCTTTTCGGGGTCCATCCAGTTGTTGGTGGGGCCGGCTTCTTCTTCAGTCTTTGCACAGATGAAGGTTCTGCCTTCCACACGAGCAACGTCGTTCACAGCGGTGCGGTGCAGGTAGCAGCCCGGCAGCTTTTCTTCGTTCAGCTTGATCATCTCGCCGGTCTTGCAGGCTTCGGCACGCAGGGCCTCCAGCTGCTCCTCGGAACCGTCGATCCAGACCATCTGGTCAGGGGTGACGAGGGCTTTCATCTCGTCGATCCACTTCAAAACAGAAGCATTGTTTGTCATAATTTTTCTCCTTCCGGCCCAATGGCCAAAACATTTAAAATTATGCGATATTTGGAAGAACCCGGAAGCCGGACTCCTTCAAACACAATCAAATGCCGAAATCCGAAATTCCGGCTGATACCATTGTACCTGATATCCTGCAAGAAATCAATGTCCAAATTGTGAAATCGTTAATCTTTTGGCACATTATTCTTTTTATAGAAAAATAGTTATATTTATGCAAAATTTAATGCAAATAGCGAATATATATTCAAAACCCGAAAACACTTTATGTTCCAAGTGTTTTCGGGTTTCAGAAATTTATTCCAGATGATGCTTGGCTATCCTTTGGTCTTCCGGCGGCGGGGTCATATAGTCCCCGTAAATCTTGGTCAGCAAATGATCATATCCAACCGGAACCGGAAGCTCATGCCCCTCAAACGGGAGGTAAACCGCCGTTTCATAAACCTGTGATTCAATTACCTGCGCCTCAGGGCGCTGATAAGAAGCAAACGTTGCAACAAAAGGCAGTTCTGTCTGCACGCTGTATTTGGTAAACACACGCTCCAGCCGTAGGTGTAGCCCTTTTACCGAAAAAAAGTGTGCCAACATTGCATACAGCTTTTGCCGGGGTGTTTCTACCGGAGCCACATGGAGCTTTCTCACCAGAATCGCCCGGTAGACCCGCACCCGCAGGCTGTGCCAGCGATACCGCCATCCATGGTCACACGGAAAGGCATCCAACGGAAAAATATCGATAAACGGGCCGGTATTCGGCGTCAGGCTTTTGAGATGCTCCTGCTGAAAAGGTGAATCACCTAAAAGCCGCAGCTTTGCAAAGGGCATCCAATAGTTTTCCATTGTTGCAGAAGACTGCACCTGATACCGGTCACGCATCCCCTGTGGCGCCAGCTCCAAAAAGCGTTGATAATCCTTTCGGGGCATTAATACATCGACGTCGTCATCCCAGGGAATAAACCCATGGTGGCGAACTGCCCCCAGAAGGGTTCCTTCTCCCAGAAAATAGCGCAGGCCGTTTTCCCGACAAAAAGAATCAAAATCCAATAAGATAGAAAGCTCTACATTTTGCAAATGGTGCAACATCTGGCTCTCTTTCATTTTGCTACCCTTTCTCCTTTAGAAAAGATCAGAGAGATCAGAGCTAAAATCTACATGCTCTGTTTTTAAACTCTCCTGCCAACCAGGCATCTGCAGTGGATCCTTATAGTGTCTATAGACATAATAGTATCCAATATCTTCCAGTCTGGTAGCAGCAGGAGATTGCCAATAAATCCATCCTGTATCGGGAATCTTCCAGTTTTTACCATACTTCTCTTCCAAAAGCTGCTCTGCATTAGCCGGGATCGTAATCTCATATCCCTGAATATAAAGCCGCTTAAAATTCTTAATGGGAGAATAATGCATTTCTACAATATTTCTTTCATTATTGGAATAAGTTACCCCTGGCGCACGATAGAACAGCCATGTCTTGGATTCTTTATCGGTTATACGATAATAGTTCAAATCCACTTTAATCCCGTTGAAACGATATGACTCTTCTACAATCTTATCCCCATATACATATTGACGCCAAGGTGTCAAACCGAAACGTTCCAACTTTAATTTGATTCTTGCAAGATCATCCTCATTGTTAATGATTACACCCATATCGGAATCCAGATCATGTGCCAAAAGATGTCCTTCACGAATCAATCCTAGCAAGGTGCCAAAATCTGCAAAGCTGATAATTCCCAGTTCGCTCAACAGCTTCTGAACCAAAGCCATCAGTGGAATTCCGTTTGCCTGAATTGCTCTACGTTTTTTAGCATTTGTAATTTCTGTATTTTTCTTCGCATGAAGTTTTCTGGGAAGTGCTCTTGCTTTTTTGAGCATACGGTATGTGCCACCAGCAATTCTACGAAAAACAGCAGGGGAACAGGAATACATTGTAAACAGCTTTTTATGACGCCAGAACATGGCAACTGTCCGTGTACGACGGCCAGCAGATTTTTGGGGCTTTACGAAAGCACACTCACGCCAGTCAGGTAGATTTTCATCCAAATAAGCGTATACCTTATCAATAAATTGCTTTTTCAGCTCATAGTCAGTACTATAAGTAAGCAATTTTACTCGGGCGATAATGTGGCGTACACACAAATAGCGAATTTCGTCATACATGCTATCGAAAACGCCATGAGCACGATAAAAGCTCATGATGCTGTCAGTAGATTTAAAAATGTCGAAAATTCGGGTATCGACTCTGGTGGTAATAGCATCTGTCCGACCCTGACGATAATAATAGAAGGGTATATTGACGCAATCAACGCGGTTAGCAACCAACATCACATTATAAATCAGAGCACTATCCTCAAACCACTGACGTGGGAACATAAAGCCATGTCTCTGCCAGAAGGATCTCTTATAAATTTTGTTTGGAGCCAGCGAGTTAGCATACCGAAGCAGCATTGGAGAAGATTGGGCTGTTTTATTGAAATACTTATAAGTTCCTTTGTAGAAGCTTCTGTTAATAACACGCCCTTTTAAATAAGTGATTGGACAACAAACAACATCTGCTAATACGTCCTGTGCTTTTGTATACATCTGCTCGAACATATCGAGATCAACAAAGTCATCGCTATCAACAAAACCAATATATTCGCCTCTCGCACGAGCCACACCATAATTGCGAGCATCACTCAAACCACCATTTTCTTTGATGAAGGCTCGAATTTTATCCGGATAGGCCTTGACATACTGATCGATAATGTCCTGAGAATTATCAGTTGCACCATCGTTTACTACCACAATTTCAATTTCTTTTAGTGTTTGTTTGACCAGTGAATCCAAACACTCCGCCAAATAAGCCTCTACATTATAAACAGGAACAATAACCGAAACTTTAATTGGGTGGAAAATTTCCTGATAGAGGTTCTGCAGAGCGGTTTCGTCCATGGGAACCGGACTATTTTTCAGCCTTCCAGGATTTACAGATTTTACTAAAAGCTCCATATCCTGCTCATTTTCCAATGCCGGGCAAGCAAGATCAAACTTTTTGAGAATCTTTTGGAAAACCTGCAAAGCCAATTGGTCGTCTCCCTGACGAAATACTTCCCTCAAAATGGAAAATGCTTCTTGAAGAAGTTCCGGACAGGTACTTTCCTCTGCATGATCCAGCAGATATCTCCAGACATATGGAATACACAAGGATACAGCATGACCATGAGAAATTCCAAACAGAGAGGTAATCTTATAACTCATAGCATGAGCAGCGGTAGTTTGAGAAAGATTAATAGCTCTTCCACCATAATTGGCGCCCAGCATAATTTTTTCATTAGCCGCTGTTTTTCCTTCCAGATAGTCGTCCATATTGGCTAATATCAATTTTAAACCAGCTTTGGCATACTTGCGACAGGTATCGCTGGTATTTACCGACCAGATGGCTTCAATGCACTGGCACATGGCGTCCAGAAGGGTAGACTTCTTCTGATAAACGGGCAAAGTTTCGAGCAGCCGGGGCTCTAATACCACAGCATCCGGCAGCATGCAGTCCTGCGCTACGGACTGTTTTTCGCCGTTATAATACACCACACTGAAATGGGTAGATTCGCTTCCGGTTCCGGCGGTGGTGGGGATTGCGATATGGGGAATAGAGGAATATTGCAGCTCCTGCTTGAGATAAACCTCATCGGGATTCAGCACAGCAAACATCTTGATATTTTTGGCCGTATCAATTGCGCTGCCTCCTCCAATAGACAGAATGGCGTCACAATTTTCCCGACGGAACAGCTCTACGCCTTCCTTGACCTCGTCATACTTGGGATTGGGGCTAAAGCCATCAAACCGGACAAAATCCCAGGAAAGGCTGTCCAGATAGTCTTTTAAAAACAGGAAGTCAAAGCTAGAACGGTCGCACACCAGCATCGGCTTTTTGGCGCCACACTTTTCAAGCAGAGTGGGGATGCTTAAAAAGCTGTCTTTACCCGAAACAATCTCCTGCTCGGCAAAGTCAAACAGGCGGATAGCAGCGGTAACACGGGCGTGATCGTCTAAATTGTCGATCTCATCCACATAGTCGTCCTCATACGAGAAAGCATGGATTTTCACTTCATCGCCCAGCAGCTCGTTCAGGGCATTCTCGGCATAAACGCCGTCGGTTCCCTTCTCAATAAACTGCTCCACACGGCGGGTCCAAGCCGCCAGCGCTTTTTTAGAGAGCTTATACAGGGGCTGGAATGCATAACAGTTGCCGTCAAAAATCTTTACCGAAACTTCCCGGATCTGATCGTCTACAATGCGAGCCTTAAAATCTTTCTCAGGCTGCGGCAGCTTCTGGTTAACACATCCGGTATTTTCTTCCGGGCAAGCAATAATCTTTTCGACTAACTTTTTATTAAATACCAGATCGCCGTGAAGCATCAGTACATCGTCGTCAAAAAGCTCCCGGGCCAGATACATGGAGTAGATATAGTTGGTTTTATCATAAATCGGGTTGCGGACAAAATGGAAAGTCAATTCCGGAAATTTTGCAGCAGTTTCTTCCAGCTGCTCGTGAAACGGCCCCGTTGTCACAATGAACTCCCGGATTCCACACTCAGACAGGATGCGGATCTGGCGGGCAAAAACGGTTTCGCCGTTTTTCAGCATGGCCATAGACTTGTGATGGGTCTGAGTAAATTCACCCATCCGCTTCCCCAAACCAGAGTTGAAAATAATTGCTTTCATGGAAAACAAAATCCTTTCTTTGTTGTATCACAGCGGAAAACCGCCTGTCATGAAAATACCGGTCTCAAAAGGACCGGTATTTTGGTATTTGGATACGAAACAGCAGGCATTAGCCAAGAAAAAGCTTCATCATATCATTCTTATTGTTCTCAGGGGAAATCGTGGGACGTCCCAGATCTTCACGGGAACCCTGATTGACATAAATAATCATAGCAGCGCAGGTATCCGCTTCTTTCAGCATCGCAATGCCTGCCTTGATTTCCTCACAGGTATAGGCCTCTGCCACTTTGGAGATCCCGCAGGCTTCCAGCACCTTTTTCACGGAAATATCCAGGCAGATGGTCGGCTGGCCGCCCACAGACTCGTGAGCACCGTTGTTGATAACGATATATTTCAAATTGGACTTGGCGTTCTGTGCCATAATTCCGGCAGCGCCCATATGCATCAGGAAGGAACCGTCGCCATCAATGCAATAGATGGTCTGGTTGCTGCCCAACGACATACCCAGTGCAATCGAAGAGGTGTGACCCATAGAGCCAACCGTCAGAAAATCTCTGGCGTGACCCTCGCCACGGCGTTCCCGAATCTCAAAGATTTCCCGGGAAGTTTTTCCGGTGGTGGACACGATAAAGGAATCGGGCTCAATATCGTTAATAATGGTTTCCAGCGCTGTTTCACGGCTGATCTGGAACTGCGGCTCGGCAGCAGCCAGCTTATAGCTGTCAAAAGCGCCCTTTTTCACTACCAGCGCATAGGGGCAGCCAGTTTCCTTCATATAAGCGGCGGCACGCTCCAGCTGCGGCTGATAGTCGTCTTCCAGAATTTCATACTGGATTCCCATGGTTTCCAGCAGCGGCAGGGTGAGCTTTCCCTGCTTCACATGCTGCGGCTCATCGTGTACCCCCGGCTGGCCTCTCCAGCCGATAATCAGCAGCATGGGGATGCGGTAAACATCCTCGTCCGCCAGAGAAAGCAGCGGGTTTACCGTGTTTCCCTGTCCGGAATTCTGCATATACACGACGCCGTATTTTCCGCTGGCAATATGGTAACCAGCAGCAATCGCCACCGCATTTCCCTCGTTGGCCGCAATGATATTGCGCTCAGCAGGGCTGTTCGACTTGATGCAGGCGCACAGATTCTGCAACAGAGAATCCGGAACTCCTACAAAAAAGTCCATATCAGCATTTTTGAGTGCATTGTAAAATGATTCAGTGTGGATCATGACTGCTTCGCCTCCGGAATCAATGCAAGAACTTCTTTGATGGACATAATCTGAGAATCCACTTCCTTACTTCTGCCGCATTCCAGAATCTTCTCAGCGGTATGCAGCATTGCAGGATAAGCGCTGCGGAGCAGGTGGTTAGCGTGGATGATGATATCAGCGCCAAACTCATGAAGTTCTTCTTCGGTAAACTGGTTGTAGGTGGTGGGAACCAGAATCACCGGGACAGCCGGAGCAAATTCACGCAGCTTGCGCAGGAATTCGATAATCTCGCTGCCGTCCTTCTCCTTGCTGTGGATCATAATACCGTCGGCGCCAGCCTCCAGGTATTTCTTTGCACGCATCAGAGCGTCCTCCATGCCGGCCTTGGCAATCAGGCTCTCCAAACGGGCAAAAATCATAAAATCACGGGTAACCTGTGCCTGCTTACCGGCACGGATTTTGTCGCAGAAAGCGTCGGGATCTTCCAACACCTGCTTGGCGTCGGTGCCAAACAGAGAATTCTGCTTCAGACCCGTTTTATCTTCAATAATAATCGCCGAAACACCCAGACGCTCCAGGGTGCGGACGTTATAAACAAAATGCTCCAGCTTTCCGCCGGTATCGCCATCGAGGATAATCGGCTTGGTAGTAACTTCCATGATCTCATTAATAGTGTTGATACGGGAAGTCAGATCAACCAGCTCGATATCGGGCTTACCTTTAAAGGAAGAATCGCACAGGCTGCTCACCCACATGGCGTCATATTCTTTCACCGTCATAGTTTTGGGATCGCTATACTTTACGTTTTCCACGATCAGTCCGCTCAAACCATTGGAAGCTTCCATCACTCTAACATAAGGCTTCAAGCGCAGCAGCTTACGCAGCTTGCCACGGCGAATGTCGGGAGTATTCAGAATGGGCAGCAGCTTCTGATCCAGCTCAGAACCAGACACGCCGGAAGTATAAGGAACTTCGATCAGTTTTCCGCCATATTCATTGAGGATCTCCAGCACTTCAACCCGCACATCAGACTGGATTCCGGTTTTCCAGTCGTCGCCATGCAGAACATAGTCGGGTTTCAGTTCACGGAGGTTATCGGCATAAGAGAGGGTACTCTGCTTCACAATTTTCGATACATAACGGATGCTTTCGAGCAGAGCTTTACGCTGGTCATAGTCCAGCAGCGGAGGGCGTTTATAAGAAGCGATGGCTTCGTCAGTGAGCAGACCGATAATCACATCGCCATATTTTGCCCCTTCACGAATGATGTTGACATGCCCAGAATGGATGATATCCGCAGAAATAGCGATATACACCGTCTTGTTCATTCCCATTTTCGCCAAGCCTTTCATTTTAAAATTATTTTACATATTTTTGACCTGATTTTTATCATTATAGCACGGTGTTTTAAGATTTGTCAACGCACCGGTCGTTTTCCAAAACCGCTTGAAACCGGCATAAAACCCGATTTTTATGGTAGTATATCACAAATGCATACATATAATTCCCTTCTGTTTCAGGAAGGCTTATCAGATTTTATTAGTTTAACAAAATTTACCGACAGAAATTCTTGTATTCAACATACCGTTTTGTATCAAAAGCTATAAACTCTTTATTTACTTTCTTATATAAGCTTAATCTAAAACAAAATTTCTTTTATCCATCAATTGAAAGCAAATTTAAAACCGTTCGATTTTCCCAAAGATAAATCTACATTTTCTTTTTAAATCATTTATTAACATATTTATTACATTTTTATATTTTCTTAATATATTATTAAACCGAATACTTTTTAGACGTTATTTAAAGTGAGAGGTAAACAAAAAAGGCCAAACCTGAAACGCAATCTGCGTCTAGGTTTGGCTTGGTCGAGGTGACAGGATTCGAACCTGCGGCATCCTGCTCCCAAAGCAGGCGCGCTACCATCTGCGCTACACCTCGTTTTTCATGCATTTGTTATTGTAAGGGATTTTGTATCAAAAGTCAAGAACCTTTGTGAAAAGCATTTGGGTTTATTGTTTCCAAGCGGTAGGTTCTGGGCGAAACCCCATAGCGTTTTTGGAACGCCCGGTTAAAGGTACGCTGGCTGGAAAAACCGGCGTCCAGACTGATATCAGAGATACTCTTATCTGTGTTTTGCAAAAGTTCGCAGGCGTATCCCAGCCGCAAAAAATGAAGATACTCCGAAAAACTGGTTTTTAACCGGCTTGAAAAGATGTGGGAGATATGGCACCGGCTTACCCCCAGCTCTTTGGCCACTTTTTCGAGCGAAAGGGTGGAGAGGAAATTCTTGGACAGATATTCCACCAGACGGCTAGTTAGATCAATCGATTTGGGTTCGTCCATCTGTACCAACTCTAAAGAAGTAAAAAGCCTTGCCAGAATCAGCCGCAGCAGCGCACGAAAAATCTCCCGGTCAGGCGCCTGCTGCATCTGCCGGAAAATCCCTTCCATCGCATAGGGGATATCGGGGTGTAGCTGTTCTTCTTCTAAAAATGGGCATACCGGAACATGATGTGTTAAACGTGGAAGGTCTTCTCCTAACAAAGACGGGCGGCAAATGGCCATTGTAAACAGATTGCCTTCCCCTTCGCTTTGATAGGCATGAATTGTGTTGGGGAACACGGCCGCAAACCCTCCTGGCGTAAGCTCCTTCCATTGTGTGCCTACCATTACCCGTACACACCCCTGCTGTACCCAAATTAGCTCTAAATCTTCGTGCAAATGAGGGGGGAAATTGATACCTTGTTCCCTGCTAATTTGTATTTCCTGCTCTTTATTCTGGCGAAACTCATAAAATGCACGAATCTTTTTGTCATACATAACAGCTTTCTTCCCCTGTTTCAAAAATCGCAATATATGGCGAAAACTAAATGACTTATGACAGGTATTTTACTACAAACGATGCTATAATGCAACCAAAAGAACCCTGTAAAGGAGCTTGAATTTTATGAAACATACCCTTGCTGTAATCGGATACGGCGGAATGGGAAGCTGGCATTGCCAGAATGTATCGGAAAAAATCCCGGAAGTTCAGGTGAAAGGTGCTTGGGATATTCGCCCGGAAGCGCTGGATAAAGCCAAAGAAAACGGACTGTATGCCTATTCCTCGCTGGAAGAACTGCTTCATGATACAGAAGTAGACCTTGTCACCATTGCTGTGCCCAACAATTTTCATAAAGAACTGGCGATTCAGTGCCTGCGTGCCGGAAAAAATGTGGTGTGTGAAAAGCCTGTTACCATGAATGCCGCCGAGCTGGAAGAAATTATCGCCGTTTCCAAAGAAACCGGACGCCTGTTTTCTGTCCATCAAAATCGCCGGTGGGATAAAGACTACCGCATTGTTCGGGAAATTCTGGAAAGCGGACGTATTGGAGAGCCTTATTTTATCGAAAGCCGTGTGCAGGGCTCCCGTGGCGCCATGTATGGCTGGCGGGGATATAAAGTAAACGGCGGTGGCATGGTGCTGGATTGGGGCGTACATCTGCTCGATCAGATGATGGATATGATCCATTCCCCCGTGGTTTCCGTAGACGCCCACCTGCAAAGTGTGTTTTCCGAAGAAGTGGACGACAATATCAAATTGTTCCTCCGGTTTGAAAACGGCGTTTCCGCCTTGTTGGAGATGTCCACCAACTGCTTTGTCAACCTGCCCCGGTGGCATGTAAGCTGCACCAACGGCACCGCTGTGGTGGAGGACTGGTCCTGCAAGGGCAAAACGGTTCAACTTCGGGAAGATGCCGGACAGATGGCTTGGGACGACGACATCGTATATACCGAGGCCGGCCCCACCCGCACCATGGCGCCCCGTCCGGCCTATACCACCAAAGAGGAGCCTTTGCCCGAAGTGGAAACCGACTGGTCGGACTATTATCGTAATATTGTGGACGTCATTGACAATAAGGCTGAATTGATTGTAAAGCCGGAGCAGTGCCTGCGGGTCATGAAGGTGATCGACCTGATCTTTGAATCCGAAAAACAGGGTCACGGCATGTCGTGCCGGATTTAACGAAGCATCGTTAGACAGATAATTGATTCAGAAATATCATTGATTTTGAAAGGAGCGCTTCTCATGAAAAAAGCATTGATTTTACAGGGCGGCTGGGATGGCCACGAGCCGCAGCTTACCTCAAAGCGGTTTGCCGGGTTGCTGGAAAAGCACGGCTATGAATGTACCATCAGCGATACCTTGGACGTGCTGGCTGATTTGGATATGCTGATGGGGCTGGATCTGATTGTTGCCTGCTGGACAATGGGCGAAATCAACCACGACTATGTGGTCAATATCTGCAAGGCAGTCGGTTCCGGCGTGGGATTGGCCGGCTGTCACGGCGGCATGTGCGATTCCTTCCGTCAGGATACGGAATGGCAGTTTATCACCGGCGGCCAGTGGGTCAGCCATCCCGGTGGTGATGGTGTCGAGTATATGGTCAATATCCGCCCCGGCTCCAGCCCGATCGTGGAAGGCTTGGAGGACTTCCCGGTTTGCAGCGAGCATTATTATCTGCACATTGACCCCTCTATTGAGGTGCTGGCAACCACCCGCTTCCCCATCGTACCCTATTACCATATTTCCAATAAGCCAGTGGATATGCCGGTGGCATGGACAAAATTCTGGGGCAATGGCCGGGTGTTCTATACCTCTCTGGGCCATCACGACGATGTGTTCGATAAATCCCCCAACGCCCAGATTCTGATGGAGCGTGGTATGGTGTGGGCTGGAGAAGGCAAGCAGTATGCAGTTGAACACGGCCTGACCACCGAACGGTTTGAAAACACCGCAAAGATGTATTGATATAACTGATATAAAAGGAGGAGTTTTCCCATGGCAAAAACCATCAAGATCGGCATGGTAGGTGTGGGCGATATTTCCGGCATCTATCTGCAAAATATTACCGGGTGCTTTAAAGAGATCGAGCTGGTCGCTGTGTGTGACTTGGTTCGGGAAAAAGCCGAACGGGCACAGGAGAAATATAATGTGCCCAAGCTGTACGATACCATGTATGAGCTGTTTGCCGACCCGGAAATCGATATTGTCCTGAACCTTACCCGCCCCTATGAGCACTACGGAGTTTCCATCGAGGCGCTGAAAGCAGGAAAGCATGTGTATTCCGAAAAGCCGCTGGCTGCTTCTCTGGAAGAAGCCAAAGAGCTGGTGGCGCTGGCGCAGGAAAAGGGCCTGATGCTGGGCGGCGCACCGGATACCTTCCTGGGCGCCGGCATCCAGACCTGCCGCAAGCTCATTGACGACGGCTTTATCGGCGAACCAATTGGCGCCGCTGCGTTTATGATTTGTCGTGGCCACGAAAGCTGGCATCCCGACCCCGCTTTCTATTATCAGTATGGCGGTGGCCCCATGATGGATATGGGTCCCTACTATATCACAGCGCTGGTAAACCTGCTGGGCGGTGTTTCCAGCGTTATGGGCGTGACGAAATCTTCTTTCCCCACCCGCACCATTACCAGCCAGCCTCATTGCGGCGAGGTGGTAGAGGTAAAAGTCCCCACCTATGTTACGGGCATTATGAATTTTGAAAATGGCGCAACCGGCACCATTTTCACCACCTTTGATGTGTGCTATCCCAGCCAGGCACGCCTGGAAGTTTATGGAACCAAAGGAACCCTGTTTGTCCCCGACCCAAACTGTTTTGGCGGCCCGGTAAAACTGCTGCGCCCCGAAGATGGGGAAGTAAAAGAAATCCCGCTGTGTTTTGACTATGCCGAAAACTCCCGTGCGTTGGGACTTGCGGATATGGCAAAGGCCATCCAGACAGGGCGGGACGCCAGAGAGAGCTGGAAGCAGACCTATCATGTGCTGGAAGTTATGCAGAGCTTTGAAAAGAGCAGCAATTCCGGTGCTGTAGTGCCGATTGAATCCCGCTATACCCGTGGGGAGCCGATGAGAAACAATCCGGTACACGGAATTCTGGATTGATGGTAGTTCCCTGTTATGCTATACTGAGGATATCGAAGATGCTCAATATTGGAACAGGGAGGTTATGTTATGATCGTCACTACTACCGCATGTATTGAAGGCCATCAGATTATCGAGTACCGGGGCGTCGTTTTTGGGGAGGTTATTACCGGCGTCAACGTGCTGAAAGATTTTGCCGCTGGGATGCGAAACTTTTTTGGTGGGCGCTCGGCATCCTATGAGGAAGAACTGGTAAATGCCCGCCAGCAGGCGTTGGACGAATTGGCGCAGCGGGCGGCCGCTGTGGGAGCCAACGCCGTAGTGGGAGTTGATATTGACTACGAGGTACTGGGTTCTGATAACGGAATGTTGATGGTCACAGCCAGCGGTACAGCTGTTTTGTATGCATAATCAAAAATCCGGTGCAGGAGAAAAAGCCTGCACCGGATTTTCTTTTTGGGTTGACTGTTGACCAGGGTAATAAAACAAAAAAACGACTACCCTATTGGGC
Source organism: Candidatus Heritagella gallinarum (assembly GCA_904394685.1). Classification (GTDB taxonomy): domain Bacteria; phylum Bacillota; class Clostridia; order Oscillospirales; family Acutalibacteraceae; genus Heritagella_A; species Heritagella_A gallinarum. The sequence continues at coordinate 13,482 of CAJFNK010000005.1, forward strand.
AGCCGTTTTGTGTTGGCGTCTTTCTATCGTCCCGGGCCGTCGCCAGCCAAGTATTGTCGACATCAACGAGCTTAACTTCTGTGTTCGGGATGGGAACAGGTGGACCCTCGTTATCATCAAC
>CAJFNK010000006.1 GCA_904394685.1 Candidatus Heritagella gallinarum
ACCGGCCAGCTGACGAATCTGGCTCATAGAACCACGAGCACCGGAGTCCGCCATCATGAAGATGGGGTTGTTGCGGTCCAGACCCTTTTGCAGGGCGGAGGTCACATCGTTGGTGGCCTTTTCCCAGGTTTTCAGAACAGCACCAGAACGTTCTTCTTCGGAGAGCAAGCCCTCGTTGAACTCCTCGCTGATCTCGTCGATCTTGGATTCGGCGTCTGCCAGAAGCTGCTTCTTCTCCGGCGGGATGGTAGCATCGCAAACTGCCACGGTAATAGCGCCGATGGTAGAATATTTATAGCCCTGTGCCTTTACGTTATCCAGCACCTCGGAAGTAATGGCGGTGCCATGAACCTTGATGCACTTTTCAATGATCTTACCCAGCTGCTTCTTGCCAACCAGGAAGTCGATCTCAAACTTGAGCAGGTTTTCAGGCTTGGAGCGATCCACATAGCCCAGATCCTGCGGGATGGGACGGTTAAAGATGATCCGGCCCACGGTCGTATCTACCAGGCCGCTTACCTTCTCGCCGTTCACTTCCATCTCACGGCGAACCTTGATCTTGGCATGCAGGCTGACCACATGGGCGTCGTATGCCATCAGAGCTTCATCGATATCACGGAACACCTTGCCTTCGCCCGGCTCTCCGTCCTTATCCATGGTCAGATAGTAGGAGCCCAGAACCATATCCTGCGTAGGCACTGCCACGGGACGTCCGTCGGAGGGCTTGAGCAGGTTGTTGGCAGCCAGCATCAGGAAGCGAGCCTCGGCCTGTGCCTCTGCAGAAAGCGGCACGTGAACAGCCATCTGGTCGCCGTCGAAGTCGGCGTTGTATGCGGTACAAACCAGCGGATGCAGCTTCAGAGCACGACCCTCTACCAGCACCGGCTCAAATGCCTGGATACCCAGACGGTGCAGCGTAGGCGCACGGTTCAGCAGCACAGGATGATTCTTGATGACGATTTCCAGTGCATCCCAAACCTCGGGCTTTGCACGTTCCACCGCTTTACGGGCGGCCTTGATGTTGCCGGCGGCGCCGGTTTCCACCAGACGCTTCATCACAAAGGGCTTGAACAGCTCCAGCGCCATCTCCTTAGGCAGGCCGCACTGATACATTTTCAGTTCGGGGCCGACAACGATAACGGAACGGCCGGAGTAGTCAACACGCTTACCCAGCAGGTTCTGACGGAAACGTCCCTGCTTACCTTTCAGCATGTCGGAAAGGGATTTCAGCGGGCGGTTGTTGGGGCCGGTGACCGGACGGCCACGACGGCCGTTATCAATCAGGGCGTCTACTGCTTCCTGCAGCATACGCTTCTCGTTGCGGACGATAATGTCGGGTGCGCCCAGTTCCAGCAGGCGCTTCAAACGGTTGTTGCGGTTAATCACCCGACGGTACAGGTCGTTCAGGTCGGAGGTGGCAAAACGGCCGCCGTCCAGCTGCACCATGGGGCGGATATCCGGCGGAATCACCGGAATCACGTCCAGAATCATCCACTCAGGACGGTTGCCGGACATACGGAATGCCTCTACGGCCTCCAGACGCTTGAGCAGGCGAACACGCTTCTGGCCGGAAGCGCCCTGCAATTCTTCTTTCAGTTCGGTGGAGAGCTTTTCCAGGTCGATTTCAGCCAGCAGATCCTTGATGGCCTCGGCGCCCATGGCAGCCTTGAAATCGTCCTCATACTTCTCCCGCATATCCCGGTATTCCTTCTCGTTCAGGAGCTGCTTTTTAGAAAGCTCCCGCACATTGCCGGGGTCGGTAACGATATACAGGGCAAAATACAGCACCTTTTCGAGCATACGGGGGGAGATATCCAGCACCAGACCCATCCGGGAGGGGATGCCCTTAAAATACCAGATATGGGAAACCGGGGCAGCCAGCTCAATGTGGCCCATGCGCTCACGGCGAACCTTGCTGCGGGTCACTTCCACGCCGCAGCGGTCGCAGATCTTGCCCTTATAACGGATGCGCTTATACTTTCCGCAATGGCATTCCCAGTCCTTTTGGGGTCCAAAAATGCGCTCGCAGAACAGGCCGTCACGCTCCGGCTTCAGGGTACGGTAGTTAATGGTTTCCGGCTTCTTGACCTCACCGTGAGACCATTCACGGATCTGATCCGGGGAAGCCAGGCCGATTTTAATCGATTCAAACACGTTAAATTCCATCGTTCAACCCCCAACTCTTACATCGTTTCATCGCTGTCATCATCCATGCTGCTGCCAAACAGATCGTCCAGCCCCATAGCGCCGGCAGAGAACAGATCGTCCTCGTCGTCGGCATCTTCCATGGTGTAGCCGTCCAGATCGCCTTCTTCAGCAACAGTGGGCTCCTCAAACATATCGTTGGACGGGGTAAAGCCCATATCGTCATCATCGTCGAAGTTCTGCTTCAGATCGATTTCTTCGTTATTCTTATCCAGCACCTTGATATCCAGACCCAAAGATTGCAGTTCCTTGATCAAAACCTTAAAGGACTCAGGCACGCCGGGCTTGGGAATGTTCTGTCCCTTAACAATGGCCTCATAGGTCTTCACACGACCCACCACGTCGTCGGACTTCACAGTCAGGATTTCCTGCAGGGTGTAGGCAGCGCCATAAGCTTCCAGCGCCCACACTTCCATCTCACCAAAACGCTGGCCGCCGAACTGTGCCTTACCGCCCAGAGGCTGCTGTGTAACCAGAGAGTACGGACCGGTAGAACGGGCGTGAATCTTATCGTCAACCAGATGGTGGAGCTTGAGGTAGTACATATAACCAACGGTAACCGGGTTGTCAAAATACTCGCCGGTACGGCCATCACGCAGCCAGAACTTGCCGTCCTCGCTCATGCCGGCCATCTTGAAGCACTCCCGGATATCCGCTTCGTGTGCGCCGTCGAAAACAGGAGTCATGATCTTCCAGCCCAGCGCCTTGGCAGCCATACCCAGATGAACCTCCAGCACCTGACCGATGTTCATACGGGAAGGCACGCCCAGGGGGTTCAGCACGATATCCAGCGGGGTACCATCGGGCAGGAAGGGCATTTCCTCCATCGGCAGGATGCGGGAAACAACACCCTTGTTACCGTGACGGCCAGCCATCTTATCGCCCACGGAGATCTTTCTCTTCTGGGCAATGTAGCAGCGAACCACCTTGTTCACGCCGGGGCTCAGCTCGTCGTGGCTGTTCTCACGGGTAAACACCTTTACGTCCACCACGATGCCATATTCACCGTGAGGTACACGCAGCGAGGTGTCACGCACTTCTCTGGCCTTCTCGCCAAAGATGGCACGGAGCAGGCGCTCCTCGGCTGTCAGCTCGGTTTCGCCCTTGGGGGTAACCTTACCGACCAGAATATCGCCCGCACGCACATCGGCGCCCACACGGATGATTCCACGGTCGTCCAGGTCACGCAGCAGGTCTTCGTTCACGTTGGGGATATCACGGGTGATCTCCTCCGGCCCCAGCTTGGTGTCACGGGCTTCCATCTCGTATTCTTCGATATGGATGGAGGTATACACATCGTCACGGACGATCTTTTCGTTGATCAGAACGGCGTCCTCGTAGTTGTAACCTTCCCAGGTCATAAAGCCAATAAGGGCGTTTTTACCCAGAGAGATTTCGCCGTTGGAGGTTGCGGGGCCGTCGGCAATGACGTCGCCGGCTTCCACACGGTCGCCACGATCTACCACAGGAACCTGATTGATACAGGTGCTCTGGTTGGAGCGCAGGAACTTGGTGATGAAGTAAGTATCGACTTCGCCGTTGTCGGCTGTCACACGAACCTCGGTTGCGCTGACGCTGCGGACAATACCGCCACGCTTTGCCAGTACGCACACGCCGGAGTCAACGCCGGCCTTATATTCCATACCGGTACCTACGATGGGGGATTCGGTCTTGAGCAGCGGCACAGCCTGACGCTGCATGTTTGCACCCATCAATGCACGGTTGGTATCGTCGTTCTCCAGGAAGGGAATCATAGCGGTAGCCACAGAAACAACCATCCGGGGAGATACATCCATGAAGTCTGCCTTGTGGCGGTCTACTTCCACAAAGCTCTCACGGTGACGGCCGTTGATCTTGTTGTTCTTAAAGCAGCCGTTCTCGTCCAGCGGTTCGTTAGCCTGTGCCACAATGTAGTTATCCTCCACGTCGGCGGTCATATAAACAACTTCGTCGGTAACGTGGGCGGTTTCTTTGTCCACACGGCGGAAGGGAGCCTCAATAAAGCCATACTCGTTGATGCGGGCAAAAGTTGCCAGATAGGAAATCAGACCGATGTTGGGGCCTTCAGGGGTTTCAACAGGACACATGCGGCCATAGTGGCTGTAGTGAACGTCACGAACCTCAAATCCGGCACGGTCACGGGACAGACCGCCGGGGCCCAGTGCGGACAGACGACGCTTATGGGTCAGCTCTGCCAGCGGGTTAGTCTGATCCATGAACTGGGACAGCGGGGAGGAACCAAAGAATTCCTTGATAGCCGCTACCACAGGACGGATATTGATGAGGGAGTGCGGGGTCAGGGCTTCCAGATCCTGCGCCTGCAGGGTCATGCGCTCCCGAATCACACGCTCCAAACGGGAGAAACCGATGCGGAACTGGTTCTGCAGCAGTTCGCCCACGGAACGGATACGGCGGTTGCCCAGGTGGTCGATATCATCCGTGGTGCCAAGGCCCATAGCCAGGCAGTTCATGTAGTTGATAGAGGAGAAGATATCGTCGATGATAATATGGTTGGGGATCAGGTCGGCAGCACGGGCACGAATCTGATCTTTCAGTTCTTCCTCGTCGTCGCCGCAGGCATCCAGAATCTCTGCCAGCACGCTAAAGCGCACACGCTCGTTGATGCCACATTCTTCCTTGGCGTCAAAGTTCACATACTTTGCAATGTCTACCATGCCGTTGGAAATGACCTTGACCTCACGCTCGCCCACTTCCACATAAGCGATGGTAACGCCGGCATCGTCGATGGCCTCGGCCTTCTGGCGGGAAACCACTTCGCCAGCCTCTGCCATCACCTCGCCGGTAAGCGGGTTGACGATGGGCTGCGTGAGCTTCTGGTCGGTAATACGGCCGGCCAGGTTCAGCTTCTTGTTATATTTATAGCGGCCCACACGGGAGAGGTCATAGCGGCGTGCATCGAAGAACAGGCCGTTGATGTGGGACTGGGCGCTTTCGATGGTTGGCGGCTCACTGGGACGCAGCTTGCGGTACACCTCGAACAGAGCCTCCTCGGTATTGTGGGTGGTATCCTTTTCGATGGTAGCCTCAATGCGGTCGTCCAGGCCAAAGTAGTTGCGGATTTCCTCGTCAGTACCAAGACCCAGCGCACGGATAAACACCGTGATCGGGATCTTGCGGTTTTTATCGATACGAACATAGAACACGTCGTTAGCGTCGTTCTCATATTCCAGCCATGCGCCACGGTTGGGGATCACAGTGGAGCTGAACAGTTCCTTACCGGTTTTGTCATACTCCATTTTATAGTAGACGCCGGGGGAACGAACCAGCTGGGAAACAATGACACGCTCAGCGCCGTTGATCACAAAGGTGCCGCTGTCTGTCATCAGCGGGAAGTCGCCCATAAACACTTCGGATTCCTTGATCTCGCCGCTCTCTTTGTTGAGCAGGCGGGCAGTGACACGCAGGGCGGCCGCATAGGTGGCGTCACGCTCTTTGCACTCCACTACACTGTAATTGGGCTCCTCGTCCAGCTTATAGTTGACAAAATCCAGCACCAGATTTCCGGTAAAGTCCGTAATGCCGGACACATCATGGAATACCTCTTTGAGGCCTTCCTCCAGAAACCACTTGTAGGAATTTTTCTGCACCTCGATGAGGTTTGGCATCTGCAAAACTTCATCAATGCGGGAAAAGCTCATACGGGTGTTTTTGCCCAACTGTACCGGTTTGACATTCACCATTGGCTCAATCACTCCATTCCAAATATTTACCGTTCTGCCGTGCCGGAAAAAACCGAAAGCATTTGCCGCCGCATTTTCCGGCGCCCTCTCCGCTTTAAGACCACGACAATTTTTTTGAAAAACCCTTGCGTTTTTTTGAAAGATGTGCTAAACTGTATCACGGTATTACCGGACATGGTAATCCACGATAATGCAGTATATTAGTTTATAATAGTTGAGAAGGCTTGTCAAGCCTTTTTCCGGAAAAAGTGGGTTTTTTGCCTGCTTTTTTATTTTTTTATACGATTTTCGAGCATTTTGATTCTTTTGTAGAAAAAAGCGGTGATGGAAGGTAAATTTCCATCACCGCTTTTATTTTTTGATTTATGTACCTTTTGTTCCAAAAACGAATTATTTTATCGAGAAACGCCCGGACGGGTGTGCTGTTTTGCTAGTGCTTCTTTAATGATTCCCGAACCCGTTTCGGCAATTTCTCCACCATAATCTGATAAGAACGATCTATCATTTCCCGCACGATTTCATCCGGCGGGAATTCTGGAGGTGCCTCATGGCATCGATCCCGTTGCGGAATATCCTCCAGACGGAACCATACGGTATTCCAAAGGGCTTTATTGCTATAATACCCCGGAGCGACAGCCTGATAATTCTGCCGCAAAAAGTCGTTAAACTCCGGCTCGCAGCGAAGGCTCACAAAGATGATCTCCCCTTCGGCGTTGCGCCCGGCAGCAGCAAAGAATTTCCCCTCCACGAAGTAGCGGTACCAGTTCCATTCTGCTTTAAAATCACGGGTAACGCCGGGTTTTGCCATACAATACTCGTCAAACCATGGATACATAACGATCATATCCCCTTTTCTGCGGAATGTTGGCTGCATCCGGCGCAATCATGGCTGCAAGAAGCCCCTTCTTCCCCTGCGCATATGGCGGCAAAGGTATAGGAATCCAGCTTCTCCCGCACCAGCTCCGAAATCTCTCCATAAATCTGATGAAAACGGCAGGTGGTGTGGTCACAGCAGTATTCATCCCCCTGACACCGGCTGATACGGTAGGGGCCTTCCACCGACTCAATCACTTCCCGCAGGGTAATCGCAGCCGGGCATCTGGCCAGCTCATAGCCGCCAGCCGCCCCTTTATAGGAACACACCAGCCCGTCTGCCACCAGCTTTCGCAGGATTTTGAGGGCAAACCGCTGCGGTACATGGGTGCGCTCCGAAATCGTGCGGGCATCCAGGCGCTTCCCCTCACGGGTCAGCGCTTCCATAATCCGCACCGCATAATCGGTTTCCAGCGTCATGTGCATAGGACATTCACCTCAAACTCAGTCCAGAAAATCCTTGAGCTTCTTGCTGCGGCTGGGATGACGCAGCTTGCGCAGCGCTTTGGCCTCAATCTGGCGGATGCGCTCACGGGTAACGTTAAATTCCTTGCCCACTTCTTCCAGTGTGCGGGAACGTCCGTCCTCCAGACCGAAACGCAGACGCAGCACCTTCTCCTCACGAGGCGTCAGGGTATCCAGCACCTCGGAGAGCTGCTCTTTCAGCAGCGTATGGGAAGCAGCATCCTGCGGAGCAGGAGCGTCGTCGTCCTGAATAAAGTCGCCCAGATGGCTGTCTTCTTCTTCACCAATAGGTGTTTCCAGCGACACCGGCTCCTGCGCCACCCGCATGATCTCCCGCACCTTATCCACCGGCATGTCCAGCTCGGCGGCAATCTCATCGGCGGTAGGCTCATGGCCGTTGGTATGCAGCAGCTGGCTGGAAACCTTTTTCACCTTGTTGATGGTTTCCACCATATGCACCGGAATCCGGATAGTACGGGCCTGGTCGGCAATGGCACGGGTGATGGCCTGACGAATCCACCAGGTGGCATAGGTAGAGAACTTAAAGCCCTTGGTGTAGTCAAACTTCTCCACCGCCTTAATCAGGCCCAGGTTGCCCTCCTGAATCAGGTCGAGGAACTGCATTCCACGTCCCAGATAGCGCTTGGCGATGCTGACCACCAGACGCAGGTTGGCTTCGGAAAGGCGCTTTTTGGCGCTTTCATCGCCGTTACCGATGCGGATAGCCAGATCGATTTCTTCTTCGGGAGTCAACAGGGGCACACGGCCGATTTCCTTCAGATACACCTTGACCGGGTCGTCAATCGCAATTCCCTCGGTGCTGAGGCTGACTTCCAGGTCTTCTCCATCGTCCGGCGGCACATCAAAGTCTTCCAACTCCTCCAGCGGGATATCCTCGATGTCCGAGAAGCTGTCGTCAACAATCTCTACGCCCAGACTTTCCAGCGTGTCATAGAACTTTTCCAGATGCTCCGGGTCAAAATCCATCTCGCCCAGTGCGTCCAAAATCTCTTTGGTAGAAAGGGAGCCTTTGGCTTTTCCCTGCTCCAGCAAATCCTTAATAACGGCTTTCTTATCCTGTACTGCTGCCATAATCACAGTCCCCCTATTTTTTCATTTCCCGCAGCCGCTCAAGCTGCTGCATCAAATCGTCTCCGGAAGCATTGCGAAGTTCTTCCTCGCTGAGCTTCCCGGCTTCCTGATTCATCACCTGTATATATTCCTCGGCGTCCTCCTGTCCCACAGAAACAGAATGATACCGGGATAAAATCCTGGCCACTGCCGAAATCTCCTCTCCCGTCAGGGATTGGGTCAAGTCGGTAAGGCTCAGGGGCTTATCATTTGTAATTTTCCCCAGCACAGCCTCATATACCCGCCGGGTAAACGGTGTACTGAATTTTTCGGGCGGCGCTTTCTGTGAAACCCACCCGGCGTTATCGGGATGGGCGAACAGATAGGCAATCAGCGCTTCTTCGGCGTTGACCGCCCGCAGATGACGGCGTTTTTCGGGATTCACCGTATCCTTCATCCCGCTCATCTCCTGCTGCACTTCCCGGAACTGGCGCTGCGTGCGCTGTTTCTCCCGCTGGCGTCCCTGTTTTCGAATCTGTGCCAAAATCGAGCTTTTGTCTATCGACATCTCCTCTGCCAGACGTCCGGCATAAACCTCCTGCTCGATACGGTTGTCGAGGGTCGCCAGCATTTCCGCCGCCCCGGTCAGATAGGACACCCGCCCGTCGGCGGTGTTCAGATTACAGCCCTCTTTCAGCTTTGCCAGCCGGTATTCCACATCGTTGCCGCAGGCGTCCAGCAGGCGCTTAAAGTAGGCGTAGCCTTCTTCCCCGTGGGAACGGATATATTCATCCGGGTCTTTGTTGCCGGGAACCGAAAGCACCTTTACCAGCAGCCCGGCCTCCCGGAGCATGGGAATTGCTCTGGAAGCCGCCTTCTGTCCCGCCGCATCGGAGTCATAGCAGATAACCACCTCTTTGGCATATCGGGACATGAGCCGAGCCTGTTCCACCGTGAGGGATGTCCCCAGCGAGGCCATGGCGTTGGTAAAGCCCGCCTGATGCAGTGAAATCACATCCATATAGCCCTCGGCCAGAATCAACTGCTCGCCGCCGTTATTCTTGGCAAAGTTCATGGCAAACAGGCCGCTGCTTTTATGATAGACTGGCGTATCCGATGTATTGATATACTTGGGCTTTTCGTCGGTAAGGATACGCCCTCCAAAAGCCACTACATTTCCCCGAAGATCGATGATTGGGAACATGACCCGGCTGTAAAAGCGGTCCATCGTCTTCCCGCTCCGGCTTTTAAACGCCACATTTGCCTGCACCAACTCGTCATCGGTATACCCCACCTTTTTGAGGTGGTCTGTGAGCGTGAAACGTCCCGGCGGGGAAAATCCCAGCCCAAAATGACGGATGGTTCGCATGGAAAGCCCTCGGCCGGTCAGATACTCCAGCCCCGGTTTTCCAATTGGGGAAAGCAGTGTGCTGTGATAAAACCGGGCGGTTTCCCGGTTGATTTCCAACACTCTTGCCCGCAGGCGGGACATGCTGTCGTCCACATGGTCTTCCGGCACCTGCAAGCCGGCACGCTGTGCCAGAAAGCGCACGGCCTCCATGTAATCAAGATTTTCAATTTTACGGACAAAAGTGATGACATCGCCTCCTGTACCGCATCCAAAGCAGTAAAATGAACCGTTATCGGGATACACGTTAAAAGAAGGCGTTTTTTCGTGGTGGAAGGGACACAGCCCTACCAGATTTCGCCCGCTGCGGCGCAGGTTCACATAAGATGAAACCAGCTCCGCCATATCGGTACGGGCTTTGAGTTCCTGTAAAAAGAAATCAGGAAGGGGCATCCGTTTCCTCCTTTCTGCGATTCAGTCAATCATTGGCTCCAAGCCTGCGGAATAAACAGCCGCCGGAAGGTATCCACCGCAAACTGGTCGGTCATACCGGCAATATAATCACACACCGCCCGCTGAAGCCCGTCCTCCATGGCAATCTGCGCCATTTCTTCGGGCAGCTTTCCAGGCGAAAGATAATATCCATACAGCGTAACCAGCATATTGGGAACTTTGTATTCCTCCGGCTTTGCCTTGGAATTAAGATATACCTGTTGGTACATAAATTCATGCAGACAGTCAAACGCCTGCTGCACCTCTTCCTGCATCCGGATTTCTTCCTCTGTGCTGCTTTCTACCACAGAGCGAATCATGCAGTCAATACGCTGTGTACGGGTCGCCCCCAGCACACGAGCCGCCTGCACCGGGATGTCGGATTCTTTCAGCACCCCCCCACGGATGGCATCGTCCATATCATGGTTAAGATAAGCGATTTTATCCGCCAGCCGGACAATCCGCCCCTCCAGAGTAGATGCTTCTTTTCCTCTGGTGTGGCAAAGGATTCCATCCCGCACTTCCCAGGTCAGGTTTAATCCCAGCCCGTTGTTTTCCAGCCGTTCCACCACCCGCACGCTCTGCTCATAATGGCGGAAGCCGCCGGGAAAAAGGCTGTCCAACACATGCTCCCCAGCGTGGCCAAACGGGGTGTGACCCAAATCGTGTCCCAGAGAGATGGCCTCTGTCAAATCCTCATTCAGCCGCAGCGCACGGGCAATCGTGCGGGCAATCTGAGAAACCTCCAGCGTGTGGGTCAGCCGGGTGCGGTAATGGTCACCCTGTGGGGATAAAAACACTTGCGTTTTATGTTTCAACCGCCGAAACGCCTTACAGTGGAGAATCCGGTCACGGTCACGCTGATATGGGGTACGCAAAGGACATTCCGGCTCTGCACGCTCCCGCCCACGGGTGTTTTGAGAAAGCGCAGCCTGTGGCGACAGCAGCATTTGCTCGGCCTGCTGCGTGCGCTCACGCACCGTGCGTTCTCGCACCGTCCGTTCACCTGCCGTCATTTCACAATCCCCGCCTTCCTGCAAGATTTTTCGACAGTTTGAGGAGGGAAAAAACTTCCCTATAATTGTATATACGCAAAAAAATCGAAATAACCTTTAAAAAAATAAAAATTTTTCTTGCATTGTCGAGAAAATCCTTCCAGCAGCTGCTCAAAGAGGATAAAAACCATCATCGGGCGAAGAATTACTCTTCCACCTGAAAAAACTCCATTCCCTCTTCTTCAAAGGTCACCTGGCCGTTGGTAGCGTCTGCCAGCTGACGGGCAAATGCCCCTTTCTGCTCCGGCGCCATGTGGAACGAAAGTGTAACCGCTTCGGTAAACTGTGTATCGTCCACCACGCCCCCACATTCGGGAATCAGCGAACCGACCCGCCCATACTGGCTGTAATCGCACGTCAGGCGCAGCAGGGAACATTCCCGCATGGTGATTACGCCCGCCGCCTGTAACGCAATCGAGGCGCCATGGGAATAAGCCCGCACCAATCCGCCACCGCCCAGCAAAATCCCGCCAAAATAGCGGGTCACTACCAGAACGGTATCGGTAACATGTGATTTTTGAAGCACATCCAGCACCGGAATCCCGGCGGTTCCCTGGGGTTCGCCGTCGTCAGAATAGCGTTGCAGCTGCCCTTCCCGAAGAACATAGGCATATACATTATGAGTGGCGTCCCAATGCCTGGACTTGATCTCCGCAATAAAAGCGGTGGCTTCCGCCTCTGTCTGCACCGGCTTGGCATATCCGATAAAGCGAGAGCGTTTTTCTACAAACTCATCCTGTGCCTGTTTTGCGATGGTACGGTATTCGGCCATCTTTCTCACTCCGTCCCTTAATTTTCCAGAGTTCCAAAACTCCTGATAAAAAACTTAGGCGGCGCATTTCTGCACCGCCCGAGAAGAAAACACTTATTTGTCCTGTAAGCCGTAACGCTTCTTGAACATGTCCACACGTCCGCTGGTGTCAACAAGCTTCTGCTTGCCGGTAAAGAACGGATGGCACTTAGAGCATATTTCAACACGGATGTTCTCTTTGGTGGAACGTGTCTCGATCACGTTGCCGCAAGCACATGTAATGGTCGTCTTCACATACTTGGGGTGCATATTCTCCTGCATCTTTGTCACCTCTTTCAGCCGAGCTACAACATTAACAAGCCGATTCTACCACAACCCGGTAGGAATTGCAAGTATTATTTTTGAGAAATCCGCTATTTCCAGAAAAAAACAGCATTTCTACAAACATTTCTTCTCTTTTTCCCGGCTTATTCGCCAGTATAAGCAGATTATCCGTATGAATAAGTACCCTTATCGATCAGTATAAGCCACATATTCTTCCAAACACATTTGCAGCTGACGCATCTGCAACGCTGCTCTCTGCCCCACATAACGAATACAGCAGGGGTCAAACTCCCGCCCGGTATAGGATTTTTTTCCTTCCGGATAGCGGAATACAAATCCATAATCCACAGAGTGCCGAGCAAGCCAGCGATATTGGGCACTGGAAGCAAAATCAGAACCGTCTTCCAACCCCACCCAAACCGAAAGTCCGGTCTGGCTCTCATCCTGTCCGCCACGGGAAACCGAGGCAGCGGCCGTCTGCTCCGCCATCACACGGGAATACTTTTTTTCTTTCATCAGGCGCTCTACTTCAGCGTTGAACTTTTGATCCTGTTCCTCAGGACTGACATAGCCCGACACCAACTTCAGCGGAGTCTTGTTCTGCTCGGCGGCTTGCAGCAGCGCCTCCAATGCGGGGATGATTCGTTCATCCATCTGAACTCCCTGAAACTCTGTAATTTGCGGTTTTTCCTCCAAAGGATGATCTGGGGTTGCCAGTTTTAAATTAAAATCATCCCCATAAATTGGAAGAACTTCCTCTTGTTGGGAAGAAGTTTGAGAACTTTCCGATTTTTCCTCCGGCTGATAGGGAATCATAATCTGTTCCCAGGCCAGCCATGCTCCCACCGCAATCACGGCAATCAGCAAAAACCCGATCAAAATGCGAATTTTGCCAAGCCTTCTCACCCGCTTTTCTTCGTATCCGCTGGGCTTGGCTTTTACAATTCGTTCGCCGGTCCCTTTTTTCTTTTTATATTTCAACAGGCACACCGCCTTTATTCACGATCATATTGCAGCGAATCACAGTCCCTGCATACTGTTTATTGTACTGGGAAATCAGACAAAATTCAACCGTTTTTGCAGGATTTCCTTGATTCTCCATCGCTTCCTTCTACACCATCTTTACGAATCCCTGATTGCAATTATTCCGGGAATCCATTATAATAAATCTGTTAGATTTCACTAACGCCTTCGGTGAAATCATGAAAAGGCATGACCATAAATTATTTTTTGAAATTTTTGAGAATGGAGCTGTGAACATTATGAGAAAAACAAAAATCATCTGTACGCTTGGCCCTGCCACCGATAAAGGGGATGTACTGCGGAAATTATTGGAATCCGGTGCAGATGTGGTACGTCTGAATTTTTCTCATCAGACCCACGCCGAGCAGAAAGTACGGGCCGATAAAGTCAAAGCACTTCGGGAAGAACTGGATCTCCCGGTTGCCCTGCTGCTGGATACCAAAGGTCCCGAAATCCGCCTGAAAGAAATGGACCCGCCAAAAGTCACCCTGACTGCCGGCAGCCAGTTCACTCTTACCACTCGTGACATAGTGGGAAATGAATCTATTGCCGCTATCACCTTTAAAGGTCTGCCTCAGGATGTTTCAATCGGCTCCCGCATCCTGATCGACGACGGCCTGATTGAATTAAAAGTGGAATCCTGCACCGATACTGATATCACCTGCCGGGTAATCAACGGTGGCCCCATTTCTGCCAGAAAAGGCATCAACGTCCCCGGCGTCCAGCTCTCGCTCCCCTTTATCAGCGAACAGGACCGCAAAGATATCGCATTTGCCGTTCAGGAAGATTTTGATTTTATCGCCGCTTCCTTTACCCGTACCGCTGACGATATCCTCGAAATGCGTGCCCTGCTGGAAAGCCTGAACTGTCACAACATTCGTATTATTGCCAAAATCGAAAATATCGACGGTGTTCAGAATATTGACGAAATCATCAACGTAGCCGATGGCATCATGGTGGCCAGAGGTGATTTGGGCGTTGAGATTCCGCTGGAAGAAATCCCGGTCATCCAAAAAGAACTGATCCGAAAAGCTTATCTGGCCGGCAAGCAGGTGATTACTGCTACTCAGATGCTTGACTCCATGATGAAAAACCCCCGTCCCACCCGTGCAGAATCCACCGATGTTGCCAACGCCATTTATGACGGAACCAGCGCCATCATGCTTTCCGGTGAAACTGCCGCCGGTGATTACCCCATCGAAGCACTGAAAACTATGATTCGCATCGCTGTCCGCACCGAAGAAGACATCGATTATAAGGCACGTTTTGATAAACAGGGACCGTTGGAGCAGCCTAATGTGACCGCTGCAATTTCTCATGCAACCTGCACCACCGCCCATGATCTGGGTGCCCGTGCCATTATCACGGTTTCCAAGTCTGGCCGTACCGCCCGTATGATCTCCCGCTTCCGTCCGGAATGTCCCATTATTAGCGGTACCACTGACCCCAAGGTCTGCCGCCAGATGAATCTTTCCTGGGGCGTGCGTCCCATTATGGTGGAGGAGCAGAGCAACACCGACGAGCTTTTTGACCATGTGGTAAGCGTTGCCAGTGCTGCAGGGCTGGTCGATAACGGTGATATCGTAGTCATCACCACCGGTGTTCCGCTGGGTGTATCCGGTACCACCAACCTGCTCAAGGTACAGCTGGTAGGCGATGTCCGGGTATCCGGCGTTGGCGTGACAAAGGGTACGGTTACCGGCAATCTGTGCGTTTGCAAAGACGAAGAACAGGCCATGGCAGAGTTCCGTGACGGCGATATTTTGGTGATTCCCTATACCACCAACGATATTCTCCCGCAAATGCGCCGGGCTTCCGCCATTGTGACCGAAAAAGAAGGCATCAACTCCCATGCTGCAATTGTGGGGCTTGCGCTGGACAAGCCGGTGATTGTGGGGGCCGAATACGCCACCTCGCTGCTCAAGAGCGGCTGTACCGTGACGGTGGACGCTGCCAAAGGTGTAGTTTCCGGAGGAAAATGTTCCTGCCAATAAATTTCTCTCTACCATCTTCAAATGCCCGTTCCGGCCTATAGGTCGGAACGGGCATTTTTATTTAAAAAAAGGGCGTATGGTTTTCCCATACGCCCTTTTTTCTCTTATTTCTTCTGGTCAAAGAATGCCTTGAAAGCTCTATAAGCCATATAAACATCCAGTTTTGCCACAACCTCAAAGGGAGCGTGCATCGAAAGCACCGGAACGCCTACATCGACTACGTCCACATTCAGGTTGGCGATATACTGTGCAACAGTTCCGCCGCCGCCCAGGTCTACACGGCCCAGCTCACCGGTCTGCCACAGAATATTGGCATCTTCCAGCAGGTCACGAACCTGACCCATAAACTCAGCGGAAGCATCCGAAGTGCCGCCCTTGCCACGGGAGCCGGTATATTTAATCACGCCCACGCCCTTGTTCAGGTAGCAGGTGTTATTCGCTTCATAAGCAGAAGCATAGGTAGGATCATAAGCAGCTGCCACGTCAGCGGACAGGCAGGTAGACTTGGACAGCACATCATGGCCGTCAACGCCGTCCTGCTTGGCCAACGCATGGATAAAGTAGCGCATATAAGAGGAATTCAGGCCGGTGTTGCCATCGCTGCCGGTTTCCTCTTTGTCGGTCAGCACAGTAATCACGGTCTGCTCCGGAATCTCGCAGCAGTTGAGAACTGCTTGCAGAGCCGGATAAGCACACACACGGTCGTCATGGCCATAAGCGCCGATCATGCTGCGATCCAGACCCACATCCACCGCTTTGTGAGCCGGTACGAACTCGATCTCAGCGGTAATCAGATCCTGCTCCACAATCCCATACTTCTCGTTGAGCAGCTTCATCACATTCAGCTTGAACAGGTTATCGCCCTTTTCGGAACGCACCGGACGGCTGCCAAACAGGATGTTGAGGTCTTCGCCCTCAATTGCCTTGCCCAGAGTTTTGGAAGCCTGCTCCTGAGAAAGGTGGGGCAGCAGGTCGGTGATGCAGAACTGGGGATCGCCCGGCTCCTCACCGATGCAGACATCGATCTTCTCGCCGTCACGGCGAATGATGCGGCCGTGCATAGCCAGCGGAGTAGCTGTCCACTGATACTTTTTGATGCCGCCGTAGTAATGGGTCTTGAGCATAGCAAAGTCGGTGGTTTCATACAGCGGGATCGGCTTGAGGTCAATGCGGGGGCAATCGATATGAGCAGCGGCAATGCGTACACCCTCACGGCTTCCCTTCTCACCGATTACAGCCAGCATCACAGACTTGCCACGGTTGTTGACATATACCTTGTCGCCGGGCTTGTAGCTGGCAGCAGCGTCATAAGGGACAAAGCCCTTTTCCTCTGCCAGACGGATTGCCTCAGAAGTGGCCTCCCGCTCGGTCTTTCCGTTGTCCAAAAACTTTTTGTAGTCCTCGCAGAATGCGTCTGCACGGGCAATTTCCTCGTCATCAACACGGAAAAAGCCGTTTTTCTTGTCCAGCATCAGCTCTTTTGCCAGAGCCTCTGCATCAATGGTTTTGTTTTCCATTGTTTGTTACCTCCTGAAAAATATCTATACTAAAATCTTACTTGTTTCCAAATATATCGGGATACAGCTTCTGATACATCTCCCGGTTTTCTGTCACTCGTTTCAGGTATTCCCTTGTTTCTCCATAAGGGATTTCCTTCAGTGTAACGCCATCAGAAGAATATTCCGGGTTTTCCAGCCAGGAAGTGACATTCCCCATTCCGGCATTATAGGCGCAAATCGCCGTGGATTCATTTTCATAGTGGGAAAGCAGCAAAGAAAGCAGCTCACACCCAAACTGAATATTGATTTCCGGTTCAAAAAGATCCTGTACTGTCAGGTTTTCGCTGTCGGGAACCATGGTTTGTATCCATTCAAAGGTTTTCGGCGTCATCTGCATCAGCCCTCTGGCATTAGCGCTCGAAACCGCCTGGGGATCAAAATTGCTCTCTGCCCGGATGACGCCATATACCAGCGCCGGGTCAAGATCATATTCCTCGGACTGTTCCATGATGATCTCATAATAAGAAAGGGGATAAAACTGCCGCAGCAGCGTATCTTTGGCGAAATAGAGCGCCATGGCCGCTGCTGCAAGAAATAAAAACAGCCCCAGAAAAATGCGCCCTTTTTTCTTTTTGCCCCTGCTATGCTTCAAAGCGTTTCCTCCTGTATTTCATCCAGATATCGCATTAGTTCCTTATGAAGTGTATCGTCATCCAGGCTGCCGGAAATCACCCGGTCTGCCTTTTGCTCATACCAGCTTTCGGGATGCTGAGCGTCCATTCTGGCCCTTGCCAGTGCTTCCCCAATCCCGTCCCGGTTCATAATCCGGCGTAGACGCTTTTCATAGGGAACCGTTACCGCCAGAATCTGGTCACACAGCCGGTCGGCGCCCGCTTCAAAGAGCAGCGGGGCGTCGATTACCACAAACGATGCGCCAACGTTAAACGCCGCCTGCACCTGTGCTTCGGTTTCCTTGATAATCCACGGATGGGTCAGCTCGTTAAGGCGCTGGGTCTTTTCGGGAGAAGAAAAGGCCCGCTCTGCCAGCAGCCGCCGGTTCAAAACGCCATTTTCCAGAATATCCTCGCCAAACTCCCCGGCCAGCGATTGAAGGCATGGCTCACAGGAAGTGGTGATCTGGCGGGCGATCTGGTCACAATCGACAATCACACAGCCGAGCGTCGCCATTTCCTTTGCCACGCTGGATTTTCCAGCCCCGGTAGGGCCGGTCAGGCCAATCACAATCGATTTATTCAACATGCAGCACCTCAAATCCGGCAGCCCGTATCAAACGGTTATACACCGCCAGCCCCACGCCTTCCGGCTCCGGGCAGCGGGCATACACCGTTTCTGCTCCCAGTTCATCCAGCTTCCGCAGTGCTTCAAAGATTTCCTTGGCCTGCTGGCTATAGTCCTCGTTCCCGCCATAGCACACCGCCGGAACCTCCAGATGGGCTTCGTCCCCATCATAGCAAAGTGCGGCTGTTTTACCATCTTGATGGCTGTTCACATACCGGCAGTAAGCATCATACGTTCCGTCCAGAATGATAACGTTGGCTTTGGGCGAATAGTGCTTATATTTCATGCCCGGAGAAGCAGGATGTTCCCCTGCTTTGAGCGGATTCAGCACCGCTTCGTCCATTTCCACCTCTCCCAGAACCTCCCGCAGCTGTTCCAGCGTAATCCCACCGGGACGCAGCAGCCTGGGCGGCTGTGTAGCCAGCGAAATCACCGTAGACTCCACGCCCACCCGACAGGGGCCGCCGTCGAGAACCGCATCGATTCTGCCATCCATATCCGCCAGCATTGCCGGGGCTGTGGTGGGGCTGGGTCTTCCCGAAAGATTGCCGGAAGGCGCTGCCAGCGGCGTGCCTGCCGCATCAATCACCGCCCTTGCGGCCGGATGCGCTGGAAAACGCACCGCCACCGTGGGCAGTCCGGCGCTCACCTCATCGGGGATACAGTCCCCTTTGGGCAAAATGATGGTCAGCGGGCCGGGCCAGAAAGCTTCTGCCAGTTTTTTGGCATTTTCGGGAATTTCCTGCACCAGCGGCCGCCACTGCTCCAAATCGGAGATATGCACAATCAAAGGATTATCCATCGGCCTGCCCTTGGCACGGAAAATCCCCGCCACAGCGCTGCCGTTCAGGGCATCGGCCGCCAGTCCATATACGGTTTCAGTGGGAATCCCAACAAGGCCGCCCGCACGGAGAATTTCTCCCGCACAGATAACGTCGGCCGGGTTTCCCGCCTGTAATCTGCGTGTTTCCATTTTTCTACCAGTCTTTCTTTTCTCAGGTTTCATCTTCCCCGGCGTGTTCCTCCAGCTGGGCGGCACGGTCGGCAGTAATCAAAGCGTCGATCACCTCGTCCAGATTGCCGTTGAGAAGGTCTTCCAGCCGATACAGCGTCAGGCCAATCCGGTGGTCGGTAAGCCGTCCCTGCGGATAATTATAAGTGCGGATTCGCTCGGAACGGTCGCCGGTTCCCACCTGGCTTTTGCGCTTTGCCGCAACTTCGGCGTCCTGCTTTTGCTGCTCCTTCTCATAAAGCCGGGAGCGCAGCACCTTCATCGCCTTGTCTTTATTCTTATACTGGCTCCGCTCATCTTGACATTCCACCACCATTCCCGTAGGAAGATGGGTAATGCGAATTGCAGAAGACGTCTTGTTGATATGCTGTCCGCCGGCGCCGCTGGAACGGAAGGTATCGATTTGTAAATCCTTGGGGTCAATCTCGATTTCCACGTCATCCACTTCCGGCAGCACCGCCACCGTAGCGGTACTGGTGTGGATTCGTCCCTGCGTTTCGGTTTCCGGCACCCGCTGCACCCGATGGACGCCGCTTTCATATTTCAGCCGGGAATAGGCGCCATCGCCGTGAATCATAAAGCTGATTTCCTTAAAACCGCCCAGCTCGGTTTCATTCACATTCAAAAGCTCTGTTTGCCAGTGGTGGGATTCCGCATACATCGAGTACATCCGGTACAGCACAGCCGAAAACAGTGCCGCTTCTTCTCCACCGGCTCCACCTCGGATTTCCACAATTACGCTTTTTTCATCGTTAGGGTCACGGGGCAGCAACAGCAGCTTCAATTCCTCTGAAAAGACCTCCATGTTGCTGCGGGCCTGCGCCAGTTCTTCCTGCGCCATTTCCCGCAGCTCACGGTCATAGAGCATCTCCTCGGCGTCTGCCGCCAGCTGTGCCGCCGCCCGATATTGCCGGTACTTTTCCACAATCGGGCTGATGGAGCTGCTTTCTTTTAACAGCTCGGTATACTGCTTCTGGTCGTTCAGCACCGATGGGTCGCACAGCTTCTGGTTGATTTCTTCAAACCGCTTTTCAAAAACTTCCAGTTTATCAAACATATTCAAAATCCTTTCTGTAAATGACTCGTCTTTCCGGCGCAGCCGTTACAGAAAAGCTACTCTTCTCCAGCGCCTTCCTTTTTCGTATTTTCATTTTCAGAAGAATCCCGGAGAATCTTTTTGATGTTCTTCTCGCATTTTAGCCGGGGCACCATCACCTCATGGCCACACCCGGTGCAGCGAATTTTAAAATCCATCCCGGAGCGCAGAACCAGAAAGGTCTTGCTGCCGCAGGGATGGCTCTTTTTCATTTGCAGAATATCGCCCGGTCGGACATCCATCCGGTCCGCCCCCTTTCACCAGTGAATCGAAGCTATTATATCACCTTTCCCGTTAAAGGGCAACCAAAAAGGCACCCTTCCTACTGATTTTAGCTATCACCGGATTTCCAGCCTTTCTACTGCTTTTAAGAGCCAAAAGTCCCGTCCAGAGTATACCCCAGCTTTTAAAGCAAAATCCCAGTAAGACATATTGAATTTTTGTTAAAGTTATAAGAGCATCGTTTATAACAGAAAGGGGCAGGCCATTTTCAGCCTGTCCCTGTTCTCTATCTTATTGCTTTGTATAATTTACAAAGTCACCTGGAAGAAGCTCATGATCCACCGAAGATTGGAGTTCTCCCAACTGATCTCTCCAGGAATTTTCCCGCACCTGCACTTTGCGAAATCCCAACTGTTCATAAACATGCTGGGCTCTTTGATTTTTCAAATTGGTATCCAGAATGATCTTCTTGTATTTCATCTTTGTAAACAAAAAATCAATCAGCATACTGAGGAATATCTTCCCTAAACCTTGATCGTGCAAGGAAAAATCACAAATTTTGATTCCGATTTCCGCCACGCCTTCTCTGACTTTGCAGTAATTCATCTCCCCTATAGGGACTTCATCCCGCTCCAATATCAATTGCCGGCCGCTATCATCTGCATTCTTTTCCAGACTGGACGCAATTTGCTCCACCGTTTCTCCCGTCCCGTTTGGAAATCCCGCATGGGACATGATCTGTCCATCGTTCCACCATGTTGCCAATTGCTCCGCATCATCGGCTGTAGCGTTTCGAATGGTTAAGTTTTCAAAGCGAATCAACATATCTACTCTATCCTCCACTATTCACTACAAAATAAAAAATCCCATTAAGAAAGCCCGCCTGTCAGCCAGCAGAAAACCAGCAGCACAGCCAGAAATCCCACATTATACAGTGTGAACTGTAACAGGTATTTCCCGCCCTTGGCTCCCGGCATCCGGGAATAGAGCCGAAAGGAAATCAGGCTGGCAAGGGAAGCAATCAGCGTGCCCAGGCCACCAATGTTGGTACCCAGCAGCAGCGCCCGCCCTTTTTCGGTGAAAGAGGAAAGCATCACTGCGGCCGGCACATTGCTGATGACCTGGCTCACCAAAACCGAGGCGATTACTTCCCGGCCATTCAGCAGCCAGGAAACCGCTTCCTGCACAGCCGGAATCTGCCGCAAATTGCCCACAAACACAAAAAAGCATACAAAAGTCAAAAGCAGGCTGTAATCCACCCGCAACAGGATTTTCCAGTTGGACACCAGCATAGCGGCAATCACCAACAGGGTGAGCCACAACACATCCAACACACGAAACACTGTGAGCAGACAGCACACAAACAGCGCCGCATACAGAATCAGCCGCCACTTGCAAACCGGTGCTTCTTCTCCGGGGAAACGAACCGTCACGCTGTGGTCTTTGAGAAAAAACACCCCCACTGCCAGCAACAACAGACTAATCATCCCCAGCGGCACCATGGCGGAGAAAAACTCTCCCAGCCCCATTTCATACCGGGCATAGAGGAACAGGTTTTGCGGGTTCCCCACCGGGGTCATCATACTGCCCAAATTGGCGGCGATGGTTTGCAGCACCACCACCGGGATGACCTGCTTGGGAGAAGCCTGCTGCAAAATAGAGATTGTCAGCGGCACAAAGGTAAGGAGTGCCACATCGTTGGTGATAAACATGGAGGTAAAAAAGCAGAGCGCCACCAAAACAGCAGACACCATCCGAACACCGGACACCTTGTGGGTCATCATCCGGGACATCCGGCGAAAAACGCCAAGCTCTGTAAAACCAGCCACCACCGCCATCAAGCAGAACAGCAGCCCCAACACATGGCCATCCAGATAACCGATATAGTCCGGCGAAGGCGGAACCGCCGCCATAGACGCAATCGCACAGACAGCCGCAATGAGGAGCACGGCTTCTTTTTTGAGAAAAGCCAGCAGTTTTCCGGCAGATTCATTTTTCATGGCGCAGCGCCTCCTGCTCCCGTTCTTTTTGCAGCTCCCTCTCCATGGCTTCTTTTTTAGAAAAAGCACAGCCACAGTAGTTTTGGCGGTAAAGGCCATATTCCTCCGAAAGCACAATTGAGCGCTTATAGCCCTCTTTTTTCTTAAAATCTCCGGGAAGCCATTTCACCCCATATTTTTCCCCCATGGCCTCCCCGATTTCATTGAGCTTCTGGGCGTTTTTCAGGGGACTGATGGATAAAGTAGTGGTAAAGTAGTCAAAGCACCCCTCTTTGGCGGCTTTGGCAGCGTCCTCTAACCGCAAAGCAAAGCAGGCAAAGCACCGCTCGCCCCCCTCGGGAATTTGCTCCAGCCCCTTGACCGCTTCATAAAAATCAGCAGGCTCATAACCGGGGCTTTGCAGTGAGGCCCGATGCTTCATAGGCATGGATTCAATCAGCCGTGCCTGTTCAGCAAGGCGCTTTTGATATTCCTCCTCCGGGCTGATATTCGGGTTAAAATACCGCACCGTGATTTCAAAATATTGGGACAGGTATTCCAGCACATAGCTGCTGCATGGGGCGCAACAGCTATGGAGCAGCAGCCGGGGTACTTGTCCGTCCAGGTGTCCCAACACCTGCTCCAGCTCCTTTTGATAGTTTCGTTTCATGAGTTCCCCTCCAAATATCCGTTATCCTTCCAGTTGGCATACATACCGCACTTTTTCATAGGTCTGGAATTGGAAATCTAAAATTTCCATATAGGGCTGGTTGCCTTCATAAATCCATTTTTCCAAATGCGCAGGGGTAACGACAAACAACCGCTCTTCCTCCATTCCGGTATATCGCTGGTAAGAAGCAGAAAAGTATTTTTGATATAACTTGCAAAAAGCAGGGAAATCAGAAGGCTTTCCCATCTCACTGCAAACCCCTTCCACGGCCATATTATTCCAACATAGAGAAACCCGGCTGTTCCCTTTTAGCTGCGCATACTTCCGAAACCTTTTATCTGTTTGAAAGTAGAATTTTCCATCCTGAATGATAAAGCTCATCATGCGGGATGTTACCTCATCGTGCAGGGAAGTGGAAAGCACCATGCAGCCATGTTCCCCTAACTGCTGAAAAAACAAATTTCTCTCTTGTGCAAATGTTGTCAACTTTATTTCCCCTCTTTATTTAGCGCCGCCTGTAACGCCGCCGCAAAGGCGCTCTGTCCCGCTGGTTCCTGTTTATTCTGGTTGGCAAGATACCGCCGCACATCCTGTTTGGAAGCTCCGCCCTTGGTTTCCTTTTTTCGCTGGGCAAAATGGCTCTCCTTTTCCCGATAGCCGCATTGGCACACAAAAATTTTGTTCTCCCCTTCCCCAAACAGCTCCATTTTCTTGTGGCAGTTGGGACACCGGGCATTGGTTTCCCGGCTCACCGTACGGCGATATCCACACTCCCGGTCTTGACACACCAGCATTTTGCCGTGCTTGCCCTTTACCGAAAGCAGCCGCTTGCCGCACTCCGGGCAGATTTCATTGGTCAGGTTATCGTGCTGATACTGTGCCTCGCTGTTCTTTACATCCTCCACCAGATGAGAGGCATAGCCTCGAATCTCGCCGATAAATTGCTTTCGGGTGTCCTTGCCCTTGCTAATGGCTTCCAGCCGCTGTTCCCATTTGGCGGTGAGGAGCGGCTCCCGCAAATCCTCCGGCGCAAGGGAGATCAGCTGGGTACCCTTGGATGTGGGAACCAGCGAGTTCCCTCGTTTTTCCATATAAAAAGAAGAAAACAGCTTTTCGATAATATCCGCACGGGTAGCGGGAGTTCCCAATCCGCCGCCCAAATAGCCCTTCATCTCTTTATCGGACACATAGGCAGAGGGGTTCTCCATAGCAGAGAGCAAGGTGGCCTCTGTATACCGTGCCGGCGGCTGGGTCTTGCAGGCTTTCAGCTGAAAGTTTTTCAACGAGAAGGTCTGCCCCTTTTCCAAAGGCGGCAGAGACTGTTCGTCCTGTTCCTCCTCATCCCGGAGCTGCTCGGCCCGTTTCCATCCCAAATTCAATTCCGCACGTCCGGCAGCGGTAAAGCGCTGCCCCTCACAGATGAGGACAGCTTTCAGCGATTCATATTCATAATTCGGGAAAAAGCAGGCCAAAAAACGCCGCACTACCAGCCAATAAATGCGCTTTTCCTCATTGTTCATGGCTTCCAGGTCAGCGGGCTCCTCTGTGGGGATAATGGCGTGATGGTCGCTGACTTTAGCGTTATTGATGCAGGCCTTGCAGATTGTCCGCTTTTCCCGGAGTACTTCACGGGCAATCGGGGCATATTCGCCACGAGCCACAGCCTGCACCCGCTCTGTCAAAGTCGGGACAATATCCGCTGTCAGATAGCGGGAATCGGTGCGGGGATAGGTCAGGGCTTTATATCGCTCATACAGACTCTGCATCACGTTCAACGTCTGCTTGGGGCTCATCTGATAGAGCCGGTTGGCGTCCCGCTGCAATTCGGTGAGGTCATACAGCATCGGCGGCGGAGTGGATTTCTTTGTCCGCTTCACTTCCTGCACAGTGGCGGTTTTCCCTTTTACCAGCGCCAACAGCTTATCCGCCTTCTCTTTGTCAAAAATGCCAGTCTGTCCCCTTTCGTCCTGCCATGTGACAAAAAAGCGCCCGGCGTCTGCCCGAAGCTGCCAATACTCCCGTGGGACAAACTTGCGGATTTCTTCCTCCCGGCGCACCAACAGCGCCAGCGTGGGGGTCTGCACCCGCCCGGCAGAAAGCTGGGCGTTAAACTTGCAGGTCAAAGCTCTCGTCACATTCAGCCCCACCAGCCAGTCAGCTTCTGCTCTGGCCTGAGCGGACTGATACAGGTTCCAGTATTCCTTCCCGTCCCGCAAATGGGCGAACCCATCCCGGATAGCCTTATCGGTCTGGGAAGAAATCCACAACCGCCGGATGGGCTTGTGGAAACCGGCCTTTTCCAAAATCCACCGAGCCACCAGTTCCCCTTCCCGGCCTGCATCGGTGGCAATCACCAGGGAATCCACCTGCGGGTCATGAAGACATTTTTTCACCACGCTATATTGTTTGGCAGTCTGCGGGATGACTTTTAATTCCATTTTAGGTGGCAGCATGGGCAGGGTGTCCATGCTCCACTGCTGATACTGCTTTCCATAGTGTTCCGGGTCCTCCAGCTCAACCAGATGTCCCAGCGCCCAGGTGACGATATAATTCTGGCCGCTCAAAAAACCGTTGCCGCCCTGACGGCAGCCCAACACACGGGCAATCTCACGCCCCACCGAGGGCTTTTCCGCCAAAACCAGTGTTTTTCCCATGATATCGATTTCCTTTCCGGTGTAAAATCTGCTATAATAAAAAAACAGTGTTACCTATATAAGCGCTGCTTTTCTCAGCGTGTCCTCCGGCACACCAATTTAAAATTTGTTTCTATATTATATAAGCCCCTTATCAGGAAGGATGTTTTTATGAATCCCAATCTCCAACAACGTCTGGTTGCGTATCTAAAAGAGCAGGGCGCAAGCGACGTTGGATTTTCCATGCCGCCCGATGCCGAAGCCGAATTTCCCGGCCTTCCCTATGCTGTCAGCATTGTGGTACGGCTTTCCGACTTTATCATTGACGAAATCGACGGCGCTCCCACGCACACCTATTTCAACCACTATCGTAGCGTGAACGCTTTTCTCGACCAGCTTCTCCTAAAAGCCGGGCTATTTCTGCAAAAAGAAGGCTATCGCTATTGTACTGTCGCCGCTTCTCAAAGCATCAATCAGGACGGCTGGAATTATCGAGGACGCTATTCCCATAAAAAAGCCGCCACACTGGCAGGGCTAGGGAGCGTTGGCAAAAGCTCCCTGTTCCTTCACCGGGAGTGGGGCGGCCGTGTACGGCTGGCAACTTTATTCACCGACTGCCCGTTTCTGGTGCCGGAAAGGCTTCTTCCTTCCCCCTGTGGGGACTGCCATCTGTGCGTAGACGCCTGCCCTGCCGGAGCCATTTCGGGAAAAAGCTGGAACCCCGAACGAAGCCGGGAAGAAATGTTTGCCCCGGACAAGTGCAGCAATTATATGAAACGTGCCTTTCAGCATATTGGCCGTGGTGCTGTATGTGGGGTGTGCATCCGGGTTTGTCCACAGGCTAACAAGAAGCAGCTATAATCAGGATTTTTTACCCAGCTTACGTTTTACGCCGTCGGAACCAATCACATAGGTATTTTCCAGCTGGCTGCGCAGGTTATTGCGATAAGCCGCAATATAGGCTGCACGCAGCTGCTTCTGTTCTTCTGCTTCTTCGGGCGTTAAGCCCTGTGATTTGGCTTTTTTGGCCAGTTCATTGATTCGTTTGATTTCGAGCTCTGTCAAATCCTATCTTCCTTTCTCCAAGCAATACCATAATACACAAATTGCGCCCTTTCCGTTTGCCGAAAAGGGCGCTGTTTTCCAGATTCAATTTTACGAATATGCCAGCTGCAAAAGAGAGGCAATCGCCACGCCAAGCAGCGAACCGAACACGACCTCAATGGGGCGGTGTCCCAGCGATTCATTCAGTTCGGGAATCATCTCCCGCAGGCTGCCTTTTTCTTCTTCCGGCAGTTTTTCTTCCATATGGTCGATCAACTGGTTCAGCGCACGGGCATGAAGCCCCGCCGACCAGCGAACCCCGGTTGCATCATACAAGACAATCAGTGCCAGAATAAAGGCAATTGCAAAAACCGGGTTGGAAAACCCATAGTTCAGCAGCGCCGACATGGTGACCGAGCAGCTCACCGCCGAATGGGCACTGGGCATACCGCCTGCACCGGTAAGGCGTTCGAGCCGAACCTGCTTGTTGCGTCCATAATAATAGATCAGCTTAATCGTCTGTGCGGTAATCCATGAGAGAACGCCCGCATTGATCAAGGGATTGGAAACCAAAACCTGCCAATTCAATACAATCACACACTTTCTTTTCCCATCGGCACCTGATTTCACGGGCTTCCTGATTCTGCCCGCAGATACGGAAATATAGTCTTATTGTACCCTGACAGCGGGGTATTGTCAAACAATTCTCAGAAAAACACAACATTTCTATTACACAATCAAAGAAAGGGATTCCCAACCAGAAAAAGGAAAAGGAGAATTTTATGGAGGCAAAACATAACCCGCTTTTTGAACAAGCCCGGCAGCGTGGATTGACACAGCCCACGCCGGAGCTGGGAATCGGCACACTGGGAGAAAAGCGGCTTCATGCCATTCTCAAGTTGTTTTATCAGCCGGACGCATCACTTCACGAACGAAAAATTGGGCGCATGACCGCCGACGCCATCCTGAACGACGGCTCCATTCTGGAAATTCAAACCGGGAGTTTTTCTTCTCTGCGAAAAAAACTCCCGGTATTCCTTGCCTGTGGGCCAGTGCATCTGGTCGCCCCGGTGATAGCGGAAAAATGGGTCTGTTGGGTGTCACCCGAAACCGGGGAAATTCTCTCCCGGCGGCGTTCCCCTAAACGATACGCTCCCATTGACCTTGCACGGGAATTGAACACTATCCGGGAATTTTTGTCCCATCCGGATCTGACCGTCCATTTCCCATTCCTGACAGCCGAGGAATACCGACTGCTGGACGGCTGGGGAAACGGCGGGAAACGTGGTTCCAGCCGGTATGAACGCATCCCTCTTGCGCTGCTGGAAGAATGGGTGATGGAAACCCCGGCCGCCTATGTCTGCTTGCTGCCTTCAAATCTTCCCGAACGCTTTACCACAAAAGAATTGCAGCACAGCGCCCGGATTTCAAGCCGGTGCGCCTATGCAGCGGCTGCGCTTTTCCGTTCCTTGGATATTATAGAAGAAGCGGGGACGCAGGGGCGTGCCAGACTCTATCAACTTAAAAAGCAGAACAACTAAACCGCCTGACAGGAAACAACTCCTGCCAGGCGGTTTTCTATGTGTATTTTATAGCGCACAGATGTTATTGCTCAGAATGTCCCACAAAAATTCCGACAACCGCCAGAATCAGACCGAGCCACGAAAGAACATAACATAAAACAACTGATATTCCTCCGGCCACACCCACGAATCCCAGCAAAAAAGAAAAGAGTATGCAGGCAATTCCCAACAATTGAATTTGGATTCCAGTCATCCTGGTTGAATTTTTCAAAACACTCCCACCTTTCAGCGAATTATAAAATCACACCTCAAAGCTAGAAGTCAAAAAACCCTTTTTCACTTGTCATATTTGCTCCATCAGACAATGAAAAATTAACATTTAAAGAGATAGCGTTTCTTGAAACTCTTTATGGTTCACTGGAACCACCCCTTATTCTCTAGTATCTTAATTATAAGCATTATTCAAAGCAAAGTCAATTTACATAAAAATAATTAATATTTTTTAATAATACGGGTTGTGATTTTAAATACATACTGAAAAAGAGCTGCCGTCAGGCAGCCCTCTCTCAGAGAATTGTTACTTTTATTTTTTATGCTTTCATTGCTTCTGCAAAGAACTTGTTGTGTACGGCAGTTACGGCCTTGTCTGCATCCTCAGCGGCAATCAGCACAGAAATCTTAATCTCGCTGGTGGAGATCATCTGGATGTTAATGTTGGCCTCAAACATGGCCTCGAACATCTCGGCAGCCACACCGGGATGGCTCTCCATGCCGGCGCCCACGATGGACACCTTTGCGACATTCTCATCATACACCACGCTGGATGCGCCGAGGGCTTCTGCATAGGGATTCAGCATCTCGATGGCAGCCTTCAGATTGTCCTGTCCCACCGTAAAGCTGATATCTTTGGTGCCGTTACGTCCCACAGACTGCAAAATAATATCCACGTTGATATTTTTGGCGGAGAGCTTGGAGAAAATTCTAAAAGCCAGGCCGGGCTTATCCGGCACGCCGATAATCGAGATCCGTGCAATATTTTCGTCCTTTGCTACGCCGCTGATGAGCATCTTTTCCACTTTGTTTTCCTCCTTCACGATGGTACCCGGTACTCTGGAAAGGCTGGACAGCACTTCCAGTTCAATATTATATTTTTTTGCCATTTCAACAGAACGGTTATTGAGAACCTGCGCTCCCAGTGTTGCCAGCTCCAGCATTTCATCATACGAAATGGTGGAGAGCTTTTTGGCGCCCGGAACTTTTCTGGGGTCAGCTGTGAAAACACCTTCCACATCGGTATAAATCTGGCACAGGTCGGCGTGCATCACGGCCGCAATCGCCACGGCGCTGGTGTCAGAGCCGCCACGTCCCAGCGTAGTCATGTCGTCATAGCGATTGATGCCCTGAAAGCCTGTTACGATGACAATGTTTTTCTTATCCAGTTCCTTGCGGATACGGTCGGGGATCACCCGCTTGATACGGGCGTTTCCATAGGCGGAGGATGTTACAAAACCAGCCTGCCAGCCCAACAGGGAAACCACCGGGAATCCCATCTTCTCAATTGCCATGGCCAGCAAAGAGGCCGATATCTGCTCACCGGCGGTCAGCAGCATATCCATTTCCCGCTTGGAAGCGTCCGGATTGATTTCCTGCGCTTTGGCAATCAGGTCGTCGGTAGTGTCGCCCTGTGCGGAAACCACCACTACCAGATCATTGCCCTCTTTATACTTGCTGGTGACGATATCCGCCACATTGAAAACCCGCTCCGCATTGGCCACGGAGGAGCCTCCGAATTTCTGTACAATCAAGCTCATGTCTTCTTTCCCTCACTCTCTTACTCAATCACGATCCTTGCGCCCTCAGAATCGGCACAAAGGATCTCCGTCTGCCAGCCGGTAATGCCCTTTTCTTCCAGATGGGAAGCCGCATGAGCGATAAACTCATCTGCATGGGCGGCGTCTACAAAAGCAATAATGGTGGGGCCTGCGCCACTGACATAAGTGCCCAGAGAGCCCAGCTCATAGGTCATTCGGAACACCTGGTCATAATGGTCGATCAGCCCACAGCGGTACGGCTGGTGCAGTTTATCCTGCACGGCCACCCGCAGGTTGCCCAGATTGCCGGAGAACAGCGAGGCCGTCATCAAAGCCGAACGGGAAAGGTTATAGACAGCGTCTGCACGGGAATAGGCTTCCGGCAGCACCGAACGGGCCTTTTCGGTTTTCAGCTCAAAAGGCGGAACCAGCACCGCAAAACGGATTTTATCGGAAACGGGAACGCTTACGCTGTATACCCGTTTGCCTTCGATGGCAGAAGTCACCAACCCGCCGGCGATGGCCGGGGAGGTGTTGTCGGGGTGGCCTTCAATCTGTGCCGCCAGATTGATGAGATCTTCCTGAGAAAGAGGATTTCCCAGCATCCGGTTTGCCCCCAGGATGCCCGCCACAATACAGGCGGAGCTGCTGCCTAGTCCCCTGGCCATGGGGATATTGTTTTCCTGAAGGATTTTCAGGCCGGGCAGCTTGTGGCCGCAAGTTTCATAAAGATAATTGGCGGCCCAGAAAATCAGGTTCGAGGTATCGGTTGGAATTTTGGTTTTGTCCACCGATGAGATCTCCACGGAGTCCCATTCCTCCATCCACACCCGGTTGTATTTATTTAATGCAATTCCCAGTGCGTCAAAGCCGGAGCCAAGGTTGGCACTGGTGGCAGGCACTTCAATGCGTATCATATCGTATCAACATCCTATTCTTATGGTTTTGAAATGGTTCTCAGAAATCTGCTACCCGGACGGTGGACTCCACCTTTACGCCCAGTTTTTCCAGCTGTTCCAGCTTTTCACGGATTTCTTTTTCCTTCATTTCACGGGTAACAAAGGCCAGTTCGTTGCGGGGAGCATCCTTTCTCGAAAGCTGCTGCACGCCGCCAAACAGGGCATCGGCTGTTCCCAGCGCTACCGAAGCGTTTTCTGCGGTTGCCCGCACATACATGGGCACCGTATCCTCCAGATAATCCTCCACATAATCCGGAGAACCGTCTTCCCAGAACAGATACTTTCTGGCCTTGAGATGCTTCACACAGTCGATGACATCTGCCACCACGGCGCTGGCGGTGGGAAGCTTACCAGCTCCCTTTCCATAGAACACCACATCGCCGGTGGAATCGCCACGCACCAGAATCCCGTTGAACACATCGTCCACATTGGAAAGCTGGCTGTCACGGTCGATAAACATGGGACAACAGATAATCTGGATTTTTCCATTCTCCTGCATCTTCACACGGCCGATCAGCTTGATTACGCCGCCCCAGCTTTCTGCATATTCCACGTCTGCCAGGGTCAGGTTCTGAATCCCCTCGGTATGTACCTGTTCAGGATACACATGACGGCCAAAAGCCAGCGAAGCCAGAATACAAATCTTGCGGCAGGCATCGTGGCCCTCCACATCCGCAGCCGGGTTGCGCTCCGCATAGCCCAGCTTCTGAGCGAGTGCCAGTGCATCGTCAAAATTCATCTGCTCCCGAATCATCTTGGTCAGGATAAAGTTGGTGGTGCCGTTAAGGATACCGGCAATCCCGATCACATCGTTGGCAGCCAGACACTGGCTGATAGGACGGATGATGGGGATACCGCCGCCTACACTGGCCTCAAACAGGAAGTTCAGGTTGTTTTCCTGTGCAATCGCCAACAGCTCGGCACCTTTGGCCGCCACCAGCTCTTTATTGGAGGTCACGACGCTCTTGCCGTTCTCCAAGCAGGCTTTTACATAGTCAAATGCTGGATGCAGGCCGCCCATAACCTCGACAACGATCTGGACTTCCGGGTCTTGAAGAATTACGTTGAAGTCCTTCGTAAAGCGACCGGCAAAAGGGCTGTCGGGAAAATCCCGAAGATCCAGGATATATTTGATCCGGATTTCTTCTTTTGCACGTTTGGCGATGCTGTCTACATGCTCCCGCAGAACCTCTCCCACGCCGGAGCCTACCACGCCAAACCCCATGATTGCAATTTTAACCATCTATAACACCTCTCCTACTCTCTGTTATCCCACTCAATCATCCTTATTTATCGGAGATACTGTCTATGCTCAGCACGCCGTCTACCTGTTTAAGATGTTCCAGCAGCTCCTCTACCGAGGAGTCCATTCGATCTACCCTGGCCGAAATGGAAACCAGCGCACGCCCGTTTACCGGGATATTCTGGTTAATGGTCAGGATGTTGGCGCCCGTGGCATACATCGCAGAGATCAGCGACATCAGGACACCGGGACGATCCAGCAGCACGGCCTGTATGGTAATCATCTGACTGCTTAATTTTCGATTATAGGGATAAACTGCGTCCTTATACT
This sequence comes from Candidatus Heritagella gallinarum, assembly GCA_904394685.1. Taxonomy (GTDB): domain Bacteria; phylum Bacillota; class Clostridia; order Oscillospirales; family Acutalibacteraceae; genus Heritagella_A; species Heritagella_A gallinarum. The sequence continues at coordinate 32,623 of CAJFNK010000006.1, forward strand.
TATAAAACACGCTTCGGGAAATCCCCGCCATGCGTACCGCTTCTGATGTGCTGGAGGCTTCTCCATTCAAAAGAAATTGTTTTGCCTGGATGACTTTTCCAAACACTTCGGGTAACACATTCTGTTCGACTAAAAGATAGGTTGCGTTCTTCATTGTTCACCACCTACATACGATTGTGTTTCAGTAATGAACAGTTTAGCACAGCTGTTCTGATTTTTCAATAGGCATCCATTGCGTTTTTTTTCAAATTTTATGTGAAAATTGTATATTTTTACAACAGAGTATAAAAAAACAGCCATCCCTGTTGGGATGGCTGTTTTGGAGCGGACGACGAGGCTCGAACTCGCTACCTCCACCTTGGCAAGGTGGCGCTCTACCAGATGAGCTACGTCCGCATGTCAAACGGAACGTTTGCTATTATACCGGAAAGAAACAGGATTGTCAATACCCAATTTACAATTTTTTATTCTTTTTTTAAATCGGAAAATCGACCGTATCTGTGCAATTTCGCCACTTTACAGAACCTGATTTTGTACGTTGATGTCTTGTGTGATTTTTTCACATATCACAGGTTTATTTTTGGCAATCGCTATAATAATAATGATAACTTATACAAAACCGCTGATAAGGCTCCGGCGGTTCGGTTTCCAAATATGCAATCGTGTGTATTGCATGTATTTTTATAAAAAGGAGAAGGTGCCATGCTAAATCGCAACCAGGGAGATAAGCTCCGCTGCGCCCGTGAAAGTTCGGGTTTTACCCAGCAACAGGTGGCCTCCGCCTTGAATATTGACCGTTCCACCTATGCGTCCTATGAAATCGGAAGAAGCCAGCCCAACGCCACTACGCTTGTGATGCTCTCCAAAATCTTCAACACACCCATTGAGGAGCTTCTGGACGATGAACTGACCCTTACCTATGTACAGGACATTGGAAGGGATAAATTTTCATCCGCTTCCCATTCCTATACGGGTACCGGGGTCAATAACCGCTATCTCTCCACACTGCCCCGTTCCAGCCACATTTATGATCTTTCGAAGGATGAACACGCCATGCTGTGCCTGTATCGGGCTGCTTCCAAAGAAATGCGGAAAGAGATTATTGATTATGCGGAATCACTTTTGCACCAGAAAAACGAAAAGCAACAGCCAAACGAAAATCCGGAAAATACTCCTTGATTTTTCTATGACATAACATCATTATTACACAGGAAAACGACTACCTCCTCCCATATAAATAGCAAAAATTCCTGCTTTTGGTTGGGTTTTCTGTGAAGTTTCCGCTTTAAAACGTCAGTACATTGTGGTATACTGATAAAAAGCGCCTGAAAATCCAGGTGGATGTTGTAGGGGGAATTTACCTGTGGAATATGATACCTTTACAGCCGGGGTCGGGCCCGGCGGTCTTCGAACCAAAAACGATATTCGTGTTCTGCTCTGTTACCTGCTGGCCAGCGTAGGGGCTCCCCTGCCTCAGGAAGATATCCTTTCCATCCTGCAGGAATATGATCTCGCCAATTATTTTGAAATTATGGATACCCTTTCGGATCTTCAGTCAAAAGGTCTGATCCAGGCTTCGCAGGAATTTCCCGGCTGTGTAACCACCACCCAACAAGGGCGGGAGGTCGCCCGCCAGCTGGATGTGACGCTGCCGATTTCGATCCGTGAAAAAACCGTTGGAGCGGCCATGAACCTGCTGGCAAGAGCCAAGCGGGAACAGGAAAACCGGGTGGAGATTAAAAAGAACGAAAAGGGATATTCGGTTACCTGCCATGTATCCGACGGAGAAATGGATCTTCTTGCATTTACACTTTATGCCCCTGACCGCTATCAGGCGAATCAGATCAAGAAGAATTTCCACCGGAACCCGGAAATCGTATACCGGGCTGTGCTGGCCGCCGTAACCGGCAGCCGTGACCTCGCCGCCGACGCCCTGCGCCGGATCACCTCATAACAGATAGGTTTCTACCGCCAGTGCGGCGCCTTCCTCCTCACAGGAAGCAGTCACCGCATCGGCGGCTTTTTTTGCTTCCGGGGTGCCATTTCCCATCGCAATAGAAAACCCAGCAAATTCGAGCATCGCAATATCGTTGCCATTGTCTCCGATTGCAACAGTCTGCTCTTGTGGAATCCCCAGTGCCGAGCAAAGTCCACGCAAGCCTGCCCCTTTATCACAGTTCCCGGCGTTGATCTCCAGATTATCCGGCACCGAGGAGGTGAGCTTTAGTCCTCCCATGGCCTCCAGGCGCTGCCAAAGCTCCCGACGGATAGCTTCCGGCAAAAACGGAAGATTGATTTTTTCGGGACAGACTCCTTTTTCCAGTACAGTTTTTCGCAAACTCTCTACCAGAGTGTAATCCTTTTTGAGGAACATCAGCTTTTCTTTGGGAAATCCAAACTTTTCCACCGCCATTTTGGGAGCATCCTGCTGCGTAACCGCATTGCCATGGGCATAATATTCCACATAGATCGGGTATTCTTCCAGAAGTTCCAGCACAGCAGCTGCCTGTTGGGTAGAAATCAGGCATGAAAACAGCAACTCATCGCTTTTCAAGTCATAAACCGCCGCCCCGTTGGAGGTAATGGCATATCGGATAAAAGGAAGCTGCCGCAGGCTTTGCGGCAAAAAATTCTTCATCCGGCCGGTAGCCGGTACGATCTCGATTCCGGCTTTCGCAGCTTTCTCTAGAGAAGCGGCCGCCCGGCTTGAAAGGATACCACCCTTTTGCAGCATGGTTCCGTCCAGATCAAACGCAAATAGTTTATACTGATTCAATCCCGTCACTCCTTTTTTCGACTTTCACTATTATAACATGTCCCTGTCAAAAGCTGACGGATTTTTGCGAAAAAAGTTAGAAACGGACAGAGGGTGGAAAAAAGGGTCTATGAAATTTGTGAAGAAAACAAAAGACAACTTCTGTGAAATATGCTATAATATAGGTTGCCACACTTTGGAAATATCCGTTGCAAAAAGCAAACGGGATGCCGGTTGCGGCATCCCGTTTACCCTGCTTAATCCCTGTTGTTTACAGCAGTCTGTTTTATTTACAGCAGAAGGTACAGCACTCGGTTTCTTTCTGGCTGGTGACCTCGCCGCAACAGGCACCCACGCACACGCTGGAGGCCGAGCAGCTCCCCTGGCTGTTATACTGGCAACGGCGTGCGTCACAGCTGATCTGCTGCGAGATTCCGCTCTGGCTGCCTGCTTTATTAAAGGGGCCTGCCATGCTCTTTTCGCAATACGATGCACAGCAGGTCTGGTTGCTGACGCTGGCAGTTTCTCCTGCCACATGGATGGAAGAAAGCCCGCAGCAGCCTGCATTGTAATGGGCACAGGAATTAACCTTACATTCCAGTTTTGTCATTGCATCCAAATCCTTTCCTTGATAAAATCCCACCGATAAAACAGTGGAGAAGGAATGACCTTCCGCTTTAGTATCTGCCCTTTTTTTCTGGATATTCCCGGCAGTGTGTTTTTATATAGACAGAGGTCTGTTCATAAAACTCGATGGAGGTATTGCATATGAATTTTAAAATTATTGGAACCGGCAGCGCCCGTCCAAGCTGCGTCAAAACCAACAATGATCTGGCAGAGTTTCTGGACACATCCGATGAATGGATTCGTACCCGCACCGGTATTGAAGAACGCCATGTTTTGACCGACGGCGAAAGCCTTTCTGACCTGGCCACCAAAGCGGCAAAGGCTGCGCTGGAAAACGCCGGAACCACTCCCGAAGAACTAGATTTTGTGATCTGCTCTACCATTCGGGGCGACTACATCACCCCTTCCATGGCCTGTATTGTGGCCCGGAATCTTGGGGTAAAATGTATGGCGTTTGATATGAACGCTGCCTGCTCCGGTTTTATCTATGCGCTGGATTGCGCCACCGGATATTTTGAGCGTGGCCGGGCACAAAAGGGCTTGATCGTTTCGGCAGAAGCCATGTCCAAGATGGTAGACTGGCAGGATCGTGCCACTTGTGTGCTGTTTGGCGATGCCGCCGGCGCTGTGGTGCTGGAAAAAGGCGAGAACCTGCTGGCTTCCAAGCTCACTTCCGACGGAAATGTAGAAGTCCTCAATATCCCTCATGTATATGGCAATTCCCCCTTCAGTTCTGATGAAAACAATCCTTCCTATCTGTTTATGGATGGTCACGGAGTTTATAAATTTGCTGTCAACGCCATGGCAACCGGCCTTTCGGAAACCATTGAAGCCGCCGGTCTTACCCAGCAGGAAGTTGACCATGTACTGCCTCATCAGGCCAACCTGCGAATTATTCAGGCTGCCATGAAAAAGCTGCAAATCCCAGAGGACCGTTACCGCACCAATATCGAACATTACGGCAATACTTCTTCTGCCTGCATCCCGGTCCTGCTCGACGAACTGAATCAGGCTGGCATGCTCAAACGTGGACAGATCATCGCCCTCACCGCTTTTGGCGGCGGCCTGACTACCGGCGCTATGGTGATTCGCTGGTGATGGCTGATTGCTGCTAAAATTTTATGAATTTTTAGCAAAAAAGTCAGGAATCCCTTGCCAGAGTATGGGGAAACGGCGATTCCTTTCAAAAAAACTTGAAAAAACAGTCAAAAAACGGTATTGTATTAAGGATATGGAGATGCCGTCTGTGAGATCATTTTGAAACAAAGTGGTTTTACGGACATCTTCTGTCCCAAAAAGCTTTGACCTTCAAACTAAATTTAGAAACCCGATGTGTTTCCAAAAAGGAGTGTTCTTTTATGATCCGCACACCGATTTGCGAGATGCTGGGAATCCAGTATCCCATCTTTCAGGGCGGTATGGCATGGGTAGCCGATGCCAGTCTGGCAGCAGGCGTTTCCAATGCAGGCGGCCTGGGCATTATTGCTGCCATGAATTCCAACGGCGAACAGCTGCGGGAAGAAATCCGCAAGTGCCGTGAGATGACCGACAAGCCTTTTGGCGTAAATATTATGCTCATGAGCCCCTTTGTGGAAGAAACCGCCAAGGTCGTGATTGAGGAAAAGGTTCCCGTCATCACCACCGGTGCAGGCAACCCCAGCCGCTATATGGAAGGCTGGCTGGCAGCCGGCATCAAAGTGATTCCGGTTGTAGCTTCTACCGGCGTGGCTCGGATGGTAGAAAAGCACGGTGCCGCAGCTGTGATTGCAGAAGGCGGCGAAAGCGGCGGACATATCGGTGAGATGTCCACCATGCCCCTGGTTCCCCAGGTGTGCGATGCGGTTTCCATCCCGGTTCTGGCAGCCGGCGGCATTGCAGATGGCCGTGGAGTGGCCGCTGCCCTGATGCTGGGCGCTGTGGGCGTGCAGGTGGGCACCCGCTTCCTGGTTGCCAAGGAATGTACCATCAGCCAGGTGTATAAGGATAAGGTTCTCAAAGCCAAAGACACCGACACCATCGTAACCGGTAAGCGCCTGGGACATCCCATGCGTTCTCTGAAAAACCCCTTCTCCAGAGAGTTTGCCAAGCTGGAATATGACACTTCCATCACAGCAGAAGAACTGGAAAAAATGGGTCTGGGCGCCCTGCGCCGTGCTGCCCGTGAGGGCGACGCCAAGGGCGGCACCTTCCTGGCCGGACAGGTTTCCGGTATGATTACAAAGGAGCAGACTGCTTCTGAGATCATCACCGAGATGTTTACCGAAGCCGAAGAAATTCTGAAAGGAGCCACAAAATGGGTAAAATAGCCTTTCTTTTCAGTGGACAGGGCGCACAGGTTCCCGGCATGGGCAAATCTCTGTTTGATGCCAGCGCCGCTGCCAGATATACCTTTGAACAGGCGGATGCTGTCCGCCCCAACACCTCCACACAGTGCTTTGAGGGCACCAAGGAGGAACTCAGCCAGACCATCAACACCCAGCCGTGTCTGTACTGCGTGGATCTGGCCGCTGCCGAAGCTCTGCGGGATGAGGGGATTGTCCCCGACGCTGTGGCGGGCTTCTCTCTGGGCGAGATCGCCGCTTTGACCTTTGCCGGGGTGTTCTCCCGCAAAGACGGCTTTGCCTTTGTTTGCAAGCGTGGCGAGCATATGAGCGAGGCCACCCAAAAGACCGGCGGCAGCATGGCCGCTGTTCTCAAACTCACCAACGATAAGGTGAACGAGCTGGCTTCTGCCTATGACAAAGTGTTCCCTGTAAACTATAACTGCCCCGGACAGGTTTCTGTAGCCGGTGAAAAAGAGCAGCTGGATGCTTTCTGCGAGGACTGCAAGGCAGCCGGTGCCAGAGTAGTTCCGCTGGCTGTAAGCGGCGCTTTCCACTCCCCCTTTATGGATGAAGCAGCTGCCGCTCTGGCAGAAGAATTGAAGTCCGTCAAGGTGCAGAAAGCCGGAATCCCGGTGTACTCCAATGTAAGCGCAGAGCTGTATCCCGATGATGAGGACGCCATTCGTTCCTCCATTGCCACCCAGGTGAATCATCCGGTACAGTGGCAGGCGATTCTGGAAAAACTGCATGCCGACGGCTTTGACACCTTTATCGAGTGCGGCGCAGGCAAAACTCTGGCCGGACTGGTGAAGAAAACCCTCAAGGGCGTACAGATTTATAATGTAGAGGATGCAGACGGCCTGAAGGCTGTTGTGGAAGCTCTGAAAGTATAAATGGAAAAAGGAAGGTATCGTAACTATGATGCTCGAAAATAAAGTGGCCGTTGTTACCGGCGGCGCAGCCGGTATCGGCCGTTCTATCGCTTTGACCATGGCAAAAGAAGGCGCCAACATCGCCATTCTGGATGTATGCAAGCCCGAAACCGCCGAGGAAGCCTGCGCTCTGATCGCAGAAACCGGCGCAACGGTGAAGTTCTATCACTGCGACGTTTCCAACTTTGAACTGGTGGATTCCACCATCAAGCAGGTGATCGCTGATCTGGGCGGTGTGGATATTCTGGTAAACAACGCCGGTATCACCCGTGACTCCCTGCTGGTTTCCATGAAGGAAGAGGACTTTGACAAGGTAATTGCCATCAACCTCAAGGGTGTGTTCAACACCATCCATGCCTGCTATCATCACTTTATGAGAAAGCGCAGTGGGCGCATCATCAATATTTCTTCCGTTACCGGCCTGATGGGCAACCCCGGCCAGGCAAACTATACCGCTGCCAAAGCCGGTATCATCGGTCTGACCAAGACCACCGCCAAAGAGCTGGCTTCCCGTGGCGTAACCTGCAACGCCATCGCTCCCGGCTTTATCCAGACCGCTATGACCGACGTCCTCAGCGACAAGGCCAAAGACGCTATGCTGGGTGCTGTTCCCATGAAGCGTATGGGACAGCCTGAGGATATCGCCAAAACTGCCCTGTATCTTGCCAGCGACCTTTCTTCCTATGTCACCGGAGAAGTGATTCGGGTTGACGGCGGCATGTGCATGTAAAAGAAACGGAACCTGAGTATTTACTGAATCTGATTATCGGAGGTATCCTATGAGACGAGTTGTGATTACCGGCGTGGGCGCTGTTTCCCCTGTGGGCAACACCGCCGAAGAAACCTGGAACAGCCTGATAGCGGGTAAATGCGGCATTGGCCCCATTACCCATTTTGATACCAGCGACCCGGCCTGCAAGGTAAAGGTTGCCGCTGAAGTAAAAGAGTTTGACCCCAGCCTGTATATGGAAAAGGGCGAGATCCGCAAAACCGACCTGTATGCTCAGTATGCAATGGCTGCCGCTGTGCAGGCCATGAAGGACAGCGATCTGGACGGCCACATCGACCCGGAACGTCTGGGCGTTTATGTTGGCTCCGGCATTGGCGGCATGACCACCTTTGTGGAGGAGTGCAACAAGCTGGAAAACAGCGGCATGAAGCGCATTTCCCCCTTCTTTATCCCCATGATGATCTCCAATATTGCCGCCGGTAATATTGCCATCCGCTTTAAGGCAGAAGGCCCCTCCATGTGTGTGACAACTGCCTGTGCTACCTCTGCCCATGCGGTAGGCGAAGCTTTCCACACCATCCGCTATGGCTATGCCGACGCCATGATCGCCGGCGGCGCCGAGGCCACCATCAACAAGCTGGCTGTGGCTGGTTTTACCAACTGCAAGGCTCTCACCACCGAAGAAGATCCCAACCGTGCTTCCATTCCCTTTGACAAGGAGCGCAGCGGTTTTGTGATGGGCGAAGGCGGCGCTGTTCTGGTATTGGAAGAATATGAGCACGCAAAGGCCCGTGGCGCTAAAATCTATGCCGAAATCGTAGGATACGGCAACACCAACGACGCATATCATATGACAGCTCCCCATCCGGACGCAAAGGGCGCTGCCAAGAGCATCCGCCTGGCTGTGAAAGAAGCCGGGATGCCCGAAAACGCTTGCCTGTACATCAACGCACACGGCACCAGCACCTCTTTGAACGACAAGACCGAAACGCTGGCCTTTAAGCTGGCACTGGGCGAAGAAGCTGCTCATAAGGCCATGGTCAGCTCCACCAAGAGCATGACCGGCCACATGCTGGGCGCTACCGGTGCGCTGGAAGCCATGGCCTGCGCTTATGCGCTGCGTGACGGCATTGTGCCCCCCACCATCAACTATCGGGAAGCAGACCCGGACTGTGATCTGGATTATGTTCCCAACGAGGCTCGCAAGGCTGATATTGAATACGCCATTTCCACCAATCTGGGCTTTGGCGGTCACAACGCCTGCCTGGTGCTGAAAAAGATCTGAGAAAGGGTGGAGATTCATGAATCTGGAAGAAATCAGAACGCTGGCCGAGATCATGAGCGAAAACGGCCTGACTGCTATTGAGATCAGCGAAGGTGAAAGCAACATCCGGCTCGAAAAGAATCCTCCGGCCTGTGTATCGGCGGCTCCTATGCCGATTCCGGCTGTGATGCCCGCTGCACCGGTGCAGGCGGCTCCCAACGCAGAAGCTCCCGCCGAGGCCGCACCGGCCACTCCTGCTGCCGGGAATTTCAGCAACCTGACTGAGGTAAAGTCCCCTATGGTGGGTGTGTTCTACGACTCTCCCTCTCCTGAGGCCGACCCCTATGTAAAGGTGGGCGACAAGGTGAAAAAGGGCGACGTTCTGTGCATTATCGAAGCGATGAAGCTGCTCAACGAGATCACCGCCGAACAGGATGGCGAGATCGTGGATATCTGCGCTCATAACGCCGATGTGGTGGAATACGGCCAGACACTGTTTAAGATTTTTTAATTCGAGGAGGAAACTTTCATGGATCGTGAAGAACTGAAGGGAATCCTGCCTCACCGGGAGCCCATGCTGCTGGTGGACGAGGCAGAACTGACAGAAGATAACCTCGCAGTGGGAAAATACACGGTCAAGGGGGACGAATATTTCCTCCAGGGACATTTTCCCGGAATGCCCGTGATGCCCGGCGTGATTCAGCTGGAAATCATGGCGCAGACCTGCTGTGTCCTTCTCAAGGACGAAGTAAAAGGCAAAAACACCTTCTATACCGGTATTGACAAAGCCCGTTTTAAAAACAAGGTGCTGCCCGGCGATACCCTGGTGATGCAGTGCAGCCTGGTAAAAAGCCGTCCGCCCTTCTATTTTGCCAAGGGCAAGGGCTATGTCAACGGAAAACTGACCGTGAGCGCAGAACTCTCTTTTGCACTTCTGTAAAAGGAGGCGCTGCTGATGTTTTCAAAAATTCTAATCGCCAACCGTGGCGAAATTGCCGTGCGGATTATCCGTGCCTGCAAGGAAATGGGAATCTCGACGGTTGCGGTTTTCTCCGAAGCAGACCGGGACGCCCTCCATGTCAGCCTGGCGGATGAAAGCATCTGTATCGGCCCTGCTCCGGTACAGGAAAGCTACCTCAATATGACGGCAATTATCTCTGCTGCTGTGGCAACCCGTGCAGAGGCGATTCATCCCGGCTATGGACTCCTCTCCGAAAATGCCCGGTTCGCCGAGCTGTGCCAGCAGTGCCATATCGCCTTTATCGGCCCCAGTGCCGAGGTGATTTCCAAAATGGGCGACAAAGACATTGCCCGCAAGACCATGATGGCCGCCAATGTGCCGGTCATCCCCGGCTGCGACGTGATCGAGTCGGTGGAGGAAGCCCACAAAAAGGCGGACGAAATCGGCTATCCGCTGCTGGTAAAGGCCAGAAGCGGCGGCGGCGGACGTGGTATTCGCAAGGTAGAGCGCAGCGAAGACTTTGAAACTGCGTTTCTCACCGCCTCCAGCGAAGCGGAAAAGGCTTTTGGCGACGGCGGCGTGTATATGGAAAAATTCCTGTATCCCGCCAAGCATATTGAGATGCAGCTGCTCTGTGACCAGCAGGGCAATGTGGTGGCACTGGGTGAGCGTGAATGTTCTGTCCAGCGCAAAAACCAGAAGCTGATTGAAGAAAGCCCCGCCAACACGCTGACACCTGAAACCCGCAAGCAAATGATCGAAGTTGCGGTTCGTGCGGCAAAAGCTGCCAAATATACCAGCGTGGGTACCATTGAGTTTTTGATGGATCGGGACGGGAAATTCTACTTTATGGAAATGAACACCCGTTTGCAGGTAGAACATTCCGTCACCGAGATGGTGAGCAACGTGGATATTGTGAAATGGCAGATCCGCATTGCGGCAGGCGTGCCGCTCTCCTTTAAGCAAGAGGATGTACGCATCACCGGCCATGCCATCGAGTGCCGTATCAATGCCGAAAACCCGGATAAGGACTTTCGTCCCAGTTGCGGCAGAATCACGCTGCTGCATGTACCTGGCGGCCCTCAGGTTCGCTTTGATACCGCTTTGTATCAGGATTATTCCATCCCGCCCTTTTATGACTCCATGGTGGGCAAGCTGATTGTGTGCGCCCAGACCCGTGAGGAAGCCATCCGCAAGATGCAGGCCGCCCTGTGCGAGCTGATTGTGGAGGGCGTGGAGCACAACGCAGAGCTCCACATGGAGATCCTCAGCGACCCGGAATTTGCCGGCGGCGATTATTATACCAACTACATGGAAAAACGGGAGAAAGCCCGGAATAAGGAGGTCTCCTGATGCTTCCCAAGGATTTATTCAAAAAGCCCATGAATACGCTGGAAAGCGCCTATGAAAAGCTGACCAAAACAGCCGCTCCCGACGTTCCCAGCGAGATGTGTACATCCTGCCCCGGTTGCCGTGCGATGCTGTTCACCAGCGATTTGAGCGAAAATGATAACGTGTGCCCCAAGTGCGGCCACCATTTCCGCATCAACGCCCGGCAGCGCATCAGCATGATTACCGATGAAGGCTCTTTTGTGGAGCTGGACGGCGACATGCGCTCCAAAAACGTGATTGGGTTCCCGAATTACGATAAAAAGCTGAAACACGCCTATCTGGACAGCGCCGAAAAAGAGGGCGTTGTCTGTGGCACTGCTACCATTCACGGCTGGCCGTGCTGTCTGTTCGTGATGGAGCCATATTTCATGATGGGCAGTATGGGTACCGTGGTGGGCGAGAAAATCACCCGCCTGTTTGAATATGCTACTGAACATGCTTTGCCTGTTATCGGCTTTACCGTTTCCGGCGGCGCCAGAATGCAGGAGGGTATCCTCTCCCTGATGCAGATGGCCAAGACCAGCGGCGCTGTCAAGCGTCACAGCGATGCCGGATATCTTTATATCGCTGTCCTCACCGACCCGACCACCGGCGGCGTGACGGCCAGCTTTGCCATGGAGGCGGACATTACGCTGGCGGAGCCAAAGGCTCTCATCGGCTTTGCTGGCCCCCGTGTGATTGAGCAGACCATCCGCCAAAAGCTCCCGGCCGGGTTCCAGCGTGCGGAGTTCCAGGTGGAAAAAGGCTTTGTAGACGAAGTGGTTCCCAGAAAAGAGCAAAAAGAATACCTCGCCCGGCTGCTTTCTTTCCATGCGCCGGCCAAGGCATCCAACGGAGAGGAGGCGGCAGAATGATCGAAGCATATGAGCGTGTGATGGCGGCACGGGCAAAAGACCGCCCCACCAGCATGCGGTTTATCGAGAATATCTTTACCGACTTTACCGAGATGCACGGCGACCGCCGTTTTGGCGACGACAAGGCTATTGTGGCGGGAATCGCACGGCTGAACGGGATGCCGGTCACTGTGATCGGACTGGAAAAAGGCGTGGAGATCAAAGAGAAGGTTTCGAGAAACTTTGGTTCCGCCCATCCGGAAGGATACCGCAAGGCGCTGCGCCAGATGAAGCTGGCAGAGAAATTCCATCGCCCGGTGATCTGCTTTGTAGACACCTCCGGCGCCTACTGCGGCATTGCTGCCGAGGAACGGGGACAGGGACAGGCGATTGCCGAAAACCTGATGGAAATGATGACCCTGAAAACCCCGGTCATCTCCATTCTGATTGGCGAAGGCGGCAGCGGCGGCGCATTGGGCTTGGCTGTGGCCGACCAGGTGTGGATGCTGGAAAACTCTGTGTATTCCGTGATTTCACCCGAAGGATGCGCCAGTATTCTCTGGAAAGACAGCGGCAAAATGAAAGAAGCTGCTGCCTGCTTGAAGCTCACCGCAGAAGACCTGCTTTCGTTTGGGGTGATCGAAGAAATCATTTCCGAATATGACGGTGATTTCTCTCTGACATATGAAGACTTGCGGAAAAAGCTATTCGATACCATTCAGGAGAATCAGGCGCTCCCCATGGAGCAGCTGCTGGAAAACCGTTATGCACGTTTTCGCCGTATCGGTGGGTAAATAAATTTATATTAAAAGGCGGTTGCACCCAAACGAGGTACAACCGCCTTTATTATCAAAAAAATTTATAGAATCATTTTATTCCGCTGTTTCATCTGCCGGGAAACGGATGCCTGTCAACAGGCGAACTTCGTCCATTACCTGCATCTGCATCCGGGAATCCTCCTGTGCCCGGAACAATTCTCCCGGATCTCCCAGCCCCTGCATCCATTTTGCCCAGCGAGCCGCCTCATACTCCATGTTGTTTTCACACGGGACAATCGGCAATTCTTCCGGCTCCTGCCCTTTTAGACAAAGAGTGAGCCGCTGCGTCTGAGAGAGCTTGTCGATCAGCAGGGAGCCGTTTTCTCCCAGAATTTCGCTGGGGGCATGGCTGTCACAAATCTTGGAATACATGAGCTGTACCTGCATCTCTCCATATCCAGCCAAGACAGAGCCAGCTCCGTCTACCCCGTTTGGTAAAAACACCGCATTCGCCGACAGGTTTTTGGGGACTCCAAACAGATGCACCATGGGATGTACGCAATAGACCCCAATATCCATCAGGGAGCCGTTGGAAAGCTCCGGCTTAAATGCGTTTTCGATGATCCCCTTTTTGTAGTTATCATAGCGGGAAGAATATTGACAAAAGCTGAAAAATGCCTGCCGAAGCTCTCCCAGACGTGGGAGAGCTTTTTCCAGCACCGCAAGCTCCGGGGTAAACGCCGAACGCATGGCCTCAAAAAAAATCACGCCTTGCTGCCGGGCTGTTTCCAGCATCTTTTCATATTCCTTTTGGTGAGAAGCAACCGGCTTTTCACAAAGCACATGTTTGCCCGCCTTCATCATCTGAATGGACTGCTCACAGTGGCAATAGTTAGGGCTGGCAATATATACTCCCTGTATGTCCGGGTCTTTTGCCAATTCCTCAAGAGAATCATAAAAGCGGCTGGCGCCGTATTCTTCTCCAAAAGACCGGGCCTTTTCCAAGCTGCGGGAATAGACCGCAAGCAGCCTCAGTTCGGGAACCTTCGACGCAGCCTCTAAAAAAGTCCGGGTTATCTTGCTGGTTCCAATCACCGCATAGGAAATCATGGCAAAATTCAAATCCTTTCCGTATATATTGTTGTAAAATTTACAATCAGTACCTTGTTTTCCGCTTTTTAGAACCTACCAGTCCGGTTCATGGCGTTTTCTTCCTTCTGTAAATCGCCATCATAACCATAGCGGGTTCACCGTCGTTCTCCTACAAAAGCGGTATCGGACACCGTTTGGGGTATCCGATACCACATGCTACACATTATTTGGATTCGGTAATCTCAACTTCCAGAACTGTATCCACCGGATCTGGCAATATCGGGTTGGTTCCCAAGTCGGCAAACACAACATCCGGGTAATCATTGTGCATCCAAGCGTGCGAAACCGGCACTTCCCGTCCGGTGGCCAGCATGCGGATCTTTTTGACCTGCTCCTTCTGGATTCCGGGCAGCGGCAGCGGGCCGATGCTGTTTTCAAACACATGATAATACAGGAGATTGCCCTTGCGGGTAATCCGGCCACAGTCGGGCTTCTCCATTCCCGCCATCGTACAGCCATAAATGGAATCGCTGTTTTTCTTCATCCAGCGTCCGATCTCCTCCAGGATTGCCATCGATTCTTCCGGGATATTTCCTTTGGCATCCGGCCCCACATTCAAGAGCATATTGCCGCCCTTGGAAACGCACTCCACCAGCTTCTTAATGAGCATGGGGGCGGGTTTAAACTCCGTGTCGGTTCCGCAATAGCCCCAATGATTGTTCATGGTAAAGCAGGCTTCCCAGGCAAGAGGGTTCCCCTGTACATCCCGGATTCCCTGCGGCGGGATGATCTGCTCCGGGCTGACAAAATCGCCATGATACGGGGTGGGATTGCACTCATACAGGGAGCCAAAGCCCTCACCGGAACACTCCAGGCGGTTATCGATGATAACATCGGGCTGGAGAGAACGCACCATCTGAATCAGCTCGGTCGCTTTCCATTTCTCACCACGCATGTCGCCATAGGAAAAGTCAAACCACAGCACGTCCAGCTTGCCATAATTGCTGCAAAGCTCCCGCACCTGCTCGTGCATATACGATACATACCGGCTGAAATCCCGGTTTTCATTGCTGTATTCGGGATGGTTACGCATAGGATGGTTCTGGTCGCCATAATGCGGGTAATCCTCATGATACCAATCGAGCAGAGAGAAATAAAGGCCCACTTTCAGCCCCTCGGCACGCACTGCATCCACATATTCCCGAATCAGGTCACGCCCCGCCTTGGTGTTGGTCGCCTTAAAATCGGTGGTCTGGGTATCCCAAAGGCAAAAGCCGTCATGATGCTTTGCGGTTAAAACTACATACTTCATCCCGGCTTCTTTGGCAGCTCTCGCCCACTTTTTGGGGTCATAGTCTACCGGGTCAAATTCCTCAAAATACTGCATGTAGTCCTCTTTGGGGATTTCTTCAAAGCTGCGAACCCACTCGCCTCTGGCGGGAATGGCATACAGCCCCCAGTGAATAAACATACCAAAACGGTCGTGGAGATACCACTCCATGCGCTTGTTATAAGCTTCTCTGTCAAACATACAACTTCCTCCAAAAATTTATTTCAACAGTCCACAATAGCGTTCTACTGCCTGGCTGTCGGTAACAGAATAACGATCTTCCGGCGGATATAGAGCGCCGCCAAAGAAAATCCCCCGGCTGTTCTCGGTGGAATGGTCATAGGCCGTTCCCGATGCAGACGAATGGAACTGATTGCAGCCGGTAAGCGCCAATACCTTCTCTACATTTGCCGGGCGGATTCCTGCGCCGGGCAAAATTTCAATGCGTCCGGCGGCATATTCCCGCATTTCCCGAACGGTTTCCGCTCCTGTGAGAACATTGGCCTCCTGTCCGCTGGTGAGAATCCGGGTCACCCCCAGCTCCATCAAGACATCCAGTGCTGCTTTCCAATCCGGCACCACATCAATCGCACGGTGGAACACCGATTCTTTTTCACCGATCACCTGCATCATACGGGCGCAGCGTTCTTTGTCTACGGTTCCATCTTCATGAAGGAACCCGAACACGATTCCATCGGCGCCATGCTCCAGCATTAGGCGGGCATCCTCCAGCATCGCCTCAAATTCCACCTCGGTATAGCAAAAGCCGCCCTGCCGGGGACGAATCATCACCATCACCGGGATATGGGTGTGCCGCTTGGCGGCGATCAGTGTTCCCAGCGAGGGGGTCAATCCGCCATGGAACAAATCAGAGTTGAGCTCCACCCGGTCGGCGCCGCCTTTTTCTGCCTGAATCACATCATCGGCAGAACCGCAGCAGATCTCCATGATGATTTTCTCGTTCATGAAATTTCACCCTTTCCGCATTTTGATCTACTATGAAAAAAGCGCTGCGGTAACCTCCGCAGCGCCCCGTTTCGCTTTTATTATAGTCAGCAAACCGGTAAATGTCAACCAAAACCAGCCGGTTTTTCTTCTGAAATTTTGTATCAGCTATGCGAAACATTCCCAAATACCCAGCAGAACCATTAACAGGCCGGAAAGCGCCTCCATTCCCCTGCCGCTTCCCTTTTTCCTGCGTTTTCTGCCCACAAGATTCCCGCCATACAGCAGCCCCAGACTCACGCCGAACACCATCAGCGATGTAGCCGGGATTCCCAGCCCTACCGCCCCGGCGCCAAGCCCCAGCCCAATATTATTGAGCGCTAAAGCGCCCCCCAACGCCAGGGATTCTTTCCAGTCGATGTGCCGGGAACCGTCCCGGTCAAACTGCTCCGGATGACGGCTGGGCCACTGTTCTTCCTCCGACGGCTCCCGGCGGTTTTTCCACACATTCCAGAAACACCCAAGCCCAAACCCTATCATCACTACGCTGCCCAACAGGCGGGCAAAATCCAGCGGGAGAAAGCACAGCAGGCTTTGCCCCAGTGCCATCGAAAGGGCAGTTCCCACCAACACCAGTCCACTGATGAGAAATCCCGCCTCCAACCGGATACGGATTCCCCGTATCCCATAAGACAGGCCGATCACAAAATTATCCAGATTGGTGGAGAGCGAAAACAGCAGGAGTGACAAAACCGCCATGAGGGTCCCCCTTCCAGAATACTTCTGGTATCAGGTTATTCCTCATGGCGGAAATATGTGAAAACAGGATTACAGTGCCGCCCGGCGGAACCTTACAAATCCCAGCACTGCCAATATGGCGGCAAAACCACCCCAAATCAGTAGGGATAGCCCTTCAAAGTGCGGCAGGATGGCAAACAGGAAGGATTGCGGCTGCACAAAATTCCCGATATTCAGATACAGGCCGATAGGGGTGCTCATCAGCATCAGGGAGTTTCTCATGGCAGGCATCATCTGAACTATCAGCAGCAGGAACAGGGCGATCCCCACCGAAACAGCCGAGCCTGCATAAAAGCTCTTGGTCAGCACCATGGCCGCAGAGAACACCAGCGCCATAATGAGCACAGCTCCCAGCCCAACCCCCAGCTGGAACCACCAATAGCCGCCGACAGTAATGGCAATCCGGGGAATCGTACTGCTGTCAAAATCCACCATAGAGGCCAGCGGGACATTCCAGTACAAATCAAGCCGGAACAGGAAAAGATAGAAAACCGTAATCAGCAGATACAGCACTATATACGCACCACCCGAAGCGGCCAGCACTGCCATGATTTGTGCCAGACCAACCTTCTGCCTGTTTTACCGGTATACACCATGCCCGGAATATGGTTCATCAAACTGCCGCCAAGGCTCCGGGCGGCAATGATTCCCGCCAGCACAAAGGAAAAGGCCCACAGGATAGCCATGGCGCTGCCCCCTGCAAACTGGAACACAAACCACTCACTGTTCCGATACCAAGTCAGCAAAAATGGCAGCATCTGATGGTTTTCCCCGTTTTTACGAATCTCCTCTACCCGTTCCCCCAGATGGTCATAGCCATCCAGAATTAAATCCTGCTTCCATTTTGGAAAATTCTTTCCGGATTCCTCCAGCCAGCTTTTCCCCCACTCCTTTGTGTCATATTGTTCAGGGTTCAAAGAATTGGTTTCCGCCATTTTCAGCGGTCTGGTGAGTAATTCCAGATGATATATAAGGTTTGCATAGTCCTTTTCTTCGCTCTGGCCTTCCTCTTCCAGTTTTTGCAGGAGATCTCCAATTCTCGTAGGCTCATTATGATATACCTTGATGATTTCCTCCGGGGTAACATTTTTCACCCCACATTCTTCTTCTAGTCTTTGTACGAATGCTTTTCCCTCTTCACTTTCGGTCATATAGTATTTTATATATTTTTCTGCGTCCTTTTCAGTAAAAGAAGTCCCATATTTCTCGGTAAAGGCATAACAAACCGATATATCGTCTGCCAACCTATCACCGCCTCTCATATAACCGAGATTGGTGTAGACGGTATTGATGCTCAAAGCCGCTCCCAACACCAGCACTACCCAGAAAAAACGGCTGCGCAGAATATGTTTCCATTCCTGCCAGAAAATCAACATCGTATTTTCTCCTTTCGCAAAGCAGGCGCACACGCAGGTGCGCCTCTATAACGACAGAACTCCCGGCACAACCTGTAGGGGCGGCTATCAGCCGCCCACATATCACACAGTCACAGCGCCGTTCTGCGGAAACGAAGGAATCCCAACGCCCCCAACACAGCGGCAATCCCGCCCCAGGCTAACAGGGAATAGCCCTCGAAGTGGGGCAAAATTGAGAACAAGAACGATTGCTGCAAAAACTTTCCTGTATTCAAAAACAGGCTAATAGGGCTGCCCATCAGAAGCAAAGAGTTCTGCGCTCCCGGTACCATCTGAACAATCCCCAACAGCAGCAGGGAAACTCCCACCGAAATCGCCGAGCCTGCATAAAAGCTCTTGGTGAGCAGCATGGCAGCGGAGAAGATCAGGGCCATGATGAGCACGGCTCCCAACCCCACGCCCAGCTGGAACCACCAATAACCGCCAATGGTAACAAAGAATCGGGGAACGGCAGAGCCTCTCCAACCAGAGATAGCAGAAAGCGGAACATTCCAGTACAAATCCAGCCGGAAAAAGATGATAAATCCCAGCGTAACTACCAGCGTCATTGCGAGATAGGCCAATGCAGAGATCGCCAACGAAGACAGAATCTTATACAGGACAAATTTGCGCCCCGGCTTTCCAGTGTATACCATGCCCTGCATATTGTTCATCATACTTCCGCCAAGGCTGCGGGCTACGATAATCCCGTCAAGCACAAAGGCTATCGCCCACAAAAATCCAAGCCCATAGGAGTTAAACTGGCTTTCAAACCACAAGATATTTAAAGACGAATCCATCGCCAACGGCAAAAGATACTGGTTCTCTTTGGTGGCGACAATACTTTCTGCCCGCTTCTGCAAAGAACGGTATCCATCCAACAACATCTCTTTTTTCCATTCAGAAAAAGGAATTAGTCTTGAATTCAGTTCGTTCTTGGCGTTTTCCATAATTCCCTTGGGATTCAGATTATGACTGCTCACAAGGTCCTGAGGAATCCGCAGAAAATCCATATAATGAATCAGAGTCCAATACGATTCACCGCCAGTTTCACTCATTTTTTGTAATACATCATTCAGCTTTGTTGGCTCCCCATTCTGATATTTTTCAATATCTTTGGCGGTTATGTCTTCCAGACCACATTCCTTTAAGACCTCACGGACTTTTTCGCCTTCTGCTGTATCGTTTAAATAATAATCGTTATATTTGTCAATATCCTTTTCTGTAAACGAAAGACCATTTTCCTGTACATATCCATGGGTAACAGCGTAACTGTCTTTATCATAGTTCCAGCTTGACGCACTGAAAAAAGCGCAAGCCAACACGCCAATAACCGCTACAATCCACAAGAAGCGGCTCCGTAAAATATGTTTGCATTCCTGCCAAAACAGTAACATTATTTTTCCTCCTTTCACAAGTGGGCACACACGCAGGTGTGCCCCTACAAATCAAACCCGGTATATCCTTACTCTTTCGTCTCGTCCCGATACAGATACAGGAACACATCCTCCAAATTGGCCTCCACCGGGTTCTCATAGGCTCCCGGTTCCCCGGCATAACGCACCAGCACCTCGCCGTGTTCGGGTTTCTCTCCCAGCACCAGATGCATTCTCTGGAACTCCTCCCACTCCTTTTCGGAGATGCGGGTTTCATACACCCGCCCCTGCATCATGGAGCAAACGGTTTCCACAGGGTTGCAGCCAATCACCTGATGGTCTTTAAGCAAAATCACCTGGTCGGCAATGCTTTCAATATCCGATACGATATGGGTAGAAAGGATCACCGTCCGGTCACGTCCCAACGAAGAAATCATGTTGCGGAACCGCACCCGCTCCTTGGGGTCAAGTCCGGCAGTTGGTTCGTCCAGAATCAGCAGCTTTGGGTCGTTGAGTAAAGCCTGTGCAATTCCAACCCGCTGGAGCATACCGCCCGAAAACTTCCGCATCCGCTTTTTGGCGTCTTTTTCCAGCGCCACCTGCGCCAGAACCTCGTCGATTTTCGTTTTGGCTTTTTTGCGATCCATCCCTTTCAGCGCCGCCAGATACATCAAATAGCTTTTGGGAGAATAGCTTTTGTAATAGCCAAACTGCTGGGGCAGATATCCCAGAATCTGACGATATTCCGCTCCCAGATGGTTGATTTCCGTACCGTTCCACAGAATCTCCCCTTCGGTTGGGAACAGCAAGGTTGCCATCATTTTCATCAGTGTGGTTTTTCCGGCGCCGTTGGGAGCCAGCAGAGCATACACACCGTTGCCAAATTCCAAAGAAACATCCGATAAAGCGGTGAAATCACCATATTTTTTCGTTACATGACGTACACTTAACATTTCCAATAACCTCCCGTTTTTTTATTTGACAGAGCTATTTGTCTGGTCTGCCACAGATATAAAACTGCCGTTATCACCGATGCAGCCAACACCACGATCAAAGGTGTACTTCCAAGCTGATCTACAAGATTCAGAGTAGCCGCTCTGCTCATCAAAAACAGTTCCATCACACACCAGCCCACGACCACCGGCCAGAACCACTTTTCCGGTAACAGCCGCAAAGCTGCCATCAGTATCGAACCGCAAAGCAGATAAGACGCTGTTGATGCCAGAAACGCTTTAAAAAATATTATTCCGCCTTCGTTCTTCACAGAAAGGAGAGTGAACACCGTAGACGCCATTCCCAGAAATCCCATGCACAGCATTCGGAACGCCAACAGGTATTTATCATTGTATTTGCATACTGCGCTCATTTCCCAAACACCCTGATGTTTTCCGATGATGCAGGCCAGCGTACTGATACCGGTTAGCAGCAAGGGCTGGATAAACATGGTGAACTGAAAAATAGAATTAAGAGAAGATTGCTGCCTATAATATTCCAGAGAAAACAGCCCCACCAGCAGGCACAGCAATGGCGCCCATTTAACTCCCACAAAGCAATTGGAAAGCCCCACATTTTTCAGCATTTGAAACATCAAAGGAAACATCCTTCGCTCCTGCAAATCAGCCCTGTCTAAAATACTATCGATTTCCCGGCGCATTTCCTGCTGGGTAACAGGTTCGACATGTTTCATTAAGTCATCTCCTTGTATTATAGAGTAGTAGTTATTAAAGCCCCTCTCCAAGGGCTGTGCTACACTGTAAGGGATGCTGTGGATTGGTGATCA
>CAJFNK010000007.1 GCA_904394685.1 Candidatus Heritagella gallinarum
AACTATATGTGGCCAGATGCCGTAAAAGTTGCCAAAAAGCACAGCGCCCACATCATGGTGGCGGTGCTGGGCAAAGAAGAAAATCTGCTGGAAAAAGGCAAGCTCTATACCAAACTGGTGGCTACTTGCTGTCGCCAGAAATACGCCACCGGTGTCTACACCAGCGGCGTGGTGTTCGAACCCCGTTTCTATGAGGGCTTTGCCGATATGCTGCAGAATGACGAGCTGCCCATCTTCAACTGGATCTGGTTCGGCCTGTACCAGGATGAGACGGGTGTAAACGGCTATACCTACGGCATGGATGTGTTTGGTAAAGACGAGATGGAGGTACTGGGCACTGATGCCAAGCCGGGCGATCTGCGGGATTTTCTGGCCAGCCTTGTGTCCTATGTGCTGGAGAATGATGTGGAACTTCAGGATGGGGAGACCATTGGCTTTACAGCAGATGATAAGCATACCATCACTCGCAGTCCCGGTGTCAGTCTGCCGGAAGATCAAATGACTCTGAAAATCTCCTGGAATTCTACGGACGGCAGCCCGGATGACGGCGATGAGGATGACTCGGACGGCGAAATGTCCGAAGACGAAGAATCCGGTGTTCCAGAGGTCTATACTGAGGAAGAAATGAATGCCGTCGAGGGGCACATCCAGCAGTATTTCGGCAAGTTTGAGAATGTGTTTCACGAGTTGGATTCTTCCGACATTCATGTGGACATCTGTGTTGTTCCTCCTTCTGACGAACGGGACTACTACACGCTGATGACGATGGGTATGGGTGCCCACCGGATGAATGTCCCGGAGGAGCTTGCAGAATACAAGCTGGAGTGAGCGGAACTTGCCATCGCCCTGCCCAAAGACTGGAAGATGAAGAAGGAGAATTTCAAAGACGATCGGTGGTTCTGGCCAGTTCGCTTGCTGAAAGATTTGGCTCGCCTGCCCATTGCCAGCGATACCTGGCTGGGCTTTGGCCACACCATGGACAATGAGCAGCCATTTTCAGAAGATACAAAGCTCTGTGCCGCCATTCTTACAGGACCCCAAGGTACCGAAGAAGGAAGCGAGATTTGTACTTTGCCAGGTGGTGATGAGGTCAATTTCTATCAGGTGATCCCACTCTACAGGGACGAATTGGAATATAAAATAGAGTGTGATGCGGAGGCTCTGCTGGACAAAATGGCAGGCATCAGTTTTGTCGTGAATCCCATCCGCCAGGATGCGATCACCAGAGGCACCCTTTGCAGCGGGGATGACGAGGGACATTATGTTGTGGAAATGGACGATGTGGCCTACCATCTCGAATCTATTGATGAGAAGAATTTACAGGTTGATGAAATTACTGCTTACAACCATATGGCGATCTATTTGCGTTGGTGCATGGAACACGATTTGATGGGCGAGGACTTCATGGATGAATACGGCGAAGTGGTGAAACAGGTTAAGACCGACCCCGGCAGTATGGATCTGCGGGAATTCATTCGAGATGAACTGGACGGACAGATTGTTGGTCCTATGTTTAGTCAACAAGGTCGTGCCTTTGCCTCCTACTACTATGGAGAGCCGGACAGCCCCTATTTCCCCAGCGACATTGACAACTACGCTATCAGTATCATTGGGCAGGAGCGAAATTATTCTGATGAGATTCAAGACGAGGCATACCTGTTCATTCCTTTTAACGAGGACTACTATCAGGCTATGGCAAAAGTCATTGAAAAACGATTCGCCAACTGGCAAGGGCAGGACTTCGATGAGGACACATTGGAGCCTTCCGAACTTGCAGAAGCCATGATGGAATATCTGGACTGTGAATGTACCTATTTCCCCTCGATGGCCGACGATGATCCCATCATGTCGGCATACAGCTACGCAAAACGGGACAGTGCCAATGAGGGATTTGTGCCGGTATTGATCAAGGCAGATGACGAAATCTTGTTGGAGTGCCTTATTATGAATTCTGACCCGGACAGTGATGGCGAGGACGGCTATACCTTTGACCCGGACAAGGTGGAAGAATACCGCAAAAAAATGCTTGCTGCTTCTATCAAGGATGGAAAAGCAGTTCTGGAGGAGCTCATTGACCAGCGCAAGGAAGAAGCTGAAGATGACGAGATGGATTGGGAAGAAGAAATTCTGGGAAAAATGGATGGCGGATATGATAACTGCCGTTTTTCAAGCTACTGGAATTCCGGCAACAATATGACCTATCCTCTCATTCTGGCGAAAATCCCAGTGAAGAACCCTTGGGAGATCTTCGCTTATCTGCCTTTTGGAAACTGGAACGAATGCCCTGATACGGCGGAACTGATGGCGGCGGCAAAATACTGGTTCGAACAATATGGCGCCGTGCCCGCAGCTATGACCCATGATGAGCTGGAGTTCCTGCTCCCAACTCCTGTCCCCAAGGAGAAAGCCCTGGAGATGGCGACAGAGCAGTACGGATTCTGTCCCGATGTAGTGGATCAGGAGCAGGATGACCCCACAGTGGGGAATTTAGCTGATGTACTGCGGCAGTCTACCGTCTGGTACTTCTGGTGGGATTGATTTCATTACGGGAGGAGAAAGGCAATGGAAAAACCAAATCATCAACTGTCACCCCAGTCATTTGAAGCGGCGACCGCTCTGTGGGAGCAACGACTAAACAAATTTACCATTCTCTATAGAAAATAGCTTTAAGGTTGAAGAAAAAAAGAGATAAGGAAAAAAGCGAATGGAAATTATTAAACTTAATGATGGCGATAAAAGAAAGTATATCGACCTATTATTGATAGCTGACGAACAGGAAAGTATGATAGACAAGTACCTTGAATGCGGCGAAATGTTTGTTCTTAACGACAATGGAGTAAAGGCCGAATGTGTAGTTACGAATGAGGCGGCCGGCATTTATGAGCTTAAAAATATTGCGGTTATGCCTGACAGTCAACGAAAGGGCTATGGAAAAAGACTGATTGATTATCTATTTTCCCATTATGCTGACTGTAATACGTTACTTGTCGGAACTGGTGATGTTCCTTCAGCGCTTTGTTTCTACCACAAATGCGGCTTTACGGAATCACATCGCAAAAAGAATTTTTTCACGGACAACTACGACCACCTGATTTTTGAAGATGGGAAGCAGCTTATTGATATGGTCTACTTGAAACGGGAACGCTAACGTCTCATTTGCTATGCTGAAGTTGGTGCAGGGAGATGCTGCCCTGCTGTATGAAATGATTTAAGAAATTTGCGAGGAAATTATGATTGAGATTAAAGGAAAATATAACGAGGCAAAGATCTTTACCGATGTGGTAGACAGTGCTTCTATCGCACAGGTGCAGGAGCTTTGCAATCAGGAATTCACGACAGGAAGCCGAATCCGGCTGATGCCTGATATTCATGCCGGTGCGGGCTGTACTATTGGTACGACCATGACCATAACAGACAAAGTAGTACCTAATTTGGTAGGCGTGGACATCGGATGCGGTATGGAGACAATTCGTATCCGAGAGTCTCATATTGAGCTCCAAAAGCTCGACAAACTGATTTATGAAAAGATCCCATCCGGCTTTTCGATTCGTGATAAAGCGCACCGGTACATGAACCAGATTGATCTGAGCGAGCTGTGCTGCGCCCGCCATGTGGATTTGCTCCGGGCAGAAAAGAGCATCGGAACCCTGGGAGGCGGCAACCACTTCATTGAAGCGGATAAAGATGAGCAGGGCAATATTTACATTGTCGTTCACTCCGGCAGCCGTCATCTGGGTGTGGAAGTAGCCAGCTACTATCAGGAAGCAGGCTATAAAGTATTGAACAGAACCGATGATGCCACGCTGGAAGCACTTATCGCACAAATGAAAGCGGAAGGCCGGGAAAAGGAAATTCAGAAAGAATTAAAAAGGCTTAAAAATGTGAAACAGACTCGTATCCCCAAAGCGCTGGCTTATGTGTCCGGAGAACTGTTTGAGCAGTATATCCATGATATGAAGATTGTCCAGCACTTTGCCATGCTCAACCGACAGGCTATAATGGATGAGATCGTCAAGGGCATGAAGCTCCATGTGGAAGAGCAGTTCACTACTATCCACAACTATATTGATACTGACAGCATGATCCTGCGAAAAGGCGCTGTATCCGCCAAGGCCGGAGAGCAGCTGCTCATCCCTATTAATATGAGAGATGGTAGCCTCATTTGTATCGGAAAAGGGAATGAGGATTGGAACTGCTCTGCACCTCACGGAGCTGGCCGCCTGATGAGTCGGGCAGATGCTAAACAGTCCTTTACGGTGTCTGAGTTTAAAAAGCAGATGGTGGAAGTCTACACGACCTCGGTAAGTAGGGCCACTTTGGATGAGTGCCCCATGGCTTACAAGGGAATGCAGGATATTCTGGATAACATCGGCCCAACGGCGGATGTGATAAAAATCATACATCCCATTTATAATTTCAAAGCTGGTGATGAGGATTAAAAATATGCAGTCATTTTTTCTGGCAAATAACAATCCTAACGTATATTCTATTTTTTCTCTACACAGCTATGATTCTAAATTTTCGGATAGGAACTTGTAAATCCCCCTATTCTGTGGGATACTGATTGTTGACAAAAAATGTTGTGGGTAGTACAATATGTACGCAAACATTTGTTCCAACTGATGAAGTTTTTAGGAATATGAGGGGGACATTATGCAAGATCAATTTCAATTGGTTTCTTCCTATCAGCCTACGGGCGACCAGCCAGAAGCGATTGCCGCACTGGTAAAAGGTCTGAATCGAGGGGATCGGGAGCAGACATTGCTGGGGGTTACCGGTTCCGGAAAAACCTTTACTATGGCGAATATTATCGCCCAAGTGAACCGCCCAACCTTGGTGCTGGCGCACAATAAGACATTGGCAGCACAGCTATGCTCAGAGTTCCGGGAGTTTTTCCCTCATAACGCAGTAGAATATTTCGTCAGTTACTATGACTACTACCAGCCGGAGGCATATATTGCCACTACCGATACCTATATCGAAAAGGATTCAGCTATCAACGATGAAATTGATAAGCTGCGTCACTCGGCTACTTCAGCCCTTTCTGAACGGCGGGATGTCATTATCGTGGCCAGTGTTTCCTGCATATACAGCTTGGGCGACCCTATTGATTATCGTACGATGGTAATTTCGCTGCGCCCCGGTATGGAAAAGAGCCGTGACGACCTGCTTCGCAAGCTGGTAGAGATCCAGTATGAGCGCAACGACATTAATTTTACCCGAAACAAATTCCGTGTTCGGGGAGATGTAGTAGAGATTTTCCCGGCACAATCCAACGATACCGTCATCCGGGTAGAGTTTTTTGGAGATGAGATCGACCGCATCAGCGAGATCAATCCTCTAACCGGAGAATTTCGGGCTGAACTCAAACATGTGGCGATTTATCCCGCTTCTCATTATATCGTCCCTCGTGAGAAGATGCTGATGGCAGTAAAAGAGATCGAATCGGAAATGATCGAACGGGTAAAATACTTTAAAGAACACGAAAAGCTCATCGAGGCGCAGCGGATTGGACAGCGTACGCAGTATGATATGGAAATGCTGACGGAAATCGGTTTTTGCAAGGGAATCGAGAACTATTCCCGGATTATGTCAGGCAGAAAGCCGGGCAGTGCTCCGTTTACGCTGATTGACTATTTCCCCGATGACTTCCTGTTGCTGGTAGATGAATCTCATGTGACTTTGCCGCAGGTTCGTTCCATGTATGCGGGGGATCGTGCAAGAAAAGAAGCTCTCATCGAGTATGGCTTCCGGCTTCCTTCGGCCTACGACAATCGTCCTTTGAATTTTGATGAATTTTATGACCATATTAATCAGGTGATTTTTGTCAGTGCCACGCCCGGTGATCTGGAACTGGAAAAATCTTCTCAGGTAGTGGAACAGGTGATTCGGCCAACGGGCCTTTTGGACCCCGAAGTGATTGTAAAGCCCACTGACGGACAGATTGACGACCTGATTTCTGAGATTAACCTTCGAACTGCCAAAGGGGAGCGGGTGTTGGTGACAACACTGACCAAAAAGATGGCGGAAGATTTAACCGACTTTTTGGACAACATGGGAATCCGGGTTCGGTATATGCACCACGACATTGACACAGTCGAACGGATGGAAATCATCCGTGACCTGCGGCTGGGCGAGTTTGACGTACTGATTGGCATCAACCTGCTGCGGGAAGGATTGGATATCCCGGAAGTATCGCTGGTGGCGATTCTGGATGCCGACAAAGAAGGCTTCCTCAGAAGCGAACGTTCGCTGATTCAGACGATTGGCCGTGCGGCACGAAACGCCGAAGGACAGGTCATTATGTACGCTGATACCGTTACCCCCTCGATGGAAAAAGCCATCCGGGAAACCCAGCGCCGCCGTGAAATTCAGATGCAGTATAATCTGGAGCATGGCATCACGCCGAAAACCATTACCAAAAAGGTGGCAGAGGTTCTGGAAATCTCTACCCACAAAGAAGATGCAAAAGGCAAAAAGAAGAAACGCCGCCTGTCTGCAATTGAACGCCGTCAGGAGATTGAAAAGCTGACAAAAGAGATGAAAGCTGCTGCAAAGCTGCTGGAATTTGAACATGCTGCATATCTGCGGGATAAGATCAAAGAGTTACAGGAAGGAAAATAACTCCTCCGGCTTGAAATCTGATATTTCCGACAAGTCGCCAAGCCGCATATATCCGCAAATACAGGAGGAACCATAGGAATGGATACCAAAAATCTGACAATCAAAGGGGCTCGTGAACACAACTTGAAAAATATCAGTGTATCGATCCCAAGAGATAAGCTGGTCGTGCTGACGGGGCTTTCCGGTTCGGGAAAATCTTCGCTGGCTTTTGATACCATCTATGCAGAAGGGCAGAGGCGTTATGTGGAGTCTTTGTCCTCCTATGCTCGCCAGTTTTTGGGGCAGATGGAAAAACCGGATGTGGATTACATCGAAGGACTTTCTCCGGCAATCTCCATTGACCAGAAAACCACCTCGAAAAATCCCCGCTCCACGGTGGGAACTGTTACCGAAATCTATGATTATCTCCGTTTGCTCTATGCCCGTATCGGAATCCCGCATTGTCCGATATGCGGGAGGGAAATCAAACAGCAGACTATTGACCAGATTGTAGATCAGGTGCTGGCTCTGCCGGAAAAGACCCGGATTCAGGTCATGGCGCCGGTTGTGCGGGGAAGAAAAGGCGAGCATGTAAAAGAGCTGGAAGCTGCCAGAAAAGGCGGCTTTGTGCGTATCCGGGCAGACGGGATTCTTTATGATCTCTCTGAAACGATCAAACTGGAGAAGAATAAAAAGCATACGATTGAAATTGTGGTTGACCGTCTTGTCATCCGGCCGGATATCCGCTCCCGTCTGGCGGATTCACTGGAAACCGCTTCCTCTTTGGCGGGCGGGCTGATTATTGTCAATGTAGTGGATGGAGAAGACATCACATTCTCACAGAACTATGCTTGCCCGGAACACGGTATCAGCGTAGAGGAGCTGACACCTCGGATGTTCTCCTTTAACAATCCGTTTGGCGCCTGCCCCAAGTGTACCGGCTTGGGCGTATTTATGAAAATTGACCCCGACCTGATCATTCCGGACAAAAGCCTTTCTATCAACAAGGGCGGCCTAAAAGCCAGCGGATGGGCCATGGAGGGCAGTACCATTGCCGCCATGTATATGAAAGCTCTGGCAAAACGTTATAACTTTTCTCTGGACACTCCGATTGGAGAGCTTCCGCCGGACATTGTGGATATCCTACTGTATGGAAGCAAAGGGGAAAAATTTGAAGTTGTGCGGGAAAATGAATACGGAGTCGGCAAGTATAAAGTAGAATTTGAAGGAATCATCAACAATCTGGAACGCCGTTTCCGGGATACCCAGAGCAGCTGGATCAAAGAGGAAATCGAGGCCTATATGAGTGCCATTCCTTGCGATGCCTGCGGAGGAAGGCGGCTTTCGCCTGTCAGCTTGGCAGTAACGGTGGGGGGATTGAACATCTCGCAGCTGTGTGACCTTTCGGTATCGGATGCCCTTGCCTTTTTTGAACAGCTGGAGCTGTCTGAACGTGACCGTATGATTGCCGCCTCGATTCTCAAAGAAATCCGTTCACGGCTGGGCTTCCTCAAAAGCGTGGGGCTTGAATATCTTACCCTCTCCCGCTCCTCCGGGACGCTTTCGGGCGGCGAAAGCCAGCGGATTCGTCTTGCCACCCAGATTGGTTCCTCGCTGATGGGGGTTTTGTATATTCTGGACGAGCCCAGTATCGGACTGCACCAGCGGGATAATGATAAATTGTTGGCAACCCTGAAACACTTGCGTGATTTAGGCAACACAGTGTTGGTGGTAGAGCACGACGAAGATACCATGCTGGCCGCCGACCATATTGTGGATATTGGGCCGGGAGCGGGAATCCATGGAGGCAACGTGATCTATAACGGCCCGGTGCAGGGAATCATGGACTGTGAAGAATCTATTACCGGGCAGTATCTCAGCGGCAGACGCCGTGTGGAAGTCCCGCAGGAGAGAAGAAAAGGAAACGGAAAAAAGCTGAAAATCATGGGGGCTACCCAGAATAACCTGAAAGGCATCAATGTGGAGATTCCGCTGGGAGAGTTTGTGTGTGTAACCGGTGTATCGGGTTCGGGCAAATCTTCTTTGATTAACGAAATCCTGTATAAGCATCTGGCGGTGGAGCTGAACGGAGCCAAAGGCCGTGCCGGAGCGCACAAAGCCATTAAGGGGCTGGAGCATCTGGATAAAGTGATTCAGATCAACCAGTCTCCGATTGGACGCACGCCCCGCTCCAACCCCGCCACCTACACAGGAGTGTTTACCGATATTCGGGAACTGTTTGCCAGCACGCAGGAAGCCAAGCTGAGAGGCTTCACCTCCGGCCGCTTCTCCTTTAATGTCAAGGGCGGGCGCTGTGAAGCCTGCCAGGGCGATGGTATTCTCAAAATTGAGATGCACTTTTTGCCGGATGTTTATGTTCCCTGTGATGTGTGTAAGGGAAAACGCTATAACCGGGAAACCCTTGAAATCCATTATAAAGGGAAAACCATTCATGACGTTTTGGAGATGACGGTGGAAGAAGGCGTGGAGTTTTTCTCCAGCGTTCCGAAAATCGCCCGCAAACTGCAAACGCTTCTGGACGTAGGTCTGGGATATATCAAAATCGGGCAGCCTGCCACCACTCTTTCCGGCGGTGAGGCACAGCGTGTGAAGCTGGCGACCGAGTTGAGCAAGCGTGCTACCGGGCGCACCATTTATATTCTGGACGAGCCAACGACCGGGCTTCATATTGCAGACGTCCACCGCCTGATTACCGTTCTGCAAAAGCTGGTAGATGCCGGGAATACTGTGGTTGTTATCGAGCATAATCTTGACCTTATCAAGACTGCCGACTATATTATTGACCTTGGCCCGGAGGGCGGAGACCGTGGCGGTGAAATTGTCGCCTGTGGAACACCTGAAAAAGTGGCGCAGGTTCCGCAGTCCTACACCGGGCAGTATCTCAAGCGATTGTTAGAAAAAGCATAATGAAATACCATCACTGAAAGCCGGGGTTCCCGGCTTTTTCAGTACTAAACCAATCCCTTTCAGACATACCCTTACAGTACGGGGGTGAGTTGAAATGAAACAAACCAAGTATCCTAAAAAATCTGCGGCTCCTTCTGGATATCGTTTTTTATGGCTGGTGATTCTTTGCCTTTGCGGCTTTTTTGCATTTAAGACAACATCGGCACTGCATACGATTTCTTATCAGGCAGGGCGCCTTCAGGGAGCGCCGGTCACAGTGGTTCTGGATGCCGGGCATGGGGGAGAAGATGGCGGAGCTGTTGCACAGGATGGGACACAGGAAAAGGATATTAATCTGGCGATTGCCCTGAAACTGCGACCACTGTTGGAAAGCAGCGGAATCCGGGTGGTTATGATTCGGGATCAGGATGTATCCGTGGGGGATTCGGAGCTGGAAACCGTGAAGGAGCGAAAGCGTTCTGATTTGCAAAACCGTTTGCAGCTGTTGAAAGAAGAAGGGGAGGAGAGCATCCTTCTCAGTATTCATCAGAACCATTTTTCCCAATCCCAATACTATGGAACACAGATCTTTTATTCTCCCAACAATCCCCAGAGCGCTGTTTTGGCTGAGTCCATTCAAAACTCGGTTGTAAAGTCTTTGCAGCCGGAAAACGAGCGCAGCTGCAAAGAAGCTGGGAACAGCATTTATCTGCTCTGGAACACCCACTCGCCTGCTGTGATTGTGGAATGTGGCTTTTTGTCCAATCAGTCGGAATCCAAAAAGTTGCAGGACCCCGCTTATCAGACGCAGATGGCGTTTTCGATCTGGCTGGGATTTTTGGATTATCTGGAACAGCAGGAGAATGGGGGAGAGGATCTGGTGATGCTCCCTGTTGACTGAAAAAAAGCAGAAATAGAGCAATAGCGATGTAAAGGACGTTTAAATCAAGGAGGTTGCACTGATGGCATCGAAAACCAAAACCCTGTATGTATGCGGGGAATGTGGCTATGAATCTGTAAAATGGTATGGAAAGTGCCCCGGCTGTGGAGAATGGAACACCATGAATGAAGAAGTACGGGAAGCAGTGAGCAAAAAGCCGGCTTCTGCTGCAACTTCCCTTCGAGCCTATTCCCGGCCAATTGCTATCAATCAGCTCGACGAGCAGGAGGAGCATCGATATCACACGGGCCTTTCCGAGCTGGATCGGGTTTTGGGAGGCGGCATCGTCAAAGGTTCGCTGGTGCTTATCAGCGGCGACCCCGGAATCGGAAAATCTACGATCCTGCTGCAAATTTGCCAGCATCTGGGGCAAAATCTCAAAATCCTCTATGTATCCGGAGAGGAATCAGGAAGACAAATCAAATTGCGGGCTTCCCGCCTTGGCGTTACTACACCTAACCTGCTGGTAATGACAGAAACCGATATCCAATATGTTACAGAAGAAATCCGCTCACAGAAGCCCGATCTGGTGATGATCGACTCCATTCAGACCATGAATTTTACGGATTTGAATTCTTCTCCCGGAAGCGTGACACAGGTTCGGGAATGTACCAACGCCATTTTGCGCTGCTGTAAGCCGCTGGATATTCCGGCGATTGTGGTGGGTCATGTGAACAAAGACGGCGCCATTGCCGGACCAAAGGTGCTGGAGCATATTGTGGACGCTGTACTATATTTTGAAGGCGATCGCCAAATGACCTACCGGATTTTGCGGGCTGTGAAAAACCGATACGGTTCTACCAATGAAATCGGTGTTTTCGACATGGGAGAAAACGGACTAAGGCAGGTAGAAAACCCCTCACAGGCGATGCTGGAGGGGCGTCCGGTGAATGTGTCGGGTACCTGTGTGACCTGTGTAATGGAAGGAACACGGCCCATTTTGGCAGAAATTCAGGGGCTTGCTACTTCAACAGGGTTTGGAAATCCGAGGAGAATGGCGACTGGCTTTGACTATAACCGGATGAACCTGCTGCTGGCCGTGCTGGAAAAACGGGCAGGATTTTATTTCTCCAACCTGGACGCCTATATCAATGTGGTAGGCGGCTTGCGTCTGGATGAACCGGCAGCTGATCTGGCTGTGGCAGTTTCTCTCATCTCCAGCTTGAAAGATACCAGTATCCGGGAAGACACCATTGTCTTTGGCGAGGTGGGGCTGGCCGGAGAGCTGCGCTCCGTTACCCATATCAATGCACGGATTTCAGAAGCTGCCCGGCTGGGATTCCGCCGGTGCGTACTGCCGTATCATTGCCTGAAAAAAAACTCTGCCCAGTTTGGGGAAATCCAGCTGATTGGCGTTAGAAACCTTCGGGAGGCCTTTGAGGGTGCGGTTGGGGAATAATCCTGGAGATTCCCGGTTTTCTGTTGACAGAGATTTTGTGTACACATCCCTTAAAGTCGGAATTGGTTACCAGCGGCGGGATATCAAGGGAACAATATCCCTCCCGTTGATAAACACAATCTTCATCACATGGAATCATACTCATCCGCAATACCTGCCTTTCAATAGATTCGGCTGTTTTCCTCAACAGTTTTCCACACAGACAGGGAGAATATACCAAGCCTTTTGAAAACAGCTGTTATGCTGAATTTCCGATTGAAAATTTTCCCGATGCTCTTTCTTTGGAAGAACTTTCCCCCTAAAATCTTTGATTTTGGCTGTATGTTTTTCCCTTCCGCTCACAAAATAGGCTGGAAGGGGGAACGAGAATGAAACGATATCTATTACTGTTCGCTGCAACTGCCGGGATCATTGCTTCGATTTTTATGGCGGGGAACAGCTTTAAAAAGCAGGCGGTTTCGGTACAAACCTGGAAAATTGCACCTGTTACCGCTTCCAATACAGTTTTATGTTCTGGAACTGTTCAGCGGGCAAAAGAAAAAAATGTTACTGTATCCAAAAACAGTGTGGTGGTGGAAATGTTTGTCCAGATTGGGGATGTAGTAAAGGCAGGGGACAGTCTTTTTTCTGTAAGAGCTTCTGCTGCTGAAACAGAGCCTCCTTCGGAAGAAACATATCTTACATTGTGGGAGGAATATCAAAAAACAGGTGTGATCCCAACGGATGCCGAATCCATTCTGGCAGAAGCAGAAGCAGGGGAGAAAGCAACAGACGAAGGAAAGGAGTCGCAGGAACAGGACACCATTGTAAAAAGCCCGATTTCCGGGACGATTACAGAAGTAAACGCTGGGGCCGGAGATACCGTATCATTTGGAGAAACCGTGGTAAAGGTGTCGGACTCCCAAAATCTTCAGGTTCACTTGCAGGTAAATGAGTCTACGATTTCGAAAATCCAAACCGGCCAAACAGCCACCATCAGCGGCGCCGGGTTTCCCGGAATTGCTTATCAAGGGGAAGTGGTTTCCATTTCTGACGAAGCCACCCAGCAGGCTTCTACAGCGGGAAAAGAAACTGTTGTGGAAGTATTGCTCAAGGTGCTCAATCCCACAGAAGAAATCAAGCCGGGTTATTCAGTAAAAGCGTCCATTGTTACAGAAGAAATCCCGGATACTCTGTTAATCCCGTATCAGGCAATTCTGGCCGATGAAGACGGGCAGGAATACGTCTATCTCGCAAAAGGGCATCAGGCAGTCAAGCAGCCCATAACCGCAGAAAGGGAATACACCGATGGGGTTACGATTCGGGAATCTCTCCCGCAGGGAGCAGAACTGATTCTGGAACCGGACAAGGTGCAGGATGGCGCTTATCTGTTCTGCCAGGAAGTTGAAATTTCCGACATTTTTGCGGAGGAGGCAGGCACATGATTGAGCGGATTTCGTTTGCATGGCGCAGCCTGCAACGCAAACGTGGACGCAGCCTTCTCACTATATTGGGAATTGTGATTGGTGTGGCCTCTGTAACAGTAATCGGGAATATTTCCCAGTGTGGCAGCAACGCCCTGAACACCGAGATGGACAGTCTGGGATTGAGCGGACTTACCATCAGTGCATCTTCCTCCGCTTTGTTGGAACAGGAAACACTTGAAACCATACAGCAAAGCAGCCAGGTGGAACAGGCCATGCCTGTGATGATGCAGACGACTTCGGTATCGGCCAGAGCGCAGCAATCCGACGCCCTTTTGTGGGGCGTGGATGAGAACGCCAACAAGATTATCTCAATTGACGTGTTATATGGACGGGGCCTGAACCGGCAGGATGTTTCCCTTCAAAAAAATGTTTGCCTGATCGACGAGGGATTCTCAAAAGCGGCATTTGGCAGGAGTAACAGTATTGGAAAAAGCGTTTCTATTCTATGCGGCGGTTCCCAGCAAACCTTTACGATTGTAGGAATCGTAAAAACGGGAAGCGGCCTGCTGCAAAGCTTTATGGGAAGCTATATCCCGTCCTTTATTTATATTCCTTATACGACCATGCAGTCTTCGTTGGGCCGAAACACCTTTGACCAGATTGCGGTCCGTATTGCAGAGGGGGAGGATGCCGACTGGGTGGGAAAAAATCTCACCGAAACATTAGACAGGCTTTCGGGCGTTCAAGATGGATATCTCTCTAATAATCTCGTCAAGCAAAAAGATACGCTGGCCAGCATCCTCAATATTCTCACGCTGGTTCTCTCGGCAGTCGGGGCGGTTTCGCTGTTGGTAGCCAGTTTGAGCATTATGACTGTGATGCTGGTGTCCGTTCACGAACGGACAAGGGAAATCGGCATTAAAAAGGCAATTGGTGCCCAAAGAGCTGTGATTTTGCAGGAGTTTTTGTGGGAAGCGCTGTTGCTGTCTTTCACCGGCGCTGTGATTGGTGTGATCGTGGGAACCGGCAGTTCCTATCTGGGAGCAATGATGTTTGGAATTTCACTAATACCTCGGATGGATATTGCCCTTTTTGCCGCCGGATTCTCCATTGTCAGCGGCGTTATTTTTGGTGTATATCCCGCCATGAAAGCAGCTGCATTGCTTCCAATTGATGCGCTGCGTACAGATCTCTAAAGTTCTATAAAGTAACAAAAAGTAACAAATACCGGCTGAGGCCGGATACATAAAGAGGGAAGGGGAAACTGTGCAAACACAAATTATGGAGCCAAATCTCGCAGAAACAGAACGATTTTTGGAAACACCCTCGCTGCCTATGGAAAAGGTTTCGTCGGTGATTATTTCTGGTGAATATCCTGCCATATGTAAATCTCTAGAGCAACGCTCCATCTGGGTTATGAGAACAAAGCCCTCACAGAGATTGCCTGTACCCACGCAATTTCATGCAGATATGCTTTGCTGTTATTTGGGAAAGGGGATACTGGCAGTCGCAAAAGGAGAAAACCAGATGCAGGATGCGGCAATTTCCTTTGGACTTCAAACTATTTTGACGGATGAACCATTATCAGGGCAGTATCCCGGTGATGCTGGTTGTAATATCCTGCAAATTGGGAATTGGGTTTTTCTCAATCCCAAATCTGCTGATACAGGTTTACAGAGGGCTTTGAAGCATTTTCCAATCTATGCGACAGCACAAGGCTATACCCGATGTGCAGCGGCTATCGTAGACCAGGATAGTGTAATCACGGCAGATATGGGCTTGAGCATGGTGCTAAAACGTGCTGGTTTGACTGTATTGGACATCCAGCCGGGCGGCATACGATTGCCGGGATATCCATATGGATTTATTGGCGGATGTTGTGGGCTGATTGCACCAAATCAGTTGGCCTTTACCGGGTCATTGGGATTTCATCCGGACTCTCAAAAAATCAAATCATTTTTGCAGGAGCGTGGAGTCCAATGGATTGAATTAACGAATGAACCGCTGTTGGACATTGGCGGGATCATTCCCATTACAGAAAGGGTATAGGCTCAGAACAAATGATGATGAACACAGGGCTTGACATCCTCCCTCCTAAAGGATATAATCTAATTATACAAAATTAAAATTTTGTATAATTCAGGGGACTGGAAAAGGAAAAATATCATGGCATATAGTCTAAAGAACTTTCACAAAGAACTATTGGAACAATCGCCGCAGCTGGTACGGGATTACTTACAGCATCAACTGACCGTGCGTGCAAGATCACCGCTGACGGTTGAAGAATACGCACGGGATTTGATTACATTTTTTAGATTTATCAAGAAGTATCATCAAATGGTTCCGGCAGAAACACCGGATTCAGAGATTGTCGTATCGGATTTGACAGATCAGGATGTATTGGGCGTGACCCGGCGTGATGTACTGGAATTTATGAACTTCCTGGTAACTGAACGTCATAATTCTGTCAATACACGGCTGCGAAAAACTACAACACTGCGCCGGTTTTATCAGTATCTCACAGATCAGCGGCAGCTGCTTCGGGAAAGTCCCATGCAGGCCATGGAATCGCCCAAACATAAAAAGTCGCTGCCCAAATATCTCTCTTTAGAGCAGAGCCTGGAACTGCTCAACGCCGTAGACGGCCCCGATAAAGAGCGTGATTACTGTATTCTCACGCTGTTTCTCAATTGTGGGATGCGTCTTTCTGAACTGGTCAATATCAATGTCACGGATGTACGTCATCAGGCATCATGTATTCGGATTATTGGTAAGGGCGACAAAGAACGGATTATCTATTTGAATCAGGCGTGTCTGGAAGCCATCGACCGGTATCTGGCAGTTCGTCCAAAAGACGGCCTCAAAGACCGTGACGCCTTGTTTATCAGCCGCCAGCATAAACGGATCAGCCCCAAAACCGTCCAGCATATTGTGAAAAAGTATCTGGGCGCTATCGATCTGGGTGGCCCCGGATATTCGGTACATAAGCTGCGGCACACTGCTGCAACGCTCATGTATCAGCATGGCGATGTAGATATCCGGGTTTTGAAAGATATTTTAGGTCACGAAAATCTGGGTACCACAGAGATCTATACACACCTTTCCAGTAAGCAAATGGAGGATGCTGCCAATTCCAACCCGCTGGCAAAAATTAAACCGAAAAGCCGTCCTGTCAAGCAATCCAATGAATTGGATTTTGATGAATCTGAAATGCAGGATGAAAAGCAAAGAGAATAAAGCAATAGAAAAATCCCCTATCCGAATGATATAGTCCCCTTAGAGTAGACACTCGAAAAAACAAAAGTTTTCGAGACTAGACTAAGGGGGCTATTTCTATGTCCAAACGA
>CAJFNK010000008.1 GCA_904394685.1 Candidatus Heritagella gallinarum
GAAGCCAATCTGGTGCTGGCAGACGAGAGCCTGAGTGAGGATGACCAGGAGATCGTAGATGCAGCTGTAAAGAAGCTGGACGCTGCAATTGAAAACCTGAGCGCCCCTGAGGATGGGGAGACCTCGAAGCCGGAAGGCGGAGACGAAGGGACATCTTCCAATCCTGACAAGGGAAATCCCGATAAGGGAGAGGAAGGAACCCAGACGCCGGCAACTGGAGATTATAGCGATACAGCTGTTCTTTTCACAGGAGTATTTGCGACGATGATGCTGGCAGCACTGGTGATTATCTGGCGCAAAAAGCAGAATGACATGTAAAAATAAGCCTATTTGAAGACAGGCCCCGGTTGATGATACATCAGCTGGGGCCATCTTTATGTAAAATTGTTAGTTTTCAGAGAAAATTGTTAAATTTTAGAGAGTAAGAAATGGACAGGATTCTTAAAAAACGGAGAAAATCAATACTTTTTGTTGTTGAAAGAACTAATATGAAAGAATAATATTATGTATAAGACTAAGAACTTTAGTCGGAATTTTTGTTTTAAAATTACAATTGTTTAATAAAAAGGGGGGAGATGAAAAAGCTTTTGTTATAAACAGTATGAATTGTAAAACAGGGAGGTAAGATTGTGAAAGGCGTATTCAAGAAAACAGCATCTATTGTATTATCGGCCTTGATGTTAACTGGTTCTTTGCTGCCCATGACATCCCAACTATCGGTGCAGGCAGCAACGCAGCAAAATATTCAGGCCGAATTTTTTGTGTCCCCAGATGGAAATGATCAAAATGATGGTTCCTATGAAAAACCATTTGCCACCTTGCAAGCAGCCAGAGATGCTGTAAGAAAAATCAATGAGAATATGACAGGCGATATTTATGTTTTTGTAATGCCTGGAACCTATTATGTAACGGAAACCATCGACTTTACAACAGAGGACTCTGCAACGAACGGCTATGAAATCATCTATAAATGCTTGGGAAATCCTTCGGAAGCTCGTTTTGTAGGTGGAATTAAAGTCAATTCTGAATGGACTTCTGTTTCAGTAAGTGAAGACCCCAATAACGCAGATTCTGATATGCAGGAATCAATGGCCGGGAAAATATTCAAAACAAATTTAAAAGCCCAGATGGATGAAACCTTCGGAGAAGATAACTGGCCGGCAACTTCTGGGCCGCTCCCGCTGGACGAAGATGGAAAATTCACGGTAAATACCCTTACGGTCAATCAGGATCGGGTAACGCTGGCTAGAACCTTAAATTCTGAAAAGTTTGATGGGATGCCTTCTACGCTCTTTGACAACCCCCTCTATACCGCAGGTGGCTCCTATACAGATATGAGCTATAAACAAGAAGATGCTTCCAAACTTTTTTTGGAGCAGCTTCAAAATGCACAAGCTCGTGGCGATTTAAGCGCTCAGATTGTATGTAACGATATTGGCGGCAAACGTGCGTGGGATTCCGATACGTTGCCGATTACAAATGTCGATACTTCCGCCAGAAAGATGACGTTTAATCCCAACGATGTTGGAGATTTTACTCCGCTCTATGCTGTTGGTGGCGATTCCAGATATTATTTACAGGGAAATCTGGCTTTCCTGGATACTCCGGGCGAGTTTTATTATAACCCGAAAACCTTTGACTTGTATTATTATCCTCAGGATGGAGAGGAAAACCTGGAAGAACAGGAAATCATCGTTCCCACAACGGATCAGGTGATTCGTGTGGAAGGTGAAAGAACCGGAATTTGGGATGATACAGAAATTACGCCGGTAGAGAATCTGGTGTTTGATGGTTTTACGTTTTCTGACACCAGCTTCCCCGATTATTACAGCAGTGGATACCCCTGGCTTCCTTACGCCTCCGGCTCTCCCAGTAAGTATGCTTTCCCCGAATGGTCGAAGCAGTCCACAAACCCCATTTACTGTGGTTCCAGTGAGCGGCCACAATTCCAGGTGGGTACCGTTCATTTGCAGTATACCGATCATATTACCATTCGAAACTGCAATATTCGTAATGCGGGCATGAATGGTATTGAGATGTATCTGGGTGTAACGAATACGCTGGTAAGCAACAGCCTGGTCGAATACTGCGGAAACGGCGGCATTATGATTGAAGGCGGTTTCCCTGGAATCGATGGAAACTCTGATGCGGTAAGTTATACCAACCATAATACAGTTGAAAATACCATTGTCCATGATGTTGGTCAAATGGTACACCAGACTTTTGGTATCCAGATTGCAAATGCTACTTATAATACGGTTCAAAACTGCGAGGTTTATCATTCCCCCCGGCGTGGTATCCTTTTGATGGGAAGCGATATTGGTAGCTGGAATAATACGGCATCTGGAAACAGAAACTGGAGCCCGATTGCCTATGATGTGAAAAGGGATGAATATGCCCACGGCAATACATTCTCCAATATCTATTTGCACGATGTCCAGCAGGACGGCGGCGATGACGGCGGACTGTTTGCAGTGTTTGTATATTATAATACCCATAATTTTTCACGTCCCAATTATTTCGACCAGATCGTGATTAACGAGGTAGGCGCACAGCCAAATATGAGTGATATTTCTCCCAACAACATCAATCTTGATATGGGTTGGTGTGGGATTGAGATGTCCAATGTCAAGACTGTGAACCCTCAGCACTATACAATTGAGAATTCCAACCTGCAAAATGGGCAGGTAAAGGTGGATAACTGCACTTTCTACTTTAAGAACCCGAAGGATGGACTGGATTCATTTGATGATTCCAAGATGGATTATGCCAACATCGGCGTTCAGACCTGGCGCTATCCCGCTGAATATCGTCATGCGATCACCAATACCAAAACAGAACGCCCCGACGATGCGTATTTTTCAGAAGATTTTGAAAATGAGCTTGATTGGGAAAAGTGGTCCTATCGTGGAAACACCCCTGAACTGAGCCGCATTTATATGTCGGAAGGCCCGTTCAATGGAAAATCTGCACTGGTGCTCAATAACGAAGCTGGAGGAGAAAAGCCGGTTTTGTATCGTGAGTTTGAAGAAACTCTGAATAAAACCGTGACTGTTAAGATCTTTGACCGACAGCTCTCTCCCAGCTGTACTTATAGCGGAGAAGGAAAACTTTTCCCGGACACCGGAAGAACGCTGGTACGGGTAGATGGTGGAACAGAAGATACTCTAATCGCTATGGGAATTGACCCGGATGTTGATAGAAACTATTACACCATTAATTTGAACGGCGAAAAGAGCGCTACTCCCATCAGAAGAGTATTTGGATGGCATGAACTGACATTTGATTACTCCGAAGAAGGAAAGGTAACCTTATATATCGATGGAGTACAGGTTGGAACTGCTCAGCGAGAAGGTTTCTCCTATGTTGCATTGGGTTCTGAAGATGGTACAGGAGAAAACTATTACGACCAGCTGTATATCTATGGCGGAAAGGAAGCAGCGGCTGCTGATAAGACAGCAAACGTGAAGAAGGGAGCAGCGAAATCTGCGGATGTGCGCAATGCTGCCGAAACTTATGTGGACTGGAAGTTTGAGGATGATACCGACTTCCCGTATAACAAAGATGAAACCTATGGAACCCCCTTCCAGCAGGTAATCAGCTCCGGTATGAATTACAGCGGAGTTCTTTCTGGAAATACCATGCTTGGATACTTTAACACTTCTTTCTCGATTGCAGAAAATCCCGTAAAGGATGATCGGAATTCCAGCGATTATGTATTAGCTCGTTCTGGGGAAGGCGGATGCCATGGATATGCCCAGCAGGAGCCTGAGTGGGGAAATTATATTTGGGAATTTGATTATCTTTATAAGTCTTCCTCTGCAACCGCAAAAGATAACAGTGTGAACTTTATCCTCAACTGTCAGAATAAAAATGATGGATTGGGTTCGGGCTATCCCTATCAGCCGGCCGGATACTGGTTCAGCATTAATGAAGGCGAAAATTCATTGATTTTGAGAAAGAGAACGGCACAGCAGGGAAGTCCCACGGATTTGGCTAGAATTACGCTCGAACCAGAAGTGTTTGAAAAGGAATTCAATAATACCGAACTGTGGCATACAGTTGCCTTTTATGCCAAAAACGGAAGCGACTACACCGATCTTTGTGTAGTGGTGGATGACGGAAAATATATTTTGGAGGCCAAAGATAGCTCCAATCCCTTTACCAGCGGTACCATTGCCTTTAACTCTATGGGAACAAACTTCTATATGGATAATATCCAGATTGAAGGAATTGAAGATAGCCCGCTCACGGGATATGATGAGAATTTCGGCTTGGAGAATGTACAGCT
Source organism: Candidatus Heritagella gallinarum (assembly GCA_904394685.1). Taxonomy (GTDB): domain Bacteria; phylum Bacillota; class Clostridia; order Oscillospirales; family Acutalibacteraceae; genus Heritagella_A; species Heritagella_A gallinarum. Next base: position 4,292 of record CAJFNK010000008.1, read on the forward strand.
GACTGAAAAGTTTACTCCCTCGATTACGACATATGAGGCGGTTATTACCGATCCCACACAGCCTGTAACCATGAAAAAGCCTGATGGGGCAGGGGCAGAATACACCATTTCCTTGAACGGTCAGGATATTACCGCCGATTTCCCGGATACGGAAACCCCGGTTACATTGGGATTAAAGCCCGGAAACAACGAACTGATAGTAACTGAAACGACAGCGCAGTATATAAAAACAGAATATCGTGTTTCCATGTATAAGGAATGTACTTTGGTATCTACCGATATTCCCGAAATCATTTCTACATCGGTAGGCCAAATGCCTCAGTTGCCCTCTGAGTGTGAGATTGTGGTCAACGATGGGATGCAGGATGTAACCATGACTTCAGCGGTCAGATGGGAAATGGCCGATCAATCCCAGTATAAAGAACCCGGCAGCTTTACACTGAACGGTACCTTAACTGAGCTTGAAAATGAAAAAGTCAGCGTTGAGATTCAAGTAGATGGAATTGTTTCGATAGAAGCTCTGGATACCGTGCAGGGGAAGGCCGGAACCAGTCCGATGAGCCTGTTGGCAAAGCAAATTGCGGTGGAATATCAATATTCCGGGACCCAGCAAAAAGAGATTTCTTTCAAAGAACTGTCATCTTCTGTTTACGCTGAAGAAGGAACTGTGATTGCGGTGGGAACAGTTGATGGCTACGAGCAGGAAGTTATTCAACTGGTTGAACTGAAAAGTGATGAAACCTCTACTGTCAATAAGACCCTGCTGCAAAAGACGTATGATTACGCCTTAACACTGGATACAGAAGGAGTAGTAGAGAGCGCAGTGAAGCTGTTTGAGCAGGCGAAGGCAAATGCTAAAGCAGTGTTGGATGACCCGAATGCAACGCAGGAAGAAGTCAATGCAGCATGGGATGAACTGCTGGAAGGCATCTGGAGCTTGGGCCTGACGCAGGGCGATAAGACGATGCTGGAGCAGCTGATTGCAAAGGCAGAGACCATGATTCCGAACCAGGATAAGTATGTGCAGGATCACTGGCAAGAGCTGGTGGATGCACTGGAAGCCGCAAAGAAGGTTATGGATGATGGCGACGCCATGGAAGAAGATGTCGTAACAGCGACAGACGCCCTGATGAACGCCATCCTGGCCCAGCGTTATAAGGCGGACAAGTCCATTCTGGAAGGCCTCATCAACAAGGCTAACAGTCTGGATCTGAGCCAGTACAGTGCAGAAAGCGTAGCAGTATTCAAGGCAGCACTGGCAGAAGCCAATTTGGTGCTGGCTGATGAGAGCCTGAGCGAGGATGACCAGAAGATCGTAGATGCAGCTGTACAGAAGCTTGACGCTGCAATTGAAAACCTGAGTGCTCCTGAGGATGGAGAACCCTCGAAGCCGGAAGGCGGGGATGAAGGAAGCTCTTCCAATCCTGACAAGGGAAATCCCGATAAGGGAGAGGAAGGAACCCAGGCGCCGGCAACCGGAGATCACAGCGATACAGCAATTCTGTTCACAGCAGTATTTGCAATGATGATGTTGGCAGCGCTGGCAGTGATTTGGCGCAGAAAGCAGAATGAAATGTAAGAATAAGACTTTCTGAAGACAGGCTCCGGCTGATGAAAAATCAGTCGGAGCCTTCTAGATTGTGCTGAATCCTTATTTTTTAGAGAAGATTGTTAAATTTTAGAGAATGGAAAAGGGGGGAGTCATTAAAAAATGGAGAGAATCAGTATTTTTTGTTGTTGAAAGAGACGGTCGCTCGGAATAATATATGATTAAGGATTGGTATGTAATAAAAACTGAAAAGATATATACCTGATAAATAAGGAATATATAATTTTGGTTACTTAGTTGATAATATTGTAAATACAGGGAAGGTGGATGTTTCAATGACTTCAAGAGAACGACTGTGTGCTACATTAAATCATCAACAGCCGGATAGAGTCGTAGTCGATTTGGGTTCTACCAGTATTACAGGAATCAATGCAAATGCTCTGGCAAAACTGCGTGTGGCATTAGGGTTAGAGAATCGAAAGATTAAGATTTGTGAACCTTTACAGTTGTTGGGAATGGTAGAAGAAGATGTACGTCAGGCTCTCCATGTTGATGTTGTGGATATCACCAACAACATGACCATGTTTGGATTTGAAAATAAAGGCTGGAAACCTTGGAGATTACAGTCTGGTCTGGAAGTGGAAGTGCCACAGGTTTTTAATACGACGGTGGATGAAAAGGGGAATACCTATTTATATGCACAAGGAGATGTAAATTATCCTCCGGCTTCGGTAATGCCAAAAGATGGATTTTTCTTTGATCATATTGAGCGCACCCATTTTCCTTTTGATGAAGATACCAGAGGCGGCAGAGAGGACTTTCAGTCGGACTTTAGCGTCATGAGTGATGAAGAAGTGCGGCGTATAGAGGATCGGTGTAATTATTTTTATAATAATACCGAGTATGGAATGATTGGCGGGGGAGCTATTGCGGGGCTTGGTGATTTTGCTCTGATACCTGGCCCGAATGTGAAGGAACCCAAGGGGATACGCAATGTCCCGGATTTTATGATGGCTCATATGATTTGCCCGGACTATATTCATGAGATTTTTGAATATCAGACTGAGATTGCTTTGAAAAATGCAGAACTGTTCCGGCAGGCGTGTGGAGATAAAATACAGGCTCTGTGTATTTCCGGTACTGATTTCGGTACTCAGAAAGGGCCGTTTATGTCGCTGGAATCGTTCCGGGAATTTTATAAGCCTTACTATAAAAAGATTAATGATTGGGTACATAAAAATACAAATTGGAAGACATTTTATCACACTTGCGGCGCTATTTCAGAGTTTTTACAAGACTTCTATGAAATGGGAGCAGATATCCTGAATCCGGTGCAGCTTTCTGCGGCGGGAATGGATGGGAAAATGCTCAAAAATGAATGGGGAGATAAATTTACCTTCTGGGGCGGAGGCGTAGATACACAGAAAACATTGCCTTTTGGAACTCCAGAAGAAGTCTATAATGAAGTAACAGAGCGCCTGGAGCTTTTCTCTAAAGGCGGTGGGTTTGTCTTTAATGCTGTACATAATATTCAGGGGCAAACCAGTGCAGAGAATATGATGGCGATGATAAATGCCATTGAAGATTTTAATAAAAGAAAATAAGCAAATGTGATATAAGTTTACGGGTACAATTGGAAAGACAATATGTTTGCCCGGTTATATAAAGGCGAGGGAGTTGTTTATGGCAAAAGCCGGACTTGGGTCAGTGAATCCGATTCTTCCTCTGGACGAACTGATTCCAGATGTAGAGGCTAGAGTCTTTAAAAATAGCCAAGGAGAGGAAAGAGTCTATTTGTATGGCTCTCATGATGTTTTTGGCTCGGAAACCTGGTGTTCCTATCAATATAGGATCTATTCATCTCCAATAGATGATTTGTGTCAATGGACAGATCATGGCGTATCATTTGCCAGCAGACAGGGAGAGGGATATTTCTGGAATGGGGAAGATACAGATGGACTTTCATGGAGCAATGGCAGATTATATGCCCCGGATGTGAATAAGATTGGCGAGTTGTATTATCTGGTAGTTTGTAACGAAGAATGTTCCTGTCTTGGGATGGCTCTGTCAAAAAATCCGGAAGGACCGTTTAGTCCTGCTCAGAAAATCTTGTATGATGATGGGAGCGAAACTTCCAGCATTGATCCAACACTATATGTGGAGAACGATGGGGAAACACAGAAGGTTTATCTCTTTTGGGGCCAACGTCCTCAGTTTGGTGCCCGTGGCTTGCTGGGGGCTGAATTGATTCAGGATGAAGATGGGATTTATCGCATTGTAAAAAAGAGCACAGAGCGTGTGATTTTTACAGGCGAGCAAGATGAGTTTGGCTTCTATGAGGGAGCTTCTATACGCAAAATTCATGGTCGATACTATATTCTTTACCCTTCAGACCATGGAAAAGGAATCCATATGATGTCATATGCAGTTTCGGATGCTCCTCTTGGGCCATACCGATTTGGAGGGGATATCCTGGATAACGATGGATGTGATTTGGAACCGGGAAATAATCACGGCTCTTTTTGTGAAATCAATGGGCAATGGTATTTGTTTTACCACCGGGGATTTGGAAACAGCAATATGCAAAGGCGTGTATGTGTTGAAAAAATCTATTTTGATGAAAAAGGCTGTATAGGCGGCCTGCATGGGGATATGGTTTCTATGACCAATCATGGCTTTGGAGAAGCCTTGAGCCCATATCAGAAGATCGAAGCCTCGTATGCCACCCATGTAAGAGTGGAAGGCTTCAAATCCAACTGCTACCTTACCGAGATAGATAAAAATACACACCCGCTAATTCATGTTCAAAATAATAATTGTGTCGAGTACAGGGATTTTGATTTTGGGCAGGAAGAAACGGAAGTTGTTTTTTTAGCAGATGCAGCTGTGAAAAATCAAGGGGCAATCCATATCATCTTTGATAATCCGCACTACGCTGCGGCTGCTACAATACACATTTGTGAAGACTGTATTCAAAAAAATATCCAACTGAGAAGCACAACATTTCGCATCAAGGGAATTCATACTCTGTATCTGGTTTTTTCGGGTCCGGATGATAAGGAAATCTGCGATCTGTATTCGTTTGCTTTTTCTAAAATAAATTAATTTTTGGCTTTATATTATTTTAAAATAGAAAGCAGTCAATTAACATTGACTTTGATTCATTGCAAAGAAAGGCGTGTGTTCTATGGAAAAGAAACCAATCTTGGTCGTAATGGCAGCAGGCATGGGGAGCCGGTATGGTGGCCTCAAGCAGATCGACCCGGTGGGTCCTCACGGTGAAGTCATTATCGACTATTCTATTTATGACGCAAAGCGTGCCGGATTTGAAACCGTGGTGTTTATCATCAAGCATGAGTTTGAGGAGGAGTTCAAAGAGGTGATCGGCAGCCGGATGGAAAAGCAGATGGAGGTCCGCTATGCGTTCCAACAGCTGGATGATCTGCCCGAAGGATATTCGGTGCCGGAAGGCCGGGTAAAGCCCTGGGGTACCAGCCACGCCATCATGAGCGCCCGGAATGTCATCGACGCCCCCTTTGCTGTTATCAATGCAGACGATTACTATGGTCCCGAAGCTTTTAAAGAGATTTATGACTATCTGAGCCAGGGTGAAGATGGGGAGAAATACCGCTATGCTATGGTGGGCTATCTGCTGCAAAACACAGTGACCGAACATGGTACCGTGGCCAGAGGTCTGTGTGAAGTAAATGCAGATGGCACCTTACAGCGTGTAACCGAGCGGACGAAGATCGGCACCTATGAAAAAGGTATCCACTACACTGAAGATGGTGGAGAGAGCTGGGTGGATGTACCCGGAGATACGGTGGTATCTATGAATCTGTGGGGGTTTACGCCCGGTTTTGTCACCGAAACCTGCGAGCGTTTTAAGGCTTTTCTGGACACTATGACTCCGGAAGAAAGCCAGAAGAAGGAGTATTTCCTGCCCAGCGTAGTGACTCAGCTGCTGGAAGAACAGAAAGCGGAAGTGCAGGTGCTTAAGAGCCACGATAAGTGGTATGGCGTGACCTATAAAGAGGATAAGCCGGTAGTGGTACAGGCTGTCCGGGAAAAGATCGAAGCCGGAATTTATCCGGAGAAGCTGTGGAAATAAGCAAAAGGGTGTTACTAAGTATGAATAATCGAGAAAATTTTTTCAACGCAATCCATGGAAAGCCTTTTGAAAAGGTACCGTTTATGCTGGATCTCTGTACTTCGTTACAGGAAGAATTTAGCCGTCAATACAATACCCGTGATTTTGAATCGCTGTTTGGGTGCCCGTTTACTCGTGCAGAGCTGAATCCCAGCAAACATCCTGTTGATTATACAAAGTATTTTCAGGAGTTGGGTCAGGTAGACCGGATCGACGAATGGGGCGTAGGATACCGCAACGGAAGCGTGGCTCATTTTGCGACCTTTGTTTCTCCTATGAGCCTGTTTGAAACCCCTGAAGAAGTGTGGAATTTTCCGCTCCCCGACATGTTGGCTGATTACCGCTGGGAGGGAGTAGCGGAGCATATCCGTTCTTTAAAAGAGCAGGATCGGATTGTTATGAACGGAACCGTGAATATTGATATTTTTGAGCCGGCCTGGTATTTGCGGGGAATGGAAAATTTTCTGATGGATATGCTGGCTGATCCGGAGATGGCAGAAGCCTGTTTAGACCGAATTGCGAATATCAAAACACAGCTTGCCCGTAAATTTGCCGAAGCCGGAGTGGATGTCCTTGTGTTTGGCGATGATGTGGGAACGGAACGTGGAATGATGATGTCGGTAGAAACCTGGAGAACCTGGCTGAAGCCCCGCCTGGCCGCAGCGATTCGTGCTGCTAAAGAGGCCAATCCGGAAGTGCTTTGCTATTATCATTCCGATGGGGATATCCGGGAAATCATCCCAGAGCTGATTGAGGTTGGAGTGGATATTCTCAATCCCATTCAACCGGAATGTATGGACCCGGTGGAAATCTATAATACCTATGTTGACCGTGTAGCTTTTTGGGGAACCATTGGTACACAAACAACCATGCCGTTTGGAACCCGTGAGGAAGTTGTGGAGAAAACCAGTGAAATGCTGGAACTTTGCAAGGAGCGGGGGAAACTGGTGATTGCCCCTACTCATCTGCTGGAGCCTGAGGTGCCGGTAGAAAACATTATGGCGTTTGTGAATACAGTACATCAATTCAACGAAAAAATGAGAAAGTGATGCTTTATTATGAACAGACGTGAAAATTTGATTTCTCTGTGCAGACGCAATGGCTACGAAAAGGTTCCTGTGGAATTCAATATGTGTCCACAGTTACAGAAGAAATTCAACCAATACATGAGCAGCCATAACGTTGATATAGACTATTCTCCTTGGATGGAGGGAATTCCTGATTTAGTCCCCAAATATATTCCCAAAGAAACCTTTGAGGCCTATTATACGGAGTCTTTTAAAGAAGGTACCATAATTGATGAATATGGAATTGCCCATGAACCTGGAAGTGAAGCGGCTTTTCATATGACCAAAATGTACCACCCAATGGAGAATTTTGACAGTGTCGAGCAGGTTCTTGCCTATCCCTTTTTGGATTATTCCAACTCCAGCGCCGATGAACAAATGAAACAGGCTCAACTGATAAAGGAAAAAGGGTTGGCAGTTGTTGGCGGCATGCAAACAACGATTTGGGAAACATCCTGGTATTTGCGTGGCATGGAAAATCTGATGATGGATATGATGAGCGATGATCCTATTGCAGAAGCGTTGCTTGATAAAATCACAGAGAATGCAATCATCAGAGCTGAAAGCTTTGCAAGATCAGGTGCTGATATCATTTATTTAGGCGACGATATCGGTATGCAAAAAACCATTATGATGAGCGAATCTTTATACTGTGACTGGTTAAAGCCCCGAATCAAAAAAGTAATTGACCATGCAAAGGCAATTAATCCTGATATCCTGATTTTCTATCATAGCTGTGGATTTGTAGAACCTTTTATCCCCCATTTGATTGAGGTTGGTGTAGACGTTTTAAATCCTGTGCAGCCGGAATGTATGGATTTTAAAGAAATCCATGATGTATATGGAGATAAGCTGTCTTTTCACGGAACCATTGGCACACAGACAACGATGCCTTTTGGAACCCCGGATGAAATCCGCCGAGAAGTATTTCGGAATCTGGATATTGCTGGTGAAAAGGGTGGCTTAATCGTAGCGCCTACTCATTTGCTTGAACCGGAAGTACCGGTAGAAAATGTAATTGCTTATATCAAGGCCTGTAATGATTACAAATAACAGTTTTTGGCACTTAATCAAAGAGATACAATGTACTATCAATCTGTGTGAGAAGATAGCGAGAGATATCCATAAATTCATTTGAAAGTTTGGAGGTATCAAAATGGGTTTTGTTTCTGAAGAAAGAATGAAAGAAGCTTTGAACGCCTGGGATTTTGGCGGCGAGATCGCAGGTGCGCTGCGTTTTGGACAGGGACATATTAACGATACGTTCTGCGTGTATGTACAGGAGGAGAGCGGCGATTGCAAACGGTATATCCTCCAGCGGATGAGCACAGCTGCCTTTAAGCATCCAGAGCAGCTGATGGAAAATATTGTTGGAGTGACCGATTATCTGCGGAAAAAAATCGCTGAAACCGGCGGTGACCCTGATCGTGAAACCATGACGGTAAAACGCACCAAGTCCGGCGAGACGTTCTTCACGGATAGTGAGGGCGGTGCCTGGCGTGTGTACCCCTTTATCGAGAATACGGTGTGCCTGCAAAGCGCTGAAACTCCGGAGCTGTTTGAAGCATCTGCCAAGGCATTTGGCCGTTTTCAGTATATGCTGAAAGAGTATCCGGCAGATACCCTGTATGAAACCATTGAGAAGTTCCACGACACAGAGAACCGGTATCAGAATTTGATGAAGGCCATCGAAGCGGATGCCTGTGGACGTGTAAAAGAGGTGCAGGCAGAGATTGAGTTTGCCAAAGCCCGGAAAGAGGATTGCAGCGTGTGTTTGCAGGCTTTGCGTGAGGGAAAGCTGCCTCTGCGGGTAACTCACAATGACACCAAGCTGAATAATATCCTCATTGATAAGGCTACCGGCGAGGGAATCTGCGTTATCGATCTGGATACCGTAATGCCCGGATTGGCCTGCAATGATTTCGGCGACTCCATCCGCTTTGGAGCTAACCATAGCGCTGAGGATGAGAAAGATCTTTCCAAGGTGAATTTTGACCTGCACTTGTTTGAAGTTTATACCCGTGGATTCTTGGCCGGAGCAGGCGGAGTGATCTCAGAGCAGGAAAAAGAATACTTGCCTTGGGGCGCCAAACTGATGACACTGGAATGTGGTATGCGCTTCCTCACGGATTATCTGGAAGGCGACCACTATTTCGCTGTCCATCGGGAGGGACAGAATCTGGATCGTTGCCGCACCCAGTTTAAGCTGGTTTCCGACATGGAGAAATGCTGGGAACAGATGATGGAGATTGTGCGAAAATAATATAAGAACTTTTATTCAAAAATGGGAGAAAGCGCATGGGGAAAATCAACAAACAAGATTATCAACGTTTAAGAGCTCTTGCGGAAAAGCAAATTGAATATGCCCATTCAAAACAAAACGATGAGATTCTTAAAAAGTGGAGAGCACTAGCACAGGGAAAGAGAGAAACTCCTACAGTAAGATTGCTATTTTCCAATTTTACACACGAAGTAATTACTCCCCGTATGCAGTGTGAAGGTTCGGAGGCTCGTGAATTGGAATGGGCTTTGCTGAGTACTCTGACAGGACGAGAATTATTTAATGATGATACTCCGATTTCTCCTACTTTTGATGTTCAGTGGGACGTGGCACTGTCTCCTTTCGGAATTCAGCCTAAGATTACTCATGCCAACCTAAAGAATGCACAAGGATATCATATTGATCCAGTAATCGAAGATTTAGAGACTGAAATAGAGAAATTGAAAGGAGGTTTCTTTCGTATAGATCGTGAAAAAACGAAATTACGCATGCAACTGGCAGAAGAAACTTTTGGTGATATTCTGCCAGTGAGAATGGTAATGGGAAGTTTATCAGGAGCAATGACATCCCCTTTAGTTTTTTTGATGGGTATGGAGTCGTATTATTGCTCCATGTACGACTGTCCCGATCGGGTTCACGAAGCAATGGAAATGGCATGCTCTTTTTATGAGCGGTATTATGATTATTTGGAGCAAGAAAAGCTATTGCTCCCTACCAACGGCATAAGCCCGATTGCACAAGAGAGTTTTGCCTTTACCAATGAATTACCGGAAGAAAATGTGACCAAAACTACACAGTGCTGGGGGTTTTTGGAATCCCAGGAAACAACAGCTGTTTCTCCAGAAACTTTCGGAGAGTTTGTTTTTCCATATCAAGATCGACTTGTCCGCCGATTTGGCTTGCTTTCTTACGGATGCTGTGAGCGGGTGGATGCCATATGGCCACAATATCTTTCTCAGTGGAAAAATCTTCGTAAGCTTTCGGTTTCTCCTTTTAACAATGAAGCACAAGTTGGAGAATATTTAAGGGGTAGCAATATCGTATTTTATAGTAAACCTCGTGCAGAATATGTCACCAATCGTGGACCTTTGGATGAAGATGCAATCCGCAGTTATTTTAAGGAAGTAGCAGAACATGCAAGTGGATGTATGCTTGAGGTAGCACAGCGGGAAGTCGGAACCATTTATGGTGACTTTGAACGTGGTCGTAGATACGTCCAGCTGGCCAAGGAGACTATAGATAAATATTGGAAACCATAAAACAGGTTATTGATTCGATAATTCTGTCCCTTAATATCTTTAAATATGGAAAAGTGTTGATCGCAGGTGAAATTACAGTAAAATAAGGCGGTACCGTGATTTTGTGAGTGATTTCCATATATGGCTATTTCACAGAATCATGGAGCCGCTTCCATTTTGTATAGAGTGGGAGAATCAAACATGACAAATAAAGAACGTTTTATCCGCACCCTGAAATGTGAAAAAATCGGCGGGCAGGTGCCTACCTTTGAGCTGGTGTTTTTCCTTACAATGGAAGCATTTGGCAGAGTGCATTTTTCACAGCGTCACTATTCACAGTGGAACCAGATGAGCCGGACAGAGCAAAAGTTGCATATCAAGGATATGGCAGATTTGTATATCCAAACCGCAAAGCGGTATGGCCACAGCGCTATTTTTGTGCAGCCGGATGTGCTGCCTGATCCGGACCGTCTGGAAGTTACACAGCAGCTTTTGGAGGAAATCCGGGAGCAGTCCGGAGACGAATACTTCCTGATGCTTCACGGTGACCCAACCTGGGCTATCCCGGACGGTTCGCATGTGATGGATTTTTCAATCCGTATGTATGAAGATCCAGAGGGATTGAACGAAGAATCCAAGCGTCGTCTGGATTCGATGCTTCGCACAGCGGCAAAATTGGATCAAAACGGCCATCTGGTAGACGGCTTTGGGCTTTGCTCCGATTACTGCCTGAACGCCAACCCGTTTTTCCCGGAGGAGTTGTTTGGTGAGCTGGTTCAGCCGTATTTGAAGGAGGTCATCAGCGAATACCGCAAGATGGGATATTACTCCATCAAGCATACCGATGGAAACATCATGCCGATTTTGCGGCAAATCGCAGACTGCCAGCCGGATGCCATCCATTCCCTCGACCCACAGGGCGGAGTCAGCCTTCGCAAAGTGCGTGAAATCGTAGGGGACAAGATCTGCCTGGTGGGTAATGTGAACTGTGGACTTCTGCAAACCGGCACAGACGAAGAATGTGACGCCGATGTGATGCGTTCATTGCGGGAAGGCATGATGGATGGAAAAGGGTATATTTTTGCTACTTCCAACTGTGCCTATACAGGCATGCCCCTGGCCCGGTATGAGCGGATGATCGAGCTTTGGCGCAAGTATGGCTCATATGACAACATGAATCAACAATAATTAATGATGAGGTGAACAACATGAAACATGGATATATCGTCCCCCACACCCATTGGGACCGGGAATGGAGATACCCGATTTGGGAAAACCGTCAATATCTGATCGATGTAATGGAGAGCTTGCTGGATAATTTCAAAGAGCATCCGGATTATAAGAGCTTCCTGACAGACGGCCAGTGTGTGATGCTGTTGGATTTCCTGGAGCTGCGCCCGGAACGCAGAGAAGAAATCGAGCAATATATCAAAGAAGGCCGGCTGCAAATCGGCCCCTGGTATACACTGCCCGACCTTTATCCGATCAGCGGGGAAAGTATTGTCCGCAATTTGCTCAAAGGCTTCCGGGAGTGTGAAAAGCTCGGCGGAAATCTGAAAATCGGATATGAATCTTTCGGCTGGGGTCAGCCCAGCCAGTTCCCCCAGATTTATCAGGGATTTGGCATCGACACGGTCATTGTTTCTAAAAACGTGGATAAAAACCGTGCTCCCAACTGCGAGTTTATCTGGGAAGGCAAAGACGGAACCCGTGTTCTGGCAACCCGTCTGGGATCGGATGCCCGTGCAAACTTCTTTATGAACACGATGCTCGAAGTGCTCAATGGTAAGGCTTATAAAAGCGATGAATACCGCTATGAGATGGAAGAAATGGGACGCACCTATCACGAAGCCGATGAAGAAGGCCATATTCAGGACTGGTTCCGTGTAGAAGATACCCAGAAAATCCATACAGAGCGGCTGCGTAAGGCAGCACAGAACAGCTGGAAGGCAATGGATGATACGTTGCTGCCCGATCATCGTGTGATGATGGATGGCACGGACTCTACCGCTTCCCAGCACCTGCTGCCCGAAGTGATTGAAAAGTTGAACGAGGAGTTTGATGGCGAGATTACATACTGCCATTCTTCTCTGCCGGAATATGTAGAGCTGCTGAAAGAAAAGCTGCCCATGGAAAAGCTGCGTGTGTTAAAAGGCGAGCTGCGTGACGGCCCGTCCACCTCTCTTTCGGCCAACGCCCTGATGACCCGCCCGCATATCAAATCCCTGAATAAAACTGTACAGCGCCGTCTGTTTGACGAGGCTGAGCCTTTGAATGTAGCGGCAGTCCAGCTGGGAGAACGGTATGACAGTGAAATTTTGAAAAAAGCGGAAGATTATCTTCTCCTTGTATTATAGAGTAGTAGTTATTAAAGCCCCTCTCCAAGGGCTGTGCTACACTGTAAGGGATGCTGTGGATTGGTGATCATCTCCTACCACAAGATGGCTCAAGAAAGGTTCCAACCACAGCCCCTTACA